>JANNDT010000044.1:0-10629 GCA_031387905.1 Deltaproteobacteria bacterium
GCGCTGCGCGATCGCGAGCGGGAGCGCGAGCGCGACGCGCTGCTCGCCGCGCTCTCCGACACGGGTGGCAACCTCGCGCGCGCGGCGCGCCGGCTCGGCCGCAGCCGCGCCGCGGTGTATCGCCTAATCGCCAAGCACGGCATCGCGCTCGGCCCGCGGCGCTAGCGCACGATCGAACGCGATACGCTGCGCGCGCTTGCCTGGAGGCGTACGTGGCGGACGGAGACTGGAAAGCTTTCGATCTCGAACGCGAGATCGAGAGCCTGCGCGCGAGCGGACGGCCGTATCGCGAGTTCCTGCGCGTGCCGGCGCTCTCGTGCGGCGTCTACACGCTGCCTCCCGGCGCGAGAGATTTGCAGGCGCCGCACGACGAGGACGAGGTGTATCTCGTCGTGCGCGGCAAAGGCCGCGTGCGCGTCAGCGGAGAAGAGCGCCCAATCGGCCCCGGCTCGCTGCTCTACGTGCGCGCCACCTCGGAGCACTCGTTCTTCGAGATCGAGGAAGAGGTGACGCTGCTGGTGTTCTTCGCCTCGGGCGGGCCGGGGCTATAACAAGCGAACGCCCGATGCAGCGCGACCCCGAACCCGAACTGATGGACGACGCCGCACAGGCGCTCGCCTACGCGCGGGCGGATTTCAGCGCGCCGCACGATCGCTTCGTCGCCTTGTTATGCGAGCGCACGCGTGCGCGCGAACTGTGCGGTGTGGCGCTCGATCTCGGCTGCGGGCCCGGAGACGTCACGTTCCGTGTGGCGCGCGCATTGCCGGAGCTCTCGATCGACGGCGTCGACGGCTCGGACGCGATGCTGAAGCTGGCGCGCGCCGATGCCGAGCGCTCCGGCCTCGCGAGCCGCGTGCGCTTCGCCCGCGCAGTTCTCCCGGCGGACGCACCGCCCGGCCACGGGTACGCGCTCGTCTACTCGAACTCGCTGCTGCATCACCTGCACGATCCGGCGGTGCTGTGGGAGAGCGCAAAGTGTTACGGCGCGAGCGGCGCGCCGCTGTTTGTGGGCGACCTGCTGCGGCCCACGAGCCAGGCGGCGGCGCGCGTTCTCGTGGCGCGCGAAGCGAGTCGCGAACCCGAGCTGTTGCAGCGCGACTTCTACCTCTCGCTGTGCGCCGCCTACACGCTGGAAGAAGTGCGCGCACAACTCGCGGCAGCGGGGCTCGCACACTTCGCGCTCGAAGCCGTCTCGGACCGCCACTTCATCGCGTACGGCGCGCTCCCCTGAGACTTGGGCCGCTCACAGAATCTCGAGCGCCCAGTCCAGCAGCTTGTCGCCGTCGAGCAGAAAGCGCCCTGAGAACTGCCGCCCGGCGAACAAGTGCGGGAGCCAGAGCACGTCGTCTTCCCACATCTCGGCGTACGGAACCTCGGCGATTGGCGCCCAGAACGGATCCGCCTCCGCGGTGGGCGCGGGCGTGCCTTCGAGTTCGCGCGCGCTGAAGACGTGCACGTCGGTTGCGTAGCCGTCCACGAACTGGAAGCGGTTGCGCCCACACCACGCGAGCCCGCGCGGCACGGCGCACACTTCCTCGCGCGTTTCGCGGATCGCGCACGCGAGCGGCATCTCGCCCGGCTCGAGGCGCCCGCCGGGCGCGTTGATCTTGCCCGCGCCGAGGCCGCGTTTCTTGCGGATCAACAGCACCTCGGCACCGCGCACCACGAATACCAGCGTGCACGCCACGCCCGTCCAGCGTGCCCAATCGACGTCGGCGAGCGTGCGCGGTAAGCCCATCCTTAGGAGAGTTCTTGGGCGCGGGCGTGCGGTCAACCGCGCGCGGCGAATGGCCGAGAACGCGGGGCCACGAGGGGTGTCGAAGCCGAGCCATGCCGTTCACGCTGTCGCACCCCGCCGCTGTGGTTCCGCTGCGCCGCCTCGCACCGGGGTTGGTGCTCTCAGCGCTCGCGATCGGCAGCATGGCGCCGGATTTCCCGTACTTCGTCGGCTTCTCCGAGATCCGCTGGCAGACGCACAGCTTCGCGAGCGTCGCCTGGTTCAGCGTGCCGGTTGGGCTCGCCAGCTACTTCGTCTTCCAGCGCTGGCTGCGCGCCGCGTGGATCGACCTCTTACCCGGCTCGTTTGCTGCGCGCATTCCGCAGCAGCGGCCGCGAGCGCCGCTCGCCCTGGTGATCGCTTCGCTGGCGCTCGGCGCGGCGACGCACGTCGTCTGGGATTCGTTCACGCACGAGCACCAGCCGGGCGTGATGCTGGTGCGCGCGCTCAACGCCGTCGTGATCCGCTTGTTCGGTTTTCCCGTGCGCGGTTACAACCTGCTTCAGCACAGCAGCACGCTCGTGGGCGCCGTGCTGCTCGCGCTCTCGGTGCGCGCGTGGCTGCGAGCGAGCCCGCGCGGCGAGCTGCCTGCGACGTGGGCGCGCACAGCCACGCCGCGGCGCTGGGCTGCGCGCTTCGCATTCGGCGCGATCGCGCCCGCCGCGCTGCTCTACGCGCTGCGCTCCTCCCCGCCGGGCGAAACGCTGATTTCGCTGCGTGACTTTGTCGGCGCCGCGACCGTGAGCGCGATGAGCCTCAGCTTGGGCTCGCTCTTCGCCTACGCCGCGTGGTGGTGGTGGAAGCTGGCGAAGACGAGGCCGCTCGAACGAGGAGGAGCGGATGCAATCACCGAACGCTGAACGCCTCGGGGGCGAGCGGTTCGGCGGCCGGCAACTCGGCGGCGGAACCGCCGAAATGCGGGCGCGTTTGAACGCAACTGAATAGGCTCCCCTCGATGGATCGTCTGAGAGCCCGTCAGGAGGTTTCGACAATGCAGGTCCGCAACACGCTTCGGAAACTCGCGCTGGGCGCCCTCTTGGTGGGCGCTTCGGGCACGCTCTCGGGGTGCATCATCAACGACCCCGGGTCTTCGGGTGGTGGTTATCACGGTGACAACGACGGCTACGGCAGCTACCCGCCGGCGCACCCGCGCAACGGCTATCGCTACGGGTATCCGGGCGGCGTCTCGCTGATCTTCGACTCGGGCCTCGGCCTGTACTCGGTGTACGGCTACCCCGACTACTACTACAACGACGGTTACTTCTACCGCTGGAACTCGGGCTATTGGAATCGCTCGCGTCGCTGGAACAACCGCTGGCAGCGCTGCGACGAGCGCTACTGGCCGCGCCCGATCCACAACATCCATAACAATTACTACGGTCACGGGCGGCGCCCGCAGCACGATTGGGATCGCGACGGGCAGCATGACGGCCGTGGCGGCGGCGAGCACGGCGATCGCGACCACGGACGCGGCGAGCGCGATGGACGTGGCGACCATCACGATCAGCCTGGCGATCATCAGGGCGAACAAGGCGGCAGCCCGGCGCCGGGCGCCGGCGGTAATCCCGGCGGCGGCCCGCCCGGCGGACATGGCGGCCAGGGCGATGGAGATGACCACGGCAACGTTCCTGGCGATCGCGATGGGCGCGACGAGCATCGCGATGATCGAGGGCGCGGTCACGACTTCAATCGCGACCTGAACGATGAGTTGCGGGCCCGTGCGCGCGAGCGCGACCCGGTCGATCACCAGCGGCAGATGGACGCGGCGCAGCGCGGCAAGGATCAGCGCGAAGCGGCGGTGCGCGAGCAAGGGGCGCGCCAAGAAGCCGAGCGCGGAATGCGCGAGCAGCAGGGCCGCGAACGCGGCGAGCGCGCCGCTGCGGAGCAGGGCGCGCACGAGCAGCGCCGCGAGGCCGAACGCGCGCAGCGCGAGCAGCGCAGCGAGGAGAAGCGCGCGCGCGACGATGAAAGCCGCGAGCACGACAACAGCGGCGGCGAGCGCAGCGACGACCTCGAAGACGTGCGCGGCGACCGCCGCTAGTTACTGAGGCAAAGCGAGGCGAGCATGAAGATCGAGATCGAATACTGCGTGCGTTGAAACTACCTGCCCGAGGCCACCAGGTTGGCGGCCGCGATCGAGCGGGAAATGCAAGTGAAGCCGGCGCTCCTGCGCGGTGACGCGGGCGTGTTCGAGGTGAGCGCGGACGGCGCGCTCGTGTTCTCGAAGAAACAGACGGGGCGCTTCCCGACGGACGCCGAGGTGCTCGGCGCGCTGCGCCAGCGCAACTAGTTGACGCGCAGCGCTACTTGGCGACGCCTGCGGCCTCGAGTTCGCGCACGTGCTCCTCGCTCCAGGCTTGCAGCGTTTCGCGCTCCGCGTCCGAGAGCTTCGCCTTGGGGTGCAGCCACAAGTAGGGCGGCAGCGGCATCTCGCCTTCTTCGACCTCTTCCCAGATCTCGCGCGTCTTGTTGCGCTGTCGCTTCGGCGAGTACTTCTGCCAGGTCGAGAAGTTCATGTGCTCCCGGCCCTCGTGTACGTCGTAGACGAGCAGCCACGAGATTGGCGCGACGTGCGCGTACCACGGCCAGAGGGTCGCGTGCGAGTGACAGTCGGCGCATGAGCGATCGAGGATCGTCTGTACCTCGGGCGGTGCGACTAGCGCGCCCGCGACGGGCGGATTCGTGCGCGGCAGCGGCACCAGCTGGAGCGCCAGCAGAGTGCCCGCAGCAATTAGGGCCAGTCGCGATCGCGTCATTCCTGCGCCTCCAGAACGGGAGCGAAGCGTCGCGTTTCCACGGGCGCGAACGCAAGAACCAGCGCGCCACAGTTCTCGGCGCGTTGCCTATCCTGCGCGCCTCGCGCTCACGGAGGAAAACATGATCGGCTTCTTGTTGCGCTGGGCGATCTCAGCGCTCGGCCTCTGGCTCGCGGACCAACTACTCGACGGCGTCACGTTCGATTCGACGAGCACGCTGCTCGGCGCCGCGCTCCTGCTCGGCATCGTGAACGCAGTCGTCCGCCCGATCGCCGTGTTGCTCACCTTCCCCTTCACGCTCGTCACGCTCGGCCTGTTCTTGCTCGTGATCAACGCCGCAATGCTCGGCCTGGTGGCCGCGCTGCTCGATGGCTTCCACATCGCGGGCTTCTGGTCCGCGCTCGGCGGTTGGCTGATCGTCTCGATCACCAGTTGGTTCGCCTCGGGCTTCGTCGGCCAGCGCGGCAAAGTCGAAGTGATCGTGGCGCGGCGGCCCTAATGCCTGCCCGCCTCCCGCTCGCAGCGCTCGAGACGCTCTTCCTCGACGCCGGCAACACGCTCATCTCGATCGACTTCGCCGTCGTCGCGGACGCACTCGCACGGCACGGCGTGCACGCGGCGCCCGCGGAGATTGCGCGCGCCGAAGCTGCGGCGCGGCCCGCGCTCTCGGCCTTTCTCGCGCGCGGCGCGTCCCAGCAAGGCGCGGACACGCACTTCTCGTTCCTGCGAAACGTGCTCGATCACCTCGTCGCGGGCCGCGCGCTCGCAGGAGAGGAGCGCGCGCGCATCGCCGAGCAGGTCAGCGCGCGCATCTACCGGCCCGGCGCTTCCGACGAGCTGTGGAACGTGCCGCTACCGGGCATTGCGGAGGCGCTGCGCGAACTGCGCGCGGCGGGCCTAAGGCTCGTGGTCGTGAGCAACGCAGACGGCACCGTCGAGCGCGGGCTCACGCGCGCGGGGCTGCGCGAGCTGCTCGACGTCGTCGTCGACTCGCAGCTCGTCGGCTTCGAGAAGCCGGACCCGCGCATCTTCGCGCACGCCCTCGAACGCTCCGGCGCAAAGCCAGCGACCACGCTGCACGTCGGGGATCTTTACTCCGCCGATGTCGTGGGAGCCCGCGCCGCTGGCGTGCACGCGCTGTTGCTCGATCCGCACGACGACTGGCCGCCCGTCGATTGCGCGCGCCTGCCGAGCGTGCCCGCGCTCGCGAGCGCGATCTTCAACGCGCGCGCCTCTGCAGCCGCGCCGTTCCGTAACAAGGAGGCAACATGGTCGTGATCGTGTTCCGCAGCCGGCTGCGCGCGGGCGACACCTCCGCCTACGAGGCGACGGCTACGCGCATGGACGAGCTCGCCCATCAGCAGCCGGGCTTCCGCTCGATCAAGACCTTCAGCGCCGACGACGGCGAACGCGTCTCGATCGTCGAGTTCGACACGCTCGAAGCCGTGAACGCCTGGCGCGCCAACGCCGAACATCGCGAAGCCCAGCGCCGAGGGCGCAGCGAGTTCTACGCCGACTACTCGCTGCAAACCTGCGAGCTGATCCGCGAGGCGAAGTTCGCAGAGCGGCGCGGAATCGAGTAGCAACGCCTTCTTTCACCGAGCGCCTGCGCCACCCCTCACCGCCGGAGATCTCCCATGCGCTTCACGTTCGCCGAATCGATGTGCGAGCCCAAGCAACTGCTCACGCTCGCCGTCGAGGCCGAGCGGCACGGTTTCGATTCGTTCACGGTGCCCGAGAGCCTGATGTATCCGAAAAACTCGGACACCAAATACCCGTACACCGCGACCGGCGGCCGCGAGTTCCTCGAGGGCAAGCCCTTCATCGAGCCGTTCGTGCTGATGGGCGCGCTCAGCGCAGTCACGCAGAAGCTGCGCTTCACCACCTTCGTCGTGAAGCTGCCGCTGCGGCACCCGGTGCTGGCGGCGAAGCAGGCCACCTCGGTAGCGGTGCTCTCGGATAACCGCTTCGCGTTCGGCGTCGGCCTCTCGCCGTGGCCTGATGACTTCCGCGTGATGAACGTGCCGTGGGAGGGGCGCGGCAAGCGGCTCGACGAGACGATCGAGATCATCCGCGGCCTAACGACTGGCGAGTACTTCGAGTACCACGGCGAGATCTACGACCTCGAGCCGATCAAGCTGTGCCCCGCGCCAACGAAGCCGATTCCGTTTCTGATCGGTGGGCACACCGACGTCGCGTATCGCCGCGCCGCGCGCCTCGGCGACGGCTGGATGCACGGCGGCGGCGGCGAGGCGGCCGACCTCGACGGCGCCATCGCGCGCATCCAAGCGCTGCGCCGCGAGTACGGCACCGACAAGAAGCCGTTCGAGATCCACGCCATCTCGCTCGGCGCCTACAGCGTGGACGGCATTCAGCGGCTCGCCGACCAAGGTGTTACGGACGCGATCGTCGGCTTCCGCAATGCCTACGAGCCGGACACGATGCCGCTCCAGCAGAAACTCGACGCGCTGAAGGGCTACGCGGATCGCGTGATCGCGAAGGTGGGGAAGTGAGGGGCAGCACGCGGGGCGTGCCGCGCGTCGCGATCGCGTGGCGCCGGGCCGCCAGCTCGGCCACAGTGAACGCGCCTCGGAATTTCGCGCGCCCACGGAGATCCTCGATGAATCGAAGCCTCTCGCTAGCGCTCGCATTGTCATTGCTGTTCGCCGCAAACGGCGCCGCCGCCGACGTCGACTGGAATGCGCACAAAGCCGTCGACACAGTCGTGATCGTGACGACCGACGAAGGCGGCGCTGCGCGCGACACGACGATCTGGCTGTGCGTCTCGAACGGGCAGGGCTACGTGCGCGGCGGCAGCGGCCAGTGGGTCGCGAACACGCTGCGCGACGGCAACGTGAAGCTGCGCGTCGGCGAGACCGAGTTGACGCTCTCGGCGGCGAAGCTGACGGACGCCGCCGAGATCGCGCGCGTGACGGCGGCGTATCGCGAGAAGTACGGCTTCAGCGACACGCTCGCGACGCTGATCCGCGGCGAGCCGACGCTCTTCCGCCTCACGCCTCGCTAGGCGGACGCAGCCAGAGGCCAGCGAGCGCGATGCCAGCGCACGCGGCGCCCGCGGCGAACGTCGCCGGCGCCCCGAAGGACGCCCAGAGCGCGCCGGCGAGCGACGCGGCGACGAGTTGCGCGACGCCCACCGCAAGGTTGAAGACGCCGAACGCCGTGCCGCGCAGATCGCTCGGCGCGACATCGGCGACGAGCGTTGTGAGCAATCCTTGCGTCGCTCCCATGTGGACGCCCCAGAGCGCGCACCCTAACAATAGCGTCGGCGCACCAGCACCGAGCGCGAGCGCGACGTGAGCGGCCAGCAACGCCGCGACGCCCAGCTGCGCGACGGGGCGACGGCCGCGGTCCGAGACGCGCCCGAGCGGGTAGGACACGGCCGCGTAGAAGATGTTCATGGCTACCAGCGCGAACGGAGCGCGGCCGGGCGCCACGGCGAGGTCGAGCGCGCGCAGCACCAGGAACGCGTCGCTGAGGCGGGCGAGCGTGAGCAGCGCGGCAAACCCGACGATCCACCAATAGCGGCGCGGCAGACGCGCCAGCTCTGCGCGCTGGATCGGAGAGCGCGCGCGCCGCTCGACGCGAGTCGAGGCTGGCTCGCGCACGCCGAGCGCGAGCACCGCTACCGCGCCGAACGCCGGCAGCACCGCCACCCAGAAGACGAGGCGGAAGTCGTTTTGCGACGCGGCGAGCAGCAGCAGCGCCAAGCTGGGCCCTGCGATCGCGCCAACCGTGTCGAGAGCCTGGCGCATTCCATAAGCCGCCCCGCGCTGCGCCTCGGGCGTCAGGTCCGCAACGAGCGCATCGCGCGGCGCGCCGCGGATGCCCTTGCCGATGCGATCGGCGAAGCGTGCGAAGAGCACGGCATTGATGCTCGTCGCCAGCGGGAAGAGCGGTTTCGTGAGTGCGGCGAGCGCGTAGCCGACCAATGCGAACGGCTTGCGCCGGCCGAGCGCGTCGCTCGCGGCGCCGGCGAACACTTTGGTGACCGACGCCGTCGCTTCGGCAATCCCCTCGATCATGCCGACCGTCAGAACACTCGCGCCGAGCACGGTCGTCAGGAAGACCGGAAGCGCGCTGTGGATCATCTCCGAGGAGACGTCCATCAGCAGGCTGACGACGCCGAGCACGATCACGCCGCGCGGGAGGCTTCGCGCGACCGCAGCCTTGGGCATGCGCGTCATTTCCTCCAACCGGGCGCGCTACTTCAGCCGCTCGGCGGCATCGCGCCCTACAGCCCCGCCCCCCACGGCGTGAACTGCGCGCTGCCTGCGAACACGCCGCCGTCGACCGGCACGATCGCGCCGTTCACGAACGACGCGGCCGGCGAGGTGAGGAACACGAGCACCGCAGCGATCTCTTCGGCCTCGCCCCAGCGGCCGAGCGGGACGTGGCGGCGCAGTTCCTCGTGCACCGCCGGCAGCTGCTGGATGCCCTGCGTCATACCGGTGCGCGTCGGGCCGGGGCAGACCGCGTTCACGCGAATGCCTTCGCGCCCGAGCTCGAGCGCGGCCGAGCGCACGAAGTTCACGACGCCGCCCTTCGCGGCGTTGTAGGCCCAGAGGCCCGGGTCGCCGCCGAGGCCGGAGACCGACGCGGTCACCGCGATCGCGGGATCGCTGGCCTTGCGCAGTGCGGGCAACGCGGCGCGCACGCCGAGCACCACGGCGCGCAGGTTCACCGCGATCACACGGTCGAAGGTCGCCATGTCGAGCTGGTCGATCGCGCCTTGCGCGGGCAGACCTGCGTTCAGGATCAGCGCGTTCACGCCGCCGAGTTCCTGCGCCGCGGCCACCGCCGCCGCGTTCGTCGCTTCGCTCGTGACATCGCCCCCGAGCGTGCGAACACCCGCGACGCCAGCGAGCGACGCGAGGCCCTTCTCTTCGAGGTCGACCGCCACTACGCGGCCGCCGAGCGCGAGGATTCGCTTCGTCGCCGCGAGGCCAATACCCGAACCCGCGCCGGTGATGATCGCGACGCGCCCCGTCCAGTCGTTGCCGAGATTCGCCATCTGCTGTGCCTCCGTTTCCGCCGGACGGCAATCGTATCACCGTGATACGCTCCAGACCTTCTTTGAAACACCACGAGGAGAACTGCCATGGATCTCGGACTCAAGGGCAAGAAGGCGATCATTACGGGCGCGACCAAGGGCATCGGGCGCGCGATCGCGGAAACGCTGATCGCCGAGGGTGCGGAGATCGCGATCTGCTCGCGCAACGCGGAGACGGTCGAGGCCACGAAGAAGGCGCTCGAGCAGCGCGGCGGCAAAGTGTTCGCGAAGTCCGTCGACATCGGCAACGGCGACGCGCTGAAGGCGTTCATCGCCGAGGCCGCCGCCGCGATGGGCGGCATCGACGTGTTCGTGCACAACCCGAGCGGCGGCAACGGTATGGACGAGAAGGCCTGGCGCGGCAACTTCGAAGTCGATTTGCTCGGCGCAGTGCGCAGCGTCGATGCCGCGCTCCCGCACCTCGTGAAGGCGAAGGGCTCGGTGATCTTCATCAGCACCACCGCAGCCGTCGAGACGTTCATGGGGCCGACGTCGTACAACGCGATCAAGGCCGCGCTGATCCGCCACGGCAGCGGGCTCGCGCAGGCGCTCGCGCCGCAGGGCGTTCGCGTGAACACGATCTCGCCGGGCCCGATCTTCATCGAAGGCGGCGCGTGGGACATGATCAAGACGCACCGCAAGCCGATGTACGACGCCACGGTCGCGAGCATCCCGACCGGCCGCATGGGCACGGCGCAGGAAGTGGCGGACGCGGTCGCGTTCCTCGCGAGCCCGCGCTCGGCGTTCACGACCGGCGTCAACCTGCTCGTCGACGGCGGCTTCACCAAAGGCGTGAACTTCTAACACGCGCACCTGCTGCACCGCGCGTCCCAACAACTTCAATGAGCGAAGGATCCGGGCATGAAGCTCTACGACTCGATCGGCCCCAACCCGAAACTCGTGCGCATGTTCGCGGCCGAGAAGGGCTTCACGTTCAAAGAGACCGTGAAGATCGACATCATGGGCGGCGAGAACCGCCGCGAGCCGTACGTCTCGAAGAACCCGGCGGGCGGCATGCCCGCCGT
>JANNDT010000056.1:0-6618 GCA_031387905.1 Deltaproteobacteria bacterium
TGTAGTGCGGCGGCGTGATCCCCGCCTGCCAGACGCTGATCGGCAGGTACTCGACCTCGCCCGCGTGGATCGCGGCCCGATTGAGAGCCGTCGCGAAGTTGTCGTGCAGCTCGAAGGCGCGCTTCAGGTCCGGCGTTGTCCAGCAAAACAACGAGGCGGCGTGATCGATGCGCACGCGCTCGAGTTCGCCGCGCCGCCCGCGCTCGGCAAGCGCGCGGCAGAGCGTCTGCGGCGTGCAGGTGTAGGTGCCCACGCCCACGGTTTGGCGCGATTCGATCTTCGCGACGGCGGCGGCCGCCGAAACGAGCTTGTCGCCCACGCGATCCTGCCAGCGCATCGCACCTCCTCTCTGCCCATCGTACTCTGGCGGCCCGCACGAGGAGCGAACGATGTCGAGCGACGCAGCGATTCAGCGAGTGATCGACGGGCGCACCTGGAGCGAGTTCTGCCGCGCGCTCGAACAAACCGGGCAAGCGATCCTGCGCGAGGGCACGCCTGCGACTGCGCTCGATCGCGCCGAGGGCATCCGGTACCTGACGCGCCTGCTGCGCGCCGGCCTCAGCGCGCAGCTCGAGTTTGGCGACCCGCGCTTCTCAGGCTTCTACCAGCTCTCGAACGAAACCATCAAGATCGGCAACGACAACCCTGACAACATTTACTGGAACGCGAACGTCAGCGGGCAATACGAGTACCGGATCACCGGCACGCGCGGGACAGCGCCCTATCTCTCATTCGGCACGAAGGGCGGCGGCTACGAAAAAGACGGCACGATGGCGCCGACCGGCCAACTCGACGGCCGCGACATGAAGATCAACGCCGATGGCACCTTCGAGATTGCGGTCTCGTGCGAGCCGCGGCCGGGCAACTGGTTGCCGATGCAGTCGGGAACGAGCCAGCTGATCGTGCGCATCACGTTCGGCGATCGCACGAACGAGACGCCAGCGCTGATGCAGATCGAGCGCGTGGGCGCGGAGGGCGTGCCGCAGATCGACCCGGCCGGGCTCGAGGCCGCGCTGCAACGCGTCGTGGGCTTCGTGCGCGGCACCTCGAACCTGTTCGTGGACTGGATGGCGGGGCCCTACGCCGCGCACGTGAACCAGCTACCGAGCGATGACCAAGCGCGCTGCCAACGCGTCGGCGGCGACGCGCAGATCCATTATTGCCAGAGCCGCTGGCGGCTGGCCGAGGACGAAGCGCTTTGGATTCGCCCAACGCGCATTCCCGAGTGCGCGTTCTGGAACTTCCAGCTGAGCAACTTCTGGATGGAGTCGCTCGACTACCGCCACGCGAAAATTCACACCAACAAGGTTCTGGCGCACTACGAGCCCGACGGTTCGCTGCGAATCGTCGTCGCGGCGCGCGACCCGGGTCCGCGCTTCAAGAACTGGCTCTCGACCTGCGGCCACAGCGAAGGCGGCATGCTCTTCCGCTGGGTCGAGGCAAAGGAGTTCCCGCCGATCGAGACGCGCGTGGTGAGAATCTCCGAGCTGAACGGGCTCTCGTGACTCCGCGAGTCACGAACGCCGATGTCCGCACCGCCGCTGCACGCATCGCGGGCGCGGTGGTGCGCACGCCGTGCCTCGAATCGCGCACGCTCTCGGAGCTCTGCGGCGCGCGCATCTTCGTGAAGTTCGAGAACCTCCAGTTCACCGCTTCGTTCAAGGAGCGCGGTGCCCTCAACAAGTTGCTCACGCTCACGCCCGCCGAGCGCGCGAGCGGCGTCGTTGCGATGTCCGCGGGCAATCACGCGCAGGCGGTCGCGCACCACGCGAGCCGGCTCGGCATTCGCGCGACGCTCGTCATGCCTCGCTACACGCCGAACGTGAAGGTCGAGCAGACGCGCCGCCTCGGCGCCGAAGTGGTGCTGCACGGCGACGACCTGAGCGCCGCGAGCGATCGCGCAAACGCGCTCGCAGCGGAGCGCGGCCTCGCGTTCGTACACCCCTACGACGACCCGGTTGTCATTGCGGGCCAGGGCACCGTCGCGCTCGAGATGCTCGAAGATCAGCCCGATCTCGACGCGCTCGTAATTCCCGTTGGCGGCGGCGGGCTCGCTTCGGGCTGCGCGCTCGCGGCGCCGGACGTCACGCTCTACGGCGTCGAGGCGGAGCGCTTTCCGTCGATGAAGCAGGCGCTCGCGGGCGAGCCGATCGCGTGCGGGCGCGACACGCTCGCCGAGGGCATCGCCGTGAAGCGGCCGGGCGTGTTGACGCGCGAAATCCTTCGGGCGCACGCGCGCGAGCTGCTGCTGGTTTCCGAGATCGACCTCGAAGAAGCGGTGTTATTACTTCTCGAAGTCGAGAAAACTGTCGCCGAGGGCGCTGGCGCCGCCGCGCTCGCAGCCGTACTGCGCCACCGCACGCTGTTCGCAGGCCAACGCGTCGGCGTCGTGCTCAGCGGCGGCAACATCGACATGCTCGCGCTCGCCTCGATCATCGAGCGCGGCCTCGCGCGCTCGCGCAGGCTCGTGCGCCTGCGCGTGCAACACAGCGACCGCCCCGGCGCGCACGCCGACGTCACGCGCATCCTCGCCGAGAGCGGCGCCAACGTGATCGAGATCGCCCACGAGCGCAGCTTCGGCCGCGTGCCGCTGAAGGAAGCGCGAGTGGAGTTCGTGGTCTCGACCCGCGGCGGCGAGCACTTGGAGGAAATCCGCGCTGCGCTCGCAGCGGGTGGCTACGAAGTGGCGACGCCGGATCTGTAGTGTTCCTGCGAGATCGCCTGCCGAAAAAGATGTCGCCTCACTCCAACCAGCGCGCACTCCCCGCTTCCCATATCTCGAGCCCCGAAATGCCCTCGACCAGCGTGTTCACCCAGCGGTTGTAGTTCTGGTGAATGCGCATCTTGCCGTCGTAGCCGAAGCCTTGGCTCGACTTGTAGGTGATGTCGAACTGGGTCGCATCGTGGCGGATCGCGACGACGATCTGATGACGCGCGCGCGTCGCCAGCAGCGAGCCCTCCGCGATCTTCGAGACCACCCAGCCCTTGACGGCTGCGCCGCTGCGAATCATGCCCTCCGCCTAGTCGCCCAAGCGCGAGAGCACGATGCCGCCCGCGATCGAGAGCGCCCATAACAACGCGACGAACAGCGCGCCGCCGCCGAGTCTGCCGCGGCGCGAGCGCATGTCGAAGATCGCAAACGCGGTCATCGCAGCGGCGACGCCGAGCGCCAGCTTCGCGAACGGGTTGCGCTGGGTGAGCGCCATCGAGACAGCGCCCGCGCCGAGCGCGGCGAAGCAACCCATGACGCAGAACGTGACCGGCCAAAGCGTCGAGTTGCGCCAGAACAGCGAGAGATCGAAGCCGCCCTCGCTCGCGGGCGAGCTCGGAGGCTCCTTCTCTTTCCCCGGCTCCGGCACGGCGGCTGGCGCGCCCTAAGCGCGCTTCACCACGTCGAGCTCGAGCGCCGCAAGGCCGCGCAGGATGTAGCTCGGCTCGTAGCTGAACTTGAACCCCGCGGGCAGCGCGATCGACTCGCAGCGCTTCGCGACTTGCTCGAACGCCACTCTCAGCTCGAGGCGCGCGAGCGGCGCGCCAATGCAGAAGTGCGCGCCCCTTCCGAAGGCCACGCTCTCCTTCAAGTTTGGCCGCAGCGGATCGAACTCATCAGGCTCCGGGAACACGCTCGCATCGCGGTTCGCCGAACCGAACATCAACCAGATCGTCGCGCCCTTGGGAATCTTCACGCCGTCGAGTTCGGTGTCACGCATGACGAAGCGGAACATGCCCTGATTCGGCGTCGAGATGCGCAGCGCTTCGTCCACCAGCCCGTTGATGATCGACGGCTCGGCCTGCAAGCGTGCGAACCACTGCGGGTTCTCGAGCAGCATCCGAAACGTCTCGTTGATCACCTTCGTGGTCGTCTCGTTTCCGGCGACCATCAGTTGCTGAATGATCGAGATCATCTCCGGCATGTTGAGCCGGCGCTCGGCGCCGGTCTCGTCTTCGAACTCGGCCTGCGTGAGCGCGGAGAGCAGGTCGTCGGTCGGCGCTGCCAACCGCGCGTTGAACTCGGACGCCCAGTATTTCTGCATCTCGACGACGCTGCGCGCGGCGTCGATGCGCTCGGCGTCCGTAATCATTGCGCCGAGGCCAGCCACCGAAGCATCCGACCAACGCTTCACGTGCGGGAACACTTCCGGCTTCATGCACAGGAAGTGGCCGATCACGCGGATCGGCAGCGGGATCGAGAGCGTATTCATCACGTCGACGCGGCCGCGCGCTGGCCATGTATCGAGGATCTCGTCCGTCAACTCCCGCATCTTGCCCTCGAGCGCGAGGATGCGGCGCGTCGACATCGCGCGGCCGACCGTCTTGCGGTAGCGCGTCTGGAGCGGCGGATCCTCGGTGAGCATCGTCGGCAGGCGCGGCCAGCCTTGCTTCTCGATCTCGCGGATCTGCGTGGCCGTCTCGCCGCCCGCGCTGGTGGGCTGGCTCGCGAAACGCGACGAGAACGTCGTCGTGTCGGCCATTACTCGAGAGACGGCGGCGTGGCTCGAGACGAACACGATGCCGGTCGCCGGGTGCCGCCAGACCGGCGCGTTCTCGCGCAGCGCCGCGTACCACGGGAACGGGTTCTGTTGCATCTCGGGTGCAAACGGGTCGTAGCGGTTGTAGTCGACGGCCGCGGCCATGAAAATCTCCTGCGATCGCGGCGGCGAAACGGGCCGCGAACTGCATAGGTTCGCACGCTCGGCGCGGCTCGGCGACCGCTCACTCCCGCCTTTCGGCCGGCTTGAAGACGAGTGCGAGGCACGCTTTCGCGTCCTGCGCGAAGCCATGGAACAGTTCGAGCGAGCGATCGATGTCAGGCGACCACGGTCCGGTGTAGATCCCGCCCGGCAGCTGGCGGCGCGCAGCGACGCGCAGCAGCGACGTGCCACTCGCGTCGTCGGAAAGGTCGAGCACGAACACCGCCGAGGCGCCGGGCTGCGTGATCGAGGTGACTCGGGAGTTCGTCGCGTGTTGCCGGTCGAACTCGAGGCCGGTGACCTCGCTGCGCACACGCAGAATCCCAGGCCCGCGCTCGCTCGTAACCGGCAGCGGAATGATCGGGGCGACATCCTCCGCGACGGCGGCCTCGAGGGCGCGCACGAGCTTGCTGTGGTCCTGCGTGAGGGGCGGCGTCACTCGCGAGTCGTAAAACAGCCCGGGCCGCTCGATGCGCATCGCGCGATAGCTCGTGAAATCCGGGCGCGGACGCTTCATGTACAGGTTGCCGGGCGCGGTGACCCACTGCTCGATGAGGTCGCCGAAGGGCGCGTTCACGAGCTTCGGGCCGGTGGGATCGAGCTCGATGCGTTCATTCGCAAATTGGGCGGCGCAGCTGAAGAGCGCGAGCGCGGAGCAGATCAGGACAGCGCGCGAAAATCGTTCGGGCATGCGGCGCCTCCTGTGGCGGTTGACGCAACGGTAACGCGCGCGCGACGCGTTCGACGCGAACTGCCGGGATCTGGCGAACGCACAGCTTCACGTCGCGCGATGGCTTGACACGTTCCTACCGGGCTCACGCGCGCCGTGAGGCGACGCCGAGCCGTGTTACTCGAGCTCGATCGTGCCGTTCACGTCCATGCGCACGTGGCTGGTGCCGCCCTCGAAGCTCGGCGCAGCGCCGGCGTCGGCCGACATCATCTCCATCTTCCCGCGCATCATCGGCATGGGCGGCTGGTACCCGCCGCCACCGACGTTCACCGCGATTAGGCCGTAGCTCGCCTTGCCGAAGCCCTTGGCGACGAGGGCGGCGCGCGCGCGGAACGCCGCGATTGCCTCCGCGATCAATTCGTCTTCGAGCTTGCGCTGCGTTTCGCGCGAGACCGAAAATGAAATGCTGCGCAGCAAGAGGCCCTGCGCCTGCAACTTGCCGAGCAGCTTCGCGACCGCGTCGACATCCTTGCTCTCGAGAATCAGATCCTGGCTCGCTTGCCAGCGGATGATGCGGTTGCCGTCGCCGTACTCGGGGTAGGTGTTATACGAGCCGCTGGTCACCTTCACGCCCTTCGCCTGCTTCGCGAGCGCGAGCGCGTCCGCCATCTGCTTGTTGATGCGCGAGGCGAGTTCCGCGGGATCGGAGCCCGAAGCGGTGGTGCCGATCAAGCCGGTCGTCCAGTCGTTCGCGACTTCGCGCTCGGCGGCGACGCTGAAGCTCACCTGATTGCGCGGCTGCGGGAGCGTTTGCGCGCCCACGCTGCTCGCGACGAAGGCGAGGGCGAATACGAGCGAGCGCGTACGAAGCATGAACATCGAGTCTCCTTGTTTCGAGCGCGCGCAGACTAGCGGCGCTCACGGTAGGGTCCGCATTCCGACGCGGCGCCGCGTCTCGATCTTCAACACTCGCCGCGAGGAGAGGTTCCGCTGAGCGCACAGGCTGTCGTGCTCCCCTACTGGCTCGGCCGCCCCGCGAGCGAGGCGCTCGAGATCGCGCGCGAGGCCGAGCGGTTCGGCTACCCGGAGCTGTGGGTCGGCGAGATGGCGACTTTCGACGCCTTCGCGCTCGGCGGCGCGATCGCGCGCGAGACCTCGCGCATCGCGCTCACGCTCGGGCCGCTCGCGCTCGGCGTGCGCAGCCCGGTGGCTCTAGCGCTCGGCGCGAGCAGCGTCAGCGAGCTTGGCGCGCGACCC
>JANNDT010000105.1:0-1574 GCA_031387905.1 Deltaproteobacteria bacterium
CACAGCGCGCGCGTGAAGCTCATGGGCGCCGACGAGCTGATTGGCGACTGGCAGAGCTGGAACGAGGGAAAGCCCGAAGGCCCGCCGCTGCGCTTCCACTTGCTGCGAAAGAAGTAGTTTTTCGGGTCCTGCGCACTCTCAGAAGTGCCAGAACACGGAGACGACTCCCTGCGCGTCGAACGCCGCGGCGCGCGTGCGCGGAAAGCTCACGCCCAAGCCGAGATCCAGTTCGCGCCAGAGCGCGAACTTCGTGCCTGGCGTCAGGTTCACGATCGTGACGCCGTCCTCTTCGCCTCCGAATGCGGTTTCGCCGTCGCGCTCGCGTCGCAGTGTGACCGGTGCCCTCCCGCGCGTGCGCTCGAACCCGAACTGCTCGGCGCCCGCGAACTCGCCGCGCATGGGGCCATGCTGGTGAGCGCGAACAGCAAGCCAAGCAGCAGCGCGGCGAGTTTCATCGCGGTTCGCTCTGCGCCCGCTTCCGCCGCGCTTCGAGCCGTTCGCGAATCGCCGCCTCCTCTCCGTTTTCAGTCGGCTGGTAGAACGGCTCGCCCGCGACCGCGCTCGGAAGATTCCGCGTTGCGACAAATCCGCCGGGCGCGTCGTGCGCGTACTGATAACCCGCGCCGTAGCCCTCGTGCTTCATGAACGCGGTGACGGCGTTGCGCAGGTGCATCGGCACCGGCGCGCTGCCGAACTTCGCGACCGCCTCGCTGGCGCGCCCAAGCGCGAGATAGGAGGCGTTGCTCTTCGGTGCACACGCGAGATAGGTGGTGGCCTGCGCGAGCGGGATGCGCGCCTCGGGCATGCCGAGCCGCTCGACGGCCTGATAACACGCCACGGCGAGCGGCAGCGCAGCCGGGTCCGCGTTGCTCACGTCCTCGCTCGCGAAGATCATTAGGCGCCGCGCGGCGAAGAGCGGGTCGTCGCCGGCGTCGAGGATGCGCGCGAGGTAGTAGAGCGCGGCGTCGGGATCGCTCGCGCGCAGGCTCTTGATGAAGGCGGACGCGACGTTGTAATGCTCCTCGCGGTCGCGATCGTGAAGCAGCGTGCGTTCGCCGATCGCGCGGCGCGCGAGTTCGAGCGTGAGCGTCGCGGGCGCGCCCGGCGCGGCCTGCGAGCGCAGGAACGCGACCGCGGTTTCGAGCATGCCGAGCGCGCGGCGCGCGTCGCCGTCCGCGGCGTCGGCGATCGCGGGCAGCGCGTCGGCCGCGGCGGAGACCGCGCCGCCGAAACCGCGCTCGGGATCCGCGAGCGCGCGCTCGAGCAGCGCGAGCAGATCGCCCGCGGCGAGCGAGCGCAGCGTGAAGACGCGGCAGCGCGAGAGCAGCGGGCCGATCACCTCGAACGACGGGTTCTCGGTGGTGGCGCCAATTAGGGTGATCACGCCCGATTCGACGTGGGGCAGCAGCGCGTCCTGCTGCGCGCGGTTGAAGCGATGAATCTCGTCGAGGAAGAGCACGGTGCGCTCGCCGCCGCGCCGCGCGCGCTCGGCCTCGGCGATTACATCGCGCACATCCTTCACGCCCGCGTTGACGGCGGAAAGCCCGATGAAGCGCGCCGCACGGCCAGGCGCG
>JANNDT010000123.1:0-8363 GCA_031387905.1 Deltaproteobacteria bacterium
GTACGCCTCCTCCAGTTCCTCGGCGCGCGCGACCGCTCGCATGCCGCGCCCGCCACCGCCCGCGATCGCCTTGATCATTACCGCGCCGGTCTCGGCGAAGAACGCGCGCACTTCCGCGAGCGACACCGCGCCGTTCGTGCCGCGCAGCACGGGCACGCCGCACTGCACTGCGAGCGCGCGCGCCTTGCTCTTGTCGCCGAAAGCATCGAGTGTCGCGACGCTCGGCCCGACGAACGTAATGCCCGCCTCGGCGCACTTCGCCGCGAAGGCCGCGCTCTCCGCGAGAAAGCCGTAGCCAGGATGAATCGCGCCGCAGCCCGCCTCGCGCGCCACTGCTACGAGCTGCGCCATATCGAGGTACGCCGCCGCGCCCGCGCCGCGCAGGGGCAGCGCGCGATCCGCGCGGCGCACGTGCAGCGAGCGCGCGTCGTCCTCGGAGTAAACCGCCGCCGTGCGCAGCCCGAGCTCGGCCGCGGCGCGCGCGATGCGAATCGCGATCTCCCCGCGGTTGGCAATCAGAACAGCGTCGAACGACATTCAGTCCCCCTCGAGCCACGAAAAGGCAACAACGTCCCCACCTTGCCTTGTTGCGAGAAGGCAAGGTGGGGACGTTCTTGCCTTTTCGCGGTTGCGCGCGTGCGCTCCGCGGTCACATCCTCGCAAAGTCGGTGGAGGCGGCGCGAACTTGGCCAGCGCGGGAGAGCAGGGCGGCGTGCGCTACAGCGCCGGGCGCATCGCGGCGCTCGGCCTCCTCGCGGTGCTCGTGCTGTTGCCCGTCACGTTGCCGGTGCCCGTCTTGCGCGAGCTCGTGCAGCAGCGCTTTGCCGTCTCCGAGTTCGCGACCTCGGCCTTCATGTCGATCAACATGCTCGGCGCATTCCTGGTTGCGCCCTTCGTGGGCGCGCTTGCCGACCGCTTCGGCCGCCGCAGAGCGCTGTTCATCGCCGCGCTCGTCCTCGACGCGCTCTGCTTCCTCGCCCTCACCGCGAACGTCCCGTTCACCGCGTTCATGGCGATTCGCTTCGTCGAAGGCTGCGCGCACATCAGCGCGCTCTCGCTACTGATGGGCATCGCCTCGAGCGCGCGGCCCGAGAGCGAGCGCAGCCTCGCACTCGGCGTGGTGGGCTCGGGGCTGCTGCTCGGCGTCGCGATGGGCGCGCCGATCGGGGGCCGGCTCGGCGCGCGCGAAACGCTGCTTCCCTTTCACGTAGGCGCGTTGATCGTGGCCAGCGCCGCCCTGCTCGCGCTCTTCGTGGTGCGCGAAACCGGCCGCGCGGGCGAGCGCCGCCCCGGCTTCGGCGAAATCGCGCAGCTCGTGCGCGCGCACCCGCTGGTCGCGCTCCCGCTCGCCTTTTCGTTCATCGACCGCTTCACCGTCGGCTTCTTCACCTCCACCTTCGTCTTCCTCGTGCGCAACGAACACCAGTTCCCGCCTGCACGCGTCGGCATGTTGATCGCGTTCTTCATGCTGCCGTTCGCGCTGCTCTCCTTCCCGTTCGGCCTCGCCGCACAGCGCAGCTCGCGCGTCGCGTTCCTAATCGGCGGCAGCCTGCTTTACGGCGCGCTCGTCGCGAGCCTCGGCTTCTGGCCGCGCGAGTGGTTCACGCTGCTCATGCCCATCACCGGTGTTACGGCCGCCGTGATGTTCATGCCGTCGATGCTGATGACCACCGAGACCACACCCGAGCGCATTCGCACCACGTCATTGGGCGCCTTCAACGCCGCGGGCAGCCTCGGCTTCATTGCAGGCCCGCTCGTGGGTGGCGCCGTGAGCGCCGCGGTTGCGGCAGAACACGGCTCGCGCGCGGGCTATCAGGCCGCGTTCCTCGTAGCCGGCGCCTCGGTGATCGCGCTCGCGCTCGCGGCGCTCGTGCCGCTCTGGCGGTTCGAGCGGGCAGAGCGGCGTCGCCATCAGGCGGCCCCGTAAGCCGCGCTTCACTCCCGCCGCTGAAGAGTCCCGGCTTTTGCCTGCTCCGCGAGCTTCCGCAGGATGACTACGCGATCCGCCGACGGCGGATGAATGTTCCACCAGCGGAATCCTTCAGCGCCGCCGCTCGCCCGTTCGTGCCGCGCGACGCGAACCATGAGATCGGCGCAAGCAGCGGGGTCGTACCCAGCCTTCCACACGTAGTAGAGGCCTACAGCGTCGGCTTCTAGCTCCTGGCGACGCTCCCACCCCGTCATGCGAAGCGGGACATCGGCCAGCGCAAAACGCGTGAGTTGCCCGAGCGAAATCGCGGCATCGAGCTGACTGTCGGTGAGAGGAGCGCCGTTGTTCGCGTAGGCCATCGCGGACGCGGCTGCGATGGCCGCGGTCGTTTGGAGAACGTTCTTCCCGAGCTCCACCCATGCGCCGGCCGTCGTGTGGCCCTCTGTGACGTGCCCAATTTCGTGGCCGACCGCGCAAGCGAGTTCGTCGTCGGTCGTCGCACCCACCGCGAGTTCGGTGCCGACGTACACCTCGTTCGAGCCAAAGCGGATCGGCGCGCCCGCGTTGAACCCCATCGCCGGTTCTGCGTGGACAAGAAGCGAGGGCCGGGGGGAGGCGCGCACGACGCGCTCACCGATCGTTTGGATCCGCCGGTGGACGACCGCTTGAAGGACGTCGATCCCATCAGCCGCCTCGCGGAGCGAGGCCGCATCGTTGCCTGTGCTCTGCTCTGCCACGGCGCGCAACAAGCTCGGATCGAAGCGCATCAGCTCGACCGCCTGCACGCCCGACTCTTCCTCAAGGCTCGCTTGGAAGGCCTCTGCGGTGTCGCGGATCGAGGTGCTGTGCAGTGCATCGCGTTGCTCATCCGTGAAATCGGCTTGCACCGACGCGTCGCTCAGGAACACCTCCCAGAAGCGGATGCTCGACTGCCGGTCGAGTTCGGCCTGAGAAGGAGCCCCGATCTCCAGCTCGATCGAGGAGCGGTCGAAGTCGGAAACCTCGGGGATCGGGATGCTGGTCGCGCAGGCGCTGGACAACACCAGGAATGAACCGCTCAGGAGGAGCGCAGCACGCGCGCGAACCGAGGAGCTGGCGTCATTCGGCATGGGCGACCCTCCTTCTCCCCGAACAACGATCCTACGCTGAGGCCTGCCGCCCGGCGGCCCAATTACTGCCGTTCTGCAAAACAAGCGCATCCTGCGGAAGTGCGGCTACCCGCCGGACAAGCAAGAGAAGGCGACGCAGACGGTGCTGGAACAAGCGGAAGTGCTGTCAGAGGCCTGGGTGGCGATTTAAAAGGACACCATCCGCGCCGTGGCATTCCCCTTCCGTGCCCCCGCGCGCCTGATAGGATGCGAGCGCGCAAGAGCCCGCGACCCCCTCCGCGAGCGCGCATCAGGGGGCACACATGGCCGGGCTGTTCGCGATCAAATCGGTCGATGCGTTTCACGCAGACCTAAAGGGCGGCGGTTCGCTGAAGCGCGCACTCGGCGCCTTCGATCTGGTGATGCTCGGCATCGGCTGCATCATCGGCACCGGCATCTTCGTGCTCACCGGCGTCGCCGCGGTGGAGCACGCAGGCCCGGCGGTGAGCGCCTCGTACGCACTCGCCGGCGCGGTCTGCATCCTCGCCGCGCTCTGTTACTCCGAGTTCGCGACGATGATTCCGATCTCGGGCAGCGCCTACAGCTACGCCTACGCGACGCTCGGCGAACTGGTCGCGTGGATCATCGGCTGGGATCTCGTGCTCGAGTACGCACTCGCCGCGAGCGCGGTCGCGGTTGGCTGGTCGGGCTACGTGGTCGACTTCTTAGGCCGCGCGGGAATCGTTTTGCCGGCAGCCATCGCCGGCGCCCCGGGCACGGTCGAGGGCGCGGTCTTCAACCTGCCTGCGGCCCTCGTGCTGCTCGCCATCACCGCGCTGCTCGTCGTTGGCATCCGCGAGAGCGCGACCACCAATGCGGTCATCGTCTCGATCAAACTGTTCGTGGTGTTCTTCGTGATCGGCGTTGGCACGTTCTATGTGAACCCTGAAAACTGGCACCCGTACATGCCGTTCGGCTTCAACGGCGTCGTGGCAGGCGCGGCGACGGTGTTCTTCGCGTACATCGGCTTCGACGCCGTGACGACGGCCGCAGAAGAAGCGCGCAACCCAGAGCGCGACATGGCGATCGGCATCATCGGCTCGCTGCTCGGCTGCACCGTGCTTTATCTCGCGGTCGCGGCGGTGCTGACGGGCATGGTGCCGCTCGATCAGATCGACATCTCCGCTCCCGTCGCCAAGGCGTTCGGTTCGCACGGCCTCGGCTTTGCCGCGGGCCTGATTTCCGCGGGCGCCGTCGCGGGTTTGACGAGCGTGCTGCTCGTGCTGCTGCTCGGGCAGTCGCGCGTGTTCTTCGCGATGTCGCGTGACGGCTTGCTCCCGCCCGTCTTCAGCCGCGTGCACCCGCGCTTCGGCACGCCGCACCTCTCGACGATGCTGGTAGGCGGCATCGTGGCGGTGATCGCCGGCTTCGTGAAGCTCGGCGATCTTGCGGAGCTCGCGAACATCGGCACGCTGTTCGCGTTCGCCATCGTCTCGCTTGGCGTGATCGTGCTGCGCCGCACGGATCCCTCACGACGCCGGCCGTTCCGCACGCCGTTCGTGCCCTTCCTCCCGATCGCGTCGGTCCTGGGCTGCGTCTACCTGATGAGTGCGTTGCCGACCGCGACCTGGGTTCGTTTCGTGGTCTGGCTCCTGATCGGCTTCGTCATCTATTTCCTCTACGGCATCCGCCACAGCCGCGTGCAGCAGAACGCAGCGAAGTAGCCCTCATGCCCGCCGCCAGCATTTCCTTTCAAGGCGTCGTGCTCCGCGTCGGCGCCGCCATCGCGCTGGTGCTCGCCACCTTCAACCCGAGCGACTGGAGCTTCCTCCGCTGGGCTTTCGCCGGCGTCGAGGAGTTCACGCCACTGAAGGCGATCCTCGGCCTGTTGTTACTGGCAGGCTGGATCCTCTACGTGCGGGCGGCGCTGCACTCGCTCGGCCTCGTCGGCGTGGGCCTGATCGCCGCGGTGATCGGCGCCTTCGTGTGGCTGGCGGTCGACCAGGGCTGGCTCGAACTCGGCAACACCAACGCGCTGATCTGGATCGCACTCGTCGGGCTCGGCCTGACGCTTGGCATCGGCCTCTCCTGGTCGCACTTCCGCCGCCGCATCACGGGGCAGGTGGACATCGAGGGCGACCCGCCGGGCTGACGCTTCGCTGAGCAGCTCGCGTTCAGTGATCGACGTGGGGCTCGCGCAGGCCGGCGGCACGCCACTTCGCGACGGCTGGGTGTGCGACGAGCGCGTCGCAATAAGCTCTCGCGTTCGCGTCGAGTGGCACGCCGTAGCTGAGGAAGCGGAAGACGACGGGCGCGTAGAAGCAGTCGGCGGCGCCGAATGCGCCAAACAAGTACGGCCCGCCGGCGCCTTGGCGCGTGCGGCATTCGCGCCAGATTTCCTGCACGCGCGCCGCATCGGCGAGCGCCGCCGGCGTGTGGCCCTTGCCCGGCGCGTTCGCCTGCAAGTCCATGCCCATGTTTTCGCGCAGCGCGCCGAAGCCCGAGTGCATCTCGGCGACGACCGAGCGCGCAAACGCGCGCGCCGCGGTGTCGCTCGGCCAGAGCCTCGCGGCGGGAAACTTCTCGGCGAGGTACTCGATGATCGCGAGCGAGTCCCAGATGCCGAGTGCGCCGTCGATTAGGTACGGCACCTTCCCGCTCGGCGAGTGCCGCTTGATCTGCTCGCGCCAGTCGGGGTCGCCGAAGGAGATGAAGATCTCCTCGTAGGCTGCGCCGGTGTGCTCGAGCGCGAGCCACGCGCGCAGCGACCACGAGGAAAAATTCTTCGAACCGATCACGAGTTTCAAGGCCATGGCGTCCTCTCTCTCAAATCCGTGTGACGTGCACCGGCGCGCGGCGATCGCGCCACGGCGCCGCCTCCTCGAGCGCGGCTGCCAGGCGGATCAGCCGCGCGTCCTCGCCCATCGGCGCGATGAAGTGCATGCCGAGCGGCAGCGCACTCGCGCCGCTGCCGAGCTGCCCGAGCGGCAGCGAGATCGCCGGCACGCCCGTGAAGTTGCAGAGCGGCGTGTAGGGCACGATCGCCATCACGTTCTCGAACCACGCGTCGAGCGTGACGTTCGTTTGCAGCAGGTTCGCGGCGCTCCCCACTTCGGGCGTCGGCCGCGCGACGGTCGGCGTGAGCAGCACGTCGCAGTTCTCGAAGAACGCGCCGAGCGCGCGCGAGGTGGCGCTCTGCATGGCGAGCGCGGCGAAGTGCTCGAGGGCGCTCATTTTTCGTGCGGCCTGTACCGCGAGCCACACGATCGGCTCCAGATTCTCCGGCCCGCCCTTGCGCCCGGTCATCGCCTCGATGCCCGCGACCTGTCCACCTGCTCCGGCGATCCAGATCGCGATGAACGCGCGCAGGTAGCCTGCATAATCGATCGTGGGCGCGCGCTCCTCGACGTGGTGTCCCATCCCTTCGAGCAGCTTCGCGACACGCTTCACCTCGGCCGAGATCTCTGGCGTTGGCGCGAGTCGCCCGAACGGGCCGGAGGCGACCGCGATGCGCAGCTTGCCGGTCGGCGCGCCCACCTCGGCGAGGAAGGGCCGCTCGGGCTTCGGAAACGGGAACGCTTCGCCCGGCGCGGCGCCGAAGCCGGCGTCGAGCGCGGCTGCGCTGTCGCGCACGCTGCGCGAATTCACGAGCTCCGAGACGATCGAGGCGATTAGGTGATCGCCGTCGGGCGCGAGCGTGACCATGCCGCGCGAGGTCTTGAGCCCGACGTTGCCGCAGAAGCTCGCGGGGATGCGCGTCGAGCCGCCGCCGTCGCTCGAGTGCGCCATCGGCAGGATGCCGGCGCCGACGATCGCCGCAGCGCCCCCGCTCGATCCGCCCGGCGTGTGGCCGAGGCTCCACGGATTGCGCGAGACCCCGGAGAGCGACGACTCGGTGACCATCGTGAAGCCGAACTCGGGGCAGGTGGTGCGCGCCAGCGGGTTCAGGCCCGCGCGCTTCCAGCGCGTCGCGAGCACGCTCTCGACCGGCACACGGAACCCCTTCAGCAAGCGCGAGCCCGATTCCTGCGTGCGGCCCGCGTCCGCGGCGCCGAGATCCTTCCACGCGAACGGCACGCCGCGAAACGCGCCGTCGCCGAGCGCGCGCGCGTCGAGGCCGTCCACGCGATCGCTCCACACCTCGATCACGGCGTTCAGTCTCGGGTTGAGCGCGGTGATGCCCGCGGCTGCCTGCTGCGCAAGCTCGCGCGGCGTGACTTGTTGGGTGCGCACCAACTCGGCGAGCCCGAGCGCGTCGCGTTGCGCCCACTCGTCCCAGCTCAGTGCGAGCCCGCTAGGCGCGGCGCGCGCCACGCTCGGCAGCGCCGCCGCGGCCGCCGCCGCCGCGCCGCTCTTCAATACATCCCGCCGTGTGAACTCGTTCGACATGCTTTCTCCTGATTCCCCCAGCTCGCATCAGCGCCGGTGTGCGCCGCGTCGCAATCTGCGCAATCACGCGGGCGACGGGGGCGAGGACGATCCGCAGGGTCTCCGCCGCATCGAGCCCAAGCTATCGCAGCGCGCACCGAGCGCGTCGCGAGCATGCGACCCCTGGACTTACGCGGCTCGCTTGACGAACGTGCTCGCTCGGCGCCCCGCCGCACCAAGGCGCCCGGAGGATCTGTCATGGCCCGCCTCTCGCTCGCCGTTCTTGCGCTGTGCTTTCTCGCCGCCGCGGTTCAGGCCGAGGAAGCCTGGTACCCGTCGCGCTACGGCGCGGCCGACCGCATAGGCGCCGCGAATAATCTCTCGTCCGCAGGCACGAAGCGCGCGGCGCGACTCGTAACGACAGGCAAGACCTACTCGCTCGGCATGACGACCGGCCCGGATTCGCTCGCCTACCCGCCGCGCAAGTTCGGCATCGTCATTACGCAGTCGAACGACGGCACCGGCCCGCGCAACGGCGAGAACCTCGCCACCGCGAACGACGACATCCTGATGACCTACATGGGTATCGGCTCACAGCTCGACGGCCTCGGTCATCTCGGCATCGATCACCGCTACTACAACGGCCTCGAAGCGCAGAAGTTCGTGGCGCCGAGCGGCCTGCTCGAACTCGGCACCGACAGCGTGCCTCCGATCGCGACGCGCGGCGTGCTGCTCGACATGGCGGCGCTGAACGGCGTCGAGACGGTGCCCGCTGGCACGGCCTACAACCGCGCCGAGATCGACGCCGCGCTGAAGCGTGAGGGCGTAACAATCGGAACGGGCGACGTGGTGATCTTCCACTCGGGCTGGCAGAAGAAGCCGCTGAACGATCCGGACAACCTGAAGCTCCAGCACCCCGGCCTCGGCGTGGCGGGCGCGCGCTACCTCGCGAGCCTCGGTGTGGTCGCGGTCGGCGC
>JANNDT010000080.1:0-2437 GCA_031387905.1 Deltaproteobacteria bacterium
GAAGACGGCAAGCAGCGCGAGCCGCGGCCGCCGCTGGACCCCGCGGATCCAGCGTTCCACCCAGCCGCCCAGCGCAGCCTGCAAGCTGGAAACTTCGAGCATGCGAGATCGCTACTCCATCGCGAGACGGCGTCGGGGTCCGCGCGGCCGCCTCAGGCGGGGCTCGCGCCGGGCCCGCGGCCGGGCAGTGGCATGAGCAGTTGACCGCCGATGCTGGCGGGCACGCGCGTCTCGGTGCCGATCTCGCGCGGCGGGCGCGCGGCGGGCAGGAAGTAGGTGCCGAACACGAGATCCCAGAGCATCGTGTTCTCGCCAAAGTTGCGATCGGATTCGCGCCGATCGCGCGAGTGATGCCAGCGGTGCACGCCGGGCGTGTTGAAGAGGCGATTGAAGCCGCGCGTCTCGAGCTCGACGTTGCAGTGCGAGAGCAGCCCGACGATTGTCGTCGTCGACGCCAGCCACACCATCATGTCGGCCGGCGCGCCGAGCAGGATCAGAATCGGCGTCGAGAGCGCGAACGTGACGGCGACGTCGATCGGATGAATGCGCCCAGTGTTCAGCCACCACAGCCGCCGAACGCTGTGGTGGATCGAGTGGAACCGCCACAGCCAGGGCCGTTCGTGGCACAGCCGATGGGCCCAATAAGCGCCCAGATCGGCGAGCACCACCGTCGAGACGACCTGCAGCGCGAGCGGCCAAGCGGAGGGCCATAACGGGTGGCCGATCTGCTGCGCCAGGCGCGCCGCGCTGCCGGCGAGGCACGCGACCAGTGCGGCCTGAGCGATCGCGCCGGTCGCCCCCGAGCCGAACAGGGTGAGCACGAGATCGTGGCCGAGCTCGCCGTCGCTCTCGTTCCAGCTGGGCTCGTGCGGAGAGGCGCGCTCGAGCAGCGCGAGCGCAGCCGCGAGGGTCAGATAGACGATCGCCACGACGGCCTCGCCCGGGATGCCGGCCCGCAGGCCCGCGAACGTCTCGCCAAAGCCCGCGAGCGCGAGCGCGGGCCACCAGAATCGGGCAGCGAAGCGACGAAGCGGCGCCGCCATTCAGCGGAGCTCGCGCACGCGCGGGAGCTCGAGCGGACCGAAGAACGGGAGCCGCACGAAGCCTTCGGCGATCACGTACAGGAGGATCGTGAAGAGCAAGCGCCCAGGCGGATAGAGAATGCATCGAGGCAGCCAGCGTGGCGTGAACTTCGCGTTCCAGGTCAGCAGCGGCCGGAGCGGGAACAGCCAATCGAAGCGAGTCAGCAGCCAGGCATTTCGGCGCTGCGCCCAGTCGCCCGGGGTCGAGTCGTCGAGGTATCTGCGATACGCGGCGAAGTTCAGCGAGAGCACCTCCGCGCCGCGTTCCCGCAGCGCGAGCAGCGTATTCGAGATCAAGAACTCGTTCACGCCGTTGATGCAGTCTGCAGCGCGGCACATCAGGTCGAGTGAGTACCGCAATCTCGGGCCGGCGGAGCAGGGAGCGATGCGCAGGAAGGCTTCGATGCGGCCTTCGCGGTTGCGCGCGATCGCGAGCAGCAAGCCGCGGTGGCTCCCGTCGACCGGGCTGTCGAGCCCCATCGTGAATCCGCGCTCGCTCTCCTTGCCGTGATGAACCCCGCGGACCGCCTCGAGCACGCGCAGCGAGGAGCGCTCGCAATCGGCCTCGTCGATCAACTCGAAACTGAAGCCGTGCTTGGTGAGCTTGTTGACCGGGAGCCGCAGCGCGCGCCGCGCCGATCCCTCGAGCGCGAAGTCCTGGCACGAGACCAAGGCTTCGTCGCCGTAGTAGAACGCGCCGAGGCCGTGCCGGCCGTAGAGCGCGAGCGCGTCTTCGCGCACGCCGAGGAAGGCCACCTGCAGCTGCTCGAAGTGGCACATCTCGACGAACTCGTTGACCACGAGCTCCAGCGAATCGGGGTGACCGATCGGATCCCCGGAGGCGAGCGCAGTTCCCCAATAGCGCGCGAAGGCGATCATCGCGCGCCCGTCCGACGCGAAGAAGAACAGCTTGTCTGCGCGCAGCGCGAAACACGCGAGGGTGTCGTTGCCCCACAACGCGACGAGCTTCGTGGCTCGCTCGAGGGACCCGTCGCTGCCTGCCGCCGCTGCTCTCGGGAACACGAGCACCTCCTCGACGCTGCGAGCTGAACCGCCCCGGACGCTAGGAGGCGAATCTCGCCTCCAGGATTACTAGTCGTTCATGCGCGGCATCGCGGGGACGGCGCTGCGCGGGGGCCCGATCCCGACTGTCTGCGTGGCCGCGCTCAATCTCGCCCAGTAGTCGTGGCGCTCCAGCGCCTCGTCGCAGAGCGAGACATCTCGCTCGCAGAGGCTCTCGCGATAGCCACCGACCACGCCGCGCCGCACCTTGTATGACTGGGCATCGCCGGGATCCATCGGCGTGAGGGATTTCCCGTACTTCGCAGTGTACTCGCCGCCCCGCTCTCGCGAGC
>JANNDT010000085.1:0-3215 GCA_031387905.1 Deltaproteobacteria bacterium
GCTCGCGACTTTGCCCGCTGGCGGCAGGGGTCTACGGCCTAACGAGCTGGGATTGTTCAGCGGCCTCACATCGGATCGAGCTCGATCAGCGCGGCGCCTTCGGGCACGCGCTCGCCGGCTTGGAACTTGATCGCGCGCACGATGCCGTCTTGGGGCGCGCGGATCGTGTGCTCCATCTTCATGGCTTCGACCACCACGAGCGTGTCGCCGGCGCGCACGCGATCACCAACCTTGACGGCGACGCGGATCACCACGCCGGGCAGCGGTGTGGAGAGTGAACCGGACACGTGTTGCGCGGCGCTGCTGGCCTCACGCTCGTCCACGACCGTGAAGCTGGTGGCATCCGCGCCGCGCCAGACGGTGACTCGACCGCCCGCCACGAGAGCATCGATCGCATCACGTTCATCGAACGGCGACAGGCGCAACAACTCGCCAGCGCGGCGCGACGCCGTCAGCTGCACGCGCGCGACGCCGCAGTGCGCGACGAACTCGCTGCGTGAGAGCGGCGCGGCCGAGACCTCGAACGTGTCCTTGCCGCGCTTCAGGCGGAACGCGATGCGCGGCGCGAGGTTCACGCGAAAGCCGTCCGCGGCGGCCCACGGCGAGACGCACTCGCTCGTCGGCGCGAGCGACGCCAGCAGCGCGGCGCCCGCGAAGCACGCTTGCTCGGCGTCGTCGGGGCCGTTCGCGATCGCAGCGCCGTGGTCTGCCACGAACGCAGTCGTCACCTCGCCCGCAACGAACGCGGGATGCATTACGGCGCGCGCGAGCCACGCCACGTTCGTGGTGATGCCCGCGATGCGCACGCCCGCGAGCCCGCGGCCGAGTCGCGCGAGCGCTTCGGCGCGCGTAGCGCCGGACCCGATCACTTTGCCGAGCAGCGAGTCGTAATAGGTGGGGACGACGTCACCGCTCTCGAAGCCGGCATCGACGCGCACGCCGGGCTCCGCGGCGGGCCAGAGCGCGAGCCGCAGCGTGCCGGCGCTCGGCACGAAGCCTTTGCTCGGATCCTCCGCGCAAACGCGCGCCTCGACGGCGTGCCCGGCGCAGCGGATCTCCCCCTGCGCGAGCGGGAGCTTCTCGCCAGAGGCGACGCGCAGCTGACACTCCACCAGGTCGACGCCCGTCACCAGCTCCGTCACCGGGTGCTCGACCTGAAGGCGCGTGTTCATCTCCATGAAAAAGAACTCGCGGTTCGCGAGCAGGAACTCGACGGTGCCTGCGCCGCGGTAGCCGATCTCTCGCGCAACCGTGCAGGCCGCGGCGTGAAGCCCGGCGCGCACCTCGTCGGGAAGCCCGGGCGCGGGCGCCTCTTCGAGCAGCTTCTGGTGACGCCGCTGCACCGAGCAGTCGCGATCGAACAGGTGCACCACTTGCCCGTGCGCATCGGCGAACACCTGCACTTCCACGTGACGCGGCGCGGGCAGGTAGCGCTCCAGTAACAAGTGGGCGTCGCCGAACGAGCGCGCAGCCAGACGCTGTGCGCCCTCGAGGGCGGCGCGCAACTCGCCACTCGCGCGCACGATCTGCATGCCCTTGCCGCCGCCGCCGCCGCTGGGCTTCACGATCAGCGGGTAGCCGAGTTCCTCCGCTTCGCTCGCGAGGCGTTCGAGCGTCTGGTCGTCCCCGTGATAACCCGGCAGAACCGGCACGCCCGCGCGGACCATGCGCTCCTTCGCGGCGGCCTTCGAGCCCATCGCCGCGATCGCCTCGGCGGGCGGGCCGACGAACGCGAGCCCAGCGCGCTCGACGGCGGCGGCGAACTCCGCGTTCTCAGAGAGAAAGCCATAACCGGGGTGAACCGCATCGCAGCCCGCGCGCTGCGCGATCGCGACGAGCTTCGCGATCTCGAGGTAGCTCTCGGCAGGCGGCGGCGGCCCCAACAAGTAGGCCTCGTCGGCGGCTCGCACGTGCGCCGCATTTGCGTCGGCCTCCGAGTACACCGCCACAACGCGAACACCGAGGCGCTTTGCAGTGCGCGCAATGCGACACGCGATCTCCGCGCGGTTGGCGATGAGGAGTTTGCGAATCACAAACGGCCGCGGATGCCGCTACGGAGAGGCGAAGCGCTGCCACAAACGGGCTCGGGGAAACCTGCGACGAAACGCGGGCTCGTTGCGTGCCGCAAGCCGCGAGCGCCCAGGCGGGCCCGTGCTGGACGCGTGACGCGGCGCGCAGCGAGCCGGAGTCCGCGGAGGCGAGCGAAGCCCGGGGAAACCGATTGAACGCCCACGGGCGAGCGACCCCGTTGCATCGCAGTCACATCCGAAACACGCCGAAGCGCGTGTCCGCCTCGGGGGCGTTGCGGGCGGTCGCCAGCGCGAGGCCGAACACGCGGCGCGTATCGAGCGGGTCGATCACGCCGTCGTCCCAGAGGCGCGCGCTCGCGTAATAAGGATGCCCCTGCGTCTCGTACTGTGCGCGCAGCGGCGCCTTGAAGGTCTCCTCGGCCTCCGCGCTCCAGGTCTCCCCTTTTGCCGCGAGCTGGTCGCGGCGAATCGACGCGAGCACGCTCGACGCCTGCTCGCCGCCCATTACGGAGGTGCGCGCGTTCGGCCACTGGAAAAGGAAGCGCGGCGAGTAGGCCCTGCCGCACATCGCGTAGTTGCCGGCGCCATAACTGCCGCCGAGCGTGAGCGTGAACTTCGGCACGTTCGCGCAGGCCACCGCCATCACCATCTTCGCGCCGTCGCTCGCGATGCCGCCGGCCTCCGCGCGCCGCCCCACCATGAAGCCGGTGATGTTCTGAAGGAACACGAGCGGCGTGCCCTCGCGCGCGCACAGCTCGATGAAGTGCGTGCCTTTCTTGGCGCTCTCGCTGAACAAGATGCCGTTGTTCGCGAGGATGCCGACGCGGTAGCCGCACCAGTGCGCCCAGCCGCACACGAGCGTCGCGCCATACAACGCCTTCCACTCGTCGAACTCCGAGCCGTCGACGAGCCGCGCGATCACATCGCGCATCTCGAATGGTTTCTTCAGGCTCGCGGGCACGATCCCGTAGAGCTCCGCGGGGTCGTGAGCCGGCTCGCGCGGAGTGTTAGGCGGCGCGACCTCGCGCGGCGCGCGCAGCCGCCCGACGATTGCGCGCGCTATGCCGTGCGCGTGCGCGTCGTTCTCGGCGTTGTGGTCGCACACGCCCGTTTCGCGGCAGTGTACGTCGGCGCCGCCGCGCGACTCCGCGTCGATCTCTTCGCCGGTCGCGGCCTTCACGAGCG
>JANNDT010000198.1:0-3175 GCA_031387905.1 Deltaproteobacteria bacterium
TCGGCGGCGGCCTCGGCCTCGCGATCGTGTGCGACCTGCGCGTGGCGGCGACCGGCGCAAAATACGGCGCCAACTTCGTGCGCCTCGGCTTGCACCCCGGCATGGCGAACACCTACCTCTTGCCGCGCCTAATGGGTGTGCCGAACGCGGTCGAGCTGCTGCTCACCGGCCGCCTCGTCGACGGCGAGGAAGCCGCGCGCCGCGGCCTCGCGCACTACGCGGTCGCACCCGAACAAGTGCTCGCGAAAGCGCGCGAGCTCGCGCGCGAGATCGCCAGCGCCGCGCCGCTCGCGGTGCGCTGGGCGAAGCGCTCGATCTATCAGGGCCTCGCGTGGGACCCGAAGACGGCCGCGCGCTACGAGGGCATGGTCCAGTCGCGCACGTTGGAGACCGAGGATTTTCGCGAGGGCACGAGGGCGCTGCTGGAGAAGCGGGAGCCGCGCTTCAAGGGCAGGTGAGCGGCCCCGCAGGGCGATGAAGGCAATCTGAAGGAGCGCTCGCCCTGCGCGTCCTGCGAGCAGATGATCCGAACCAACGGAGGTTCGGATCATGACGCGCACAGGATTGGCTTCTCTGACGTGCTCCGTTCTGATTCAGTTCGCGCCGGTCTCGTTGGCGCTCGGCTGCCCCCTGCCACCGCCGGAGCGCTGGACACAAACGAGCGGCAATGGCGCGTACGAGCTGATCGTCGAGCCGATCGAGGAGCGGCGGCCAGACGGTACGCGGCTGTTCCACGGTGCGACGTACCGGCTCGAACGAGTCGGCGTCCGGCGCGCGACCGTGTGGAACGTGAACTCACCCGACATGCACAGCGAGGCCGTGGTGGCAGGCGATGGTGACTACGTGGTGACCGCCCGCGGCTGGTACTACCGGGGTGGTGTCACGATCCGGAACTCCGCTGGAGCCGTGATCAGGTCGCTCACGGCGGACGACCTCGTCTCGATCCAAGAACGACTGGATGGCGCGACCTGGCGAGTCGCCGGGCTCGACGAAAGCGAAGAGTATCTGCTGATCGAGGTCGACTTCTACGACGAGCAATTCGAGAAGTCGCAGACGATCACGCGACGGGTCCAGCTGATGGATGGCTACGTCATGGATGCGCCGGCGAGTTCGCAGGATCTCGAGATTCCGCATCTCGAGTGCGCTGAACCGGGCGGGCTCGTCGTGTTCGCAGGATGGCGGGAACTTGAGCTCACATGTAACGCACGCGCGGGAGGCCCCGAAGCGGTCCGTACTTATGAACTCGAGAACGACCAACTCCGATTGATCGAGGCCCTTGATATCGAGCACGGGACTTTGAGCCATTGGAGACGCGCCAGTTCCGAATCGGAGCCCGGTCCCTGCGAAACGATCTACCGCGACGGCGACGTCGTCTCCGAGCGCTGCGGTTCCGACGTCACTTCTTCTCCGTAAAGAAATCCGCGCGCGGCGTGAAGGTCGTGTCGTAGACCGGCTCTTTCAGGTCCACGCGGTACTTGTTGTTGTCCGCGCCCTTGAGGCCGATCTTGCCGAGCGCGTCGCGCATGTTCAGGTAGTTCGGGTGTTTGAAGTGCGCGGCGAGGCTCGCCTCGTCCTGCCACAGTTCGTAGACGCACAGGCGGCCCGAGACGCACGGGTCCGGCGCGAACACGTAGGCGAGGCAGCCGGGCTCCTCGTCGCGCGTCTTCTTCTGCAGCGGGCCGCCGACGCGCAGCGCTTCCGCGCGCGCGTTGTCGTCCGCGAGGTCGATGGTGCCCGCGATGATGATCATCTTCATACTTGTTGACTCCGCTCGCCTGCGCTTCGCTCGCAGGCGGTTATTGGGGTTACTTCTACTTTCCTGCGAGGCGCGCGACGACCGGCGCGAACGCTTCCATCGCGGCGTCGCCGACCGTCACGTAGCTGATCCCGTACTCCGCGCGGCGGCGCTCGACCTCGGCGGTCACGCTGTCGACGCTGCCGAACAGGCCGTGCGGGTGGCGCAGCATTTCTTCCTTGCTGAGCCCCATGGCCTGGCCCATGCCCGCGGCGATCGCCTCGGCGCCGTCTTGCACGAACGTGAAGTAGCAGCCGATCTCGAGTTCGAGTCTCCCGAAGCGCGCGCCGGCGGCGGCCTTGATCCAGCCGACCTTCTCGGCCGTCGCGTCGGCGGTGCTCGATTTCACGCCGTCCGGTCCTATCATGCCCGCGCGGTTGTTGAAGTTGAAGCTCACGATGTCCGCCTCGCGCGCCGCGAGCGAGAGCACGCGCTCGCCGCCGCCGCCGATCATCAGCGGCGGGAACGGCCGCTTCGGCGCGCCCGCGAAGCCGGAGAACTCGAGGTTCTTGCCGGCGATCGCGACTTGCTCGCCTGAGAACAGCGCGCGAAAAGCTCCGATGGTTTCTTCGAGGCGCGCAATGCGCGCGCCGGGCGGATCCATTGGAATGTTCATCGCGGCGTACTCGGCGGTGACCCAGCCGGCGCCGAGGCCTAATTCCAGGCGGCCATCCGAGAGCAAGTCGATGGTCGCCGCCTGCTTCGCGAGCACCACCGGGTGCTGGTAGTCGATGCAGAACACGCGGCAGCCGACTTTCAGCGTGGTGGTCGCCTCTGCCGCGCTCATCATGGCGGGCACCGCGGCGAGCTCCTGGATCGGATGGTTGCTCGCGGTCATCGCGGCACCGGGGCCGACGACGTGGTCGGCGAGGTGCAGCGCCGAGTAGCCGAGCCCCTCGGCGCGCTTGGCGCGCTCGCGCCATTGCTTGCCTGAGCTTGCGCTGAAGGACTGCACTGCGAAGCGGAACGGTCGAGGCATTCAGTTCTCCCTAATGAGCGTGACGTTCAGAAGCCCGGCGGCGCGCTGAAGCCGCCGAGCGAGTCGCTGAGCAGCGCCGCGACGGCGACGGGCGTTCGGTCTTCGAGGTACGGGCCGATGATCTGGACGCCGACGGGCAGGCCGCTGCGCGTGCGGCCTGCGGGTGCGACGGCCGCGGGCAGGTAGGCGTTCACCGCGTGCCCAGCCCAGAACAACTGGAAGTACGACTCGGCTTTGCCATTGATCGTCATGCTGCGCTGCGCGAACTCGCGCTGATCGTGCGGAAACGCGGAGGTCGGCATGATCGGGCAGAGCAGCACGTCGACGTCGCGGAAGTAGCTCGCCCATTGGGCGCGCAGGCGGGCGCGGCGTTCGTTCAGGCCGAGCCACTCGCGGTGGCG
>JANNDT010000218.1:0-2531 GCA_031387905.1 Deltaproteobacteria bacterium
CGACGCGCTACCCCGAGCTGCCGCTGCGCTTCTCCGCGCTGCCGCGCCCGCTGCGCCGCACGCCGCCGCCGACGCTCGGCCAGCACAACGACGAAGTGTTACGGGAACTGGGTCTGCGCGACGACGAGGTCGCGGAGCTGCGCGCGAAGCGCGTGATCGGCGAGAGGCCAGCGTGGCTGTGAGCCCGGCTTGGGCGCCCGGCCTTACCCACCGCTCATTCAGCTCGCCGGATCGAGCGTCTCCTTGAACCCGTACCGCGCATACGGCCCGATCGCGATCTGCTCGAGCACGCCGATTCCCACGTCGCCGCCCGATCGCGCGCGCATCACCTGCTGGATGTGCTGGTTCTCAGGCGCCATCTCGTTCACGTCCGCCAGTCTCCAGCTCTCGCCGGCGATCGCGAGTTCGCCCTTCCAGCGGCCGTGCGCCCACTCGGGGTGCGAGTAGCCGATGCCCTTCATGCGGAAGCACAGCAGCGGCTCGAGATCGATCTCCATGCGCTTGCCGTTCTTGTGGATCAGCGTGATCTCGGCGTGGCCCGCGCGGCGCGTGCCGGGGACATAAGTGAGCCGATGCTCGCTAGCGGCGAGCAACTCGGTGCCCGGGTCTTCGACGCCCGGGATCTTGTTGGGATCGCTGTAGACCGGGCAGATCATGCCGTCGAAGTGCCAGGCGGAGCCGTCCGAGTTTTCGAAGAGGCACATGTGGGTGCACTTATCAGGCCAGTGAAGCGGCGCCCACAGGAAGAAGAACTGCGGCGGCACGGCGGGCGGCGCGCCGGCCGGGTCGCCCTCGCCGACCGGGCGGATGCCCCAGGAGCGGTCCTTCGTGCCGTAGTTGCGGCGCGGGTCGAGGCGCAGCGTCTTGCCCGCATAGCGCAGCTCGCCCTGCCAGTGGCCGAACTGGTTGAAGCGCGTGGCATCCATTAGGCCTTTGCCGCGGCCGTGGGTCTGCCGGCTCTCTTCGATGTTCGCGGTGCGCGGAATCCAGAGCAGTTCGCCCGAGATGCCGGTCGCGTTGTCGTCGAGCGTCACGCGCAGCGAGCGCATCGGCTCGAGGATCTCGAGCTTGAACGGCCCGATCGTCAGGTCGCTCGGCTCGCGCGGCGCGCGCCGCGAAGCATGAAAGGCGTGCTGCTGGCCGTCGATGACGAGCGAGAGCCCGCAGTCCATGATGCCTAGGTTCGGGTAGATCGCGGCGCCGATTCCCAGGTACCAGCTGCCGTCGTCGGCGTAGCCGTTGAACCAGTAGCGGTCGTAGGCATTCCGGCTGGCGGTCGCGACGTGCGCGATCGGCTCGGGGGTTTGGTGAATCGGGTAGTCATCGAGTTTGGAGAGCATGCGGGCGGCTCCTTGGTTTGCCCGACGATGTGGCAGCGCGGTGTGACGTGGCAAGCTGCGGCAGTACAAGGAGCCGACGATGCGCAGCACGCTCACGCGACGAGAGCTTCTGCGAAGCGGCCTCGCTTCGAGCGCCGCGCTCGCCTCCGCCGGCGCGCTCGGCTGCGGCGCCGCGGAGCGCCGCGCGCCGCACGTGTCGCCGCTGTCGCTCAAATACGGCGGCTTCGCGCTGGGCATCCAGAGTTTCTCGCTGCGCCACTACACGCTCGAAGCCGCGCTCGAGATCGTGCGCGCGCTCGGGCTCTCGCGCGTCGAGTTGATTCCCGAGACGAAGCTCGGGCCGTTCTCGTTCGGCGAGCATTTTCCCGTGAGCGAGGACAGCGCGGCGATCGATGCGGTGCTCGCGGCTTGTTCGGCGCGCAGCATCGCGATCGCGGCGCACGGCGTGAACGGGATGAGCGATGTCGCGGAGGCGCGCAGTTTGTTCGCGTTTGCGGAGCGCGCGCGGATTCCGCTGCTGACGATCTCGCCAAGCAGCGAGGTCTTGCCGGAGCTCGATGCGCTGTGTGCAGCGCATCCGGGGGTGAAGCTCGCGATCCATAATCACGGGCCGCACCTGGCGTGGGAGACGATCGAGGAGATCGAGGCGGCGATCGCGCCGCGGCACCCGAATCTTGGGGCGTGCGTGGATACGGGGCACTTCATTCGCAGCGGGGTCGATCCGGTGGAGGCGATTGGGCGATTCGGGCGGCGGGTGCATGGGGTGCATTTGAAGGACTTCGTGTCTGAGGGCGCGTTCGCAGACGGGTGCATTCTTGGGGACGGGAAATTGAAGCTCGCGGCGGTGTTCGGGGCGTTGCGAGGGATCGAGTTCTCGGGGGCGTTGTCTTTGGAGTATGAGGAGAATCCGGAGAACGTGGTGCCGGATTTGGTGGCTTGTTTGGAGGCTGCGGCGGAGGCGGCGCAGCGCGGGGTATGAGAAGTTGGTTGCGAGCGCTGCGGGCGGGAGGGGCGCCGTACGCTGCGGGCCTTGTCCTCGGAGTGTGCGGGCAGCGGGATGTTCGCTGCGTTTGGGCGAACACTGCATTGCAGTTGGGTGGTCGCGGAGATCCGTTGTGCGCTCCCGGCTTGGGCGCCGTGCGGCCCGCTAGCCGGTAGCGGCCCGTCGCTCCCGGCATCCCCGTCCCGCCC
>JANNDT010000227.1:0-4831 GCA_031387905.1 Deltaproteobacteria bacterium
CGCCGAGTGCGCCTTCGACATGCTCACGGACCTAACAGCCGTCGATTACCTCGGCCAGCAGCCGCGCTTCGAGATCGTCTACCACCTCTACTCGCTGACGAAGAACAAGCGCCTGCGCGTGAAGGCCCGCGTCGCCGAGACAGGCGCCGAGATCGCGACGCTGTGCGAGCTGTGGGCTTCTGCGAATTGGATGGAGCGCGAGGTGTGGGACCTCTACGGGATCCGCTTCGCGGGCCACCCGGATCTGCGCCGGATCCTGCTGTACGAAGAGTTCGAGGGCCATCCGCTGCGCAAGGACTATCCCAAGGAGCGGCGCCAGCCGCTCGTCGGGCCGAGGAATTAGGGCCAGGGCGAGTAGCAGTGATCTCCATCTGCGCGCCCAGTTACCGCCCGATCAGGACCAGCGCGGCGATCTGCACACCGATCACCAGATCCTGAACATGGGCCCGTCGCATCCCGCGACGCACGGCACCGTGAAGTTCGTGATCGAGCTCGACGGCGAGCAGGTGGTCGATCTCGACATCCACGTCGGGTATTTGCACCGCGGCTTCGAGAAAGAGTGCGAGAGCGGCTCCTGGTACCAGTGCATCCCGTACACGGATCGCCTCAACTACAACTCGGCGATCCTCGCCAACCTCGGCTTCTGCATGGCGGTCGAGAAGCTGCTCGCGATCGAGACACCCGAGCGCTGCCAGTGGCTGCGCGTGCTGGCGAGCGAGCTCTCGCGGCTGGGCGACCACCTAACAAGGACCGGCGCCGCATGCCTCGAGCTGCAAGCGATGACGCCGTTCCTCTACGGCATTGAAGCGCGCGAGCTCACCTGGGACTTGCAGGAGATGCTGTGCGGCGCGCGCGTCACCTCGAACTACGTTCGCATTGGCGGCGTGAAGCACGACATTGCGCCCAGCTACGCGGGCTCGGCGCGCGAGAAGATCGCGAAGATTCGCGAGCTGCTCGTCGACTTCGACGACGTCGTCACGCAGAACCGCATCTTCGTCGACCGCATGAAGGGCACCGGCGTCATCTCGAAAGCGGATTGCATCCGCTACGCCGTAACAGGTCCCATCCTCAGATCCGTGGGCGTGCCGCTCGACGTGCGCAAGGACGAGCCGTACCTGGTGTACGACCAGATCGACTTCGACGTGCCGATCGGCGAGGTCGGCGACAATTACGACCGCTACCTCGTTTGCGTCGAAGAGATGCAGCAGAGCCTGCGCATCATCGAGCAATGCCTCGCGAAGCTGGAGAGACTCGGGCCGGGGCCCGTGAACGTGGACGACCCGCGCGTGCGCTGGCCCGCCAAGGGCCGCGTGTTCAACGCGATGGAAGAGCTGATCCAGCAGTTCAAGAGCGTCACCGAGGGCCCGCGCGTGCCGGCCGGCGAGGCCTACACGGCGATCGAATCCGCGAACGGCGAACTCGGCTTCTACGTCGTGAGCGACGGCAGCGCGCAGCCGGTGAAGGTGCGCTGCCGCCCGCCGAGCTTCATCAACCTCGCCCCAATGCCGCTGATGGTGCGCGGCGCGATGCTCGCGGACCTAATCCCCACGTTCGACTTCATCAACATGATCGGCGGGGAGTGCGACCGGTGAGCGGCGCCGGCACGAAAGCAAGCGAAGCGCGCAGTGAGCCGAAGGCGAGCGAAGTCAACAGGGTCGGGCGTGGAGAGGTGGCACGCCGGCTCGGCGAGCCCACCGACCAGCAAGGCAGCGTGAACGATCCGCGCACGACCGAGGAACTCGGCGTGAAGTGGAACGAGAAGTGGATCTACCGCGACCCCGAGCGCATCGGCTTCGACCGCTTCGTGCTGTGGCACCGCTACGACCTGCTGGGCGTGTGGCGCATTTCGCGCGATGGCGTCGCGACCCCCGAGGCGCTGCCGGATCGGGCGGGGCACTGAGCGACGCCGCCGGGCCGAGTCCGCCGCCGCTCGCGCCACTCGCGCCATTCGGGCTCGTGCTTCATCACGATGGCCGCTGGTCGCACGACGGCCAGCCGATCCTGCACCGCCGCATGCGCGAGCACTTCGACCGCAGCGTGAAGTACCTCGCGGCCGAACGAAAGTTCGTGGTGACGCTGCGGCACTTTCGCGGCGAGATCGTGGTGGAGGAGGCGGCGTTCTTCGTGCGCAGCCTCGATCTCGCGAGCGGCGAACTCGCGCTCTCGGATCGCACGCGCGAGCCGCTCGAAGTGGCGAGCCTGCACGCATCGCCGCGCGATGGCGCGCTGCTCTGCCGCGTGAAGCGCGCGCTCGCGCCGGAGGGGCTGCTTGCGCGCTTCGAGCACAGCGCGCAGGCCGAACTGCTCGCCGCGATCGAGCCCGACGACGCGGGCTTCGCGCTCGCAACCGGGGGCCGGCGCGAGCGCGTCCCCGAGCTGGGCTGAGTGCGCACGCTCGCGTTCGCCCCCGCTCGAAGTTGGCGCCAGACCGTCCGGTCGCGCGAGAATCGTTCCAAAGGGGTCAGACCCCTTTGGATCGATTCTCCTGTTCGCCGCGGAGGCCTCGCATGCAGAACCTATTTTCCTACGCCGGCAAGCGCGTGCTGATCGCCGGTTGCTACTCCGGCATGGGCGAAGCCACGGCGCGCATCGTCTCCGAACTCGGCGCCACGGTCGTCGCCGTCGACGTGAAGAAGCCGAGTCTCGCCTGCGAGCGCTACCTCGAAGCGGATCTCAGCGACGAACGCGCCATCGAGCAGATGGTCGCGGAGGTCGCGCGCACGGGGCCGCTAGACCGCGTCTTCTATTGCGCTGGGTTGCCCGGTACGAAGGGCGCGCTCCCCGTAATGAGCGTGAACTTCATCGGCCTGCGCCACACGATCGAGCAGTGCGTCCCACACCTGCCGCGCAGCGGAGCGGTCGCGTCGATCTCGTCGTCGGCGGGCATGGCGTACCTGATGAACATGCCGCGCGTGCTCGGCTTGCTCGCGACGGCGACGCCCGCCGAAGCGCGCGCTTGGGTCGAGCAGAACCAGCGCGAGCCGTGGTTCGAGCCGTACAGCTTCTCGAAGATGTGCACGATCGTGTGGACTTTCCGGCGCGGCGCTTCCCTAACACCCGCGACGGGCATCCGGCTCAACTGCATCAGCCCCGGACCGACCGACACGCCGATGATGCCCGCGTTCATCGAACAAGCGGGCGCCGAGTTCATGGCGAAGTACCCGAAGCCGATCGGCCGCAACTCGACGTCAGAAGAGCAGGGTTGGGCGCTAGCGTTCCTGAACAGCGACGCCGCCAGTTATGTCAGCGGCGAGAACCTCTACACCGATGGCGGCGCTGGGAATGGCATGCTGAGCGGCGCGATTGCGCCGCCCGCTCCGCCCGCGGCGCTGAAGCGTTAGGGAAGCCGGCTCAAGCGGCCCGCACGTTGCGCACCAGCGCGAGGCGAGCGGGCCCGCGCACCAAGAACGACTCGAGGCGCGGCGGCTCGGCGTCGACCCTGCGCAGCGAGGCCAGCCGCGGCGCGAGCGCTTCGAGCGCGGCGCGCGCCTCGAGCCGCGCGAGCGAGGCGCCCAGGCAGAAGTGCTTGCCGAAGCCGAACCCGAGGTGCCCTTGTGGCCGGCGCGACACATCGAAGCGCTCGCCATCGGGGAAGCGGCTCTCGTCGCGATTCGCCGACGCGAGCATCGCCACCACCGTCGCGCCTTTTGGGATGCGCACGCCCGCGAGCTGCGTGTCCTCGAGCGCGGTGCGGAACACCTGCTGCACCGGCGGATCGAAACGCAGCGTCTCCTCGATCCAGTCCGGCACGAGCGCGGGGTCGGCCGCGACGCGCGCGAGCTGCGCAGGGTGATCGAGCAGCGCGTGCACCGCGTTGCCAATTAGGTTCGTGGTCGTCTCGTTGCCCGCGATCAGCAGCAGAATCACGAACTGCATCGCGTCCTGCGGATGCAGCGCTTCGCCTTCGCCGCCCGAGACGATCGCGCTGATCAGGTCGTCCGCCGGCGCCCGCCGCCGCTCGCGCGCGACCGTCGAGAGATACGTGACCATCTCGACGAAACTCGCGAGCAGCTCCGGCGCGAACGGGTTCTCGCGGCCGGCGGCGGTGGTCATCGAGATCAGTGAGTCCGACCAGCGCTTGAAATCGCGCCGCCGCTCCGGATCGATGCCGAGCATCTCCGAGATCACCGCAACAGGCAGCGGGATCGATAGATCCTCGACCAGCTCGAAGGGCTCGCCCCGGTCGAGCTTCGCGACGCAGCCCGCGACGACCTCCTGCGCGCGCGCTTCCCACTGCGCCATCCGGCGCGGCGTGAAGCCGCGGTTCACGATCGCGCGCAGCCCGTCGTGCCGCGCGCCGTCGGAAGCGATCAGGCTCGGGCGCTTGCTCAGCAGGAACGGATTCAACCGCGCCGTAATCATCAGGCGCGCCGCGAACCACAAGATGGCCGGCGTGATCGGCAGCTTCGCTTCCGGGCCCGCGTTCAGCAGCACCGTCAGCATCGCGCGCGAAGAGAAGACCTCCGGTGTGCGCAGCACCTGCTGCACGTCGTCGTAGCGCGACACGCAGTACACGTTGCTGTTCGGCACTTGGTGCACCGGCGCGTGTTCGCGGAGTTTGCGGTAGAGCGGATACGGATCCGCGCGGCGCACATCCACGAACGGGTCGAAGTCGATCGTCACAGGGGCACTCTCCGCGGGCGCGCGGCGAAGCCAGACTATGCAGCGGAGCGCGCGAGCGCGATGCCCGCCGCCACCGCCGCGACGCCGAGAACGACGCTGCCGAGCGCGTACAACAGAGCGGCCGGCGCGCGGCCCGACTGAAGCAGTTGCCACGTCTCGAGGCCGAACGCGGAGAACGTCGTGAAGCCGCCCAGGAAGCCGCCGATCA
>JANNDT010000248.1:0-1595 GCA_031387905.1 Deltaproteobacteria bacterium
CTCGATTCGCGCTCACTCGCTAGCTTCGAGGATGAGTAGAGTCCGCGTGGGAGGCGGGCAGCACGGGCTCTGCACGCGCGGACGCAAGCTCCCGCGTGAGGCGCGCGTTGATCTCCATTGCGGAGCGCAGCAGGCTCTGGAGCAGCGCGCGCATCAAGCGCGGGCGCGTGACACTTGCGGCCTCGAGCGCCTCGCGGGGGAGCGCCCAGCAGACCGAGCGCTCGTCTGCGCGGACGAACGCCGTGCGCGTGCCGTGCTCGAGCAAGGCGGTCTCTCCGAACCTCGCGCCGGGCAGCAGCGTCGAGAGCCGCCGCAGCCGTCCATCGGGGCTCGCCGCCAGCACGCTGAGCCGTCCCGAGACGACCAGCCAGAATTCCTGCGACGGATCGCCCTCGCGCCAGACGAGCTCCTGCGGCGCGAGCTCGCGGCGCTCGGCCAGCGCCACCACACAGCGAAGCGCCTCGGAATCCAGGCCTCGAAGCGAAGGGTGCGTGTCGAGCGCCAGCTCGTCTGCGTCGGCGCTCGCCGGCCGCGGCCCCAGCAGGCAGGCCTCGCACCACTCGAGCGCCGCGTCCAGGTCCGGGTGCTGCGAGAAGTGCGGGAGCTCGCCCGACGCGACGGCTTCGCCGAGGTTGCGCGCGAGACGGGCCTGCCGCGCGAGGCCCACGAACGCGAAGGCGAGCCCGCTTTGGGCCGCTCCTTCCAGCAGCTCGCGCAGGACGCGGACGGCCGGATCGCTGATCTCGTAGACGAAGTCCAGGTCGAATACGAAGCAGCGGAGCGCACCCCGCTCGGATTGAAGCTTGCGCACGACGCGCTCCACGCTCGCGAACGAGAGATCGCCCTGCAGCTGGTAGATCGCGGCCTGTCGGGCGAGCTCGACGAGGGCTGCGCGCTCGGGCTCCGGACGCAGGCGCCGGGATGCGGCGCGGCGCAGATCGAAGCGCGCACGAATCGGCGAGAGCGCAGCGCGGGCGGCCCGCAGTGAATGGAGCTCGAGCTCGTTCGAAAGCGCGCTGCACACGGCGACGCCCCGCACGCTGTTGCCGCGCGCATCGAGGGGCGGCGAGAAGACGCCGATCCCGAACTGTCCCGGCAGCACGGCGAGAACTCCTCCGGCGACCCCGCTCTTGGCGGGAAAGCCGACGCGGTAGAGCCACTCGCCGGCGTAGTTGTACATCCCGCACGACGTCATCACGCTCAACACTTCGTCGACGCTGTCCTCGCCGAGCGCGCGCTGTCGCGTCAGCGGATTTACGCCCCCCGTCGCGAGCGTGGCCGCCATCAATGCAAGGTCGCGGCAGGTGACCGAGATCGAGCATTGTCGGAAGTAGAGGTCGAGCGGCGCGTCGGGCTCCTCGTCGAGGATGCCGAAGTTGCGCAGCATGTGGCCGATCGCGCGGTTGCGGTGACCGGTCTCGCGCTCGGATTGGTAGACCGCCTCGTCGAGGGCCAGCCCGCGTCCGGCGTACAGCTCGAATAACGCCAGGATGCGCGCCCAGCGGTCCTCTGGCGAGCGGCCTGCCACCAACGACGTTGCCGCGATGGCGCCCGCGTTGATGAGCGGGTTGCGCGGCCGCCCGCTGCCCGGCTCG
>JANNDT010000250.1:0-2715 GCA_031387905.1 Deltaproteobacteria bacterium
TCCTCGGCGAGCGAGGTCACGGTCTCCACCAAGTACGCCATCGCGTCGGCCTTCTTGTCGCCCTCGGTCTTCTCGGCCTTCGTTTCTTTGCCGCCCGGCCCCGCGTGCGCGGCGGCCGCTCTCGGCGCCGGCTTTGCAGCGACCTGCGCTTTCACGCGCACCAGGTCGTCGTAGTAAATGAACTCGTCGCAGCTCTGGATCAGCAGCTTCGACGACGAACTCTTGACGCCGATGCCCATCACGCGCTTGTCGTTTTCTTTCAGCTTCGCGACCAGCGGCGAGAAATCGCTGTCGCCGGTGAGCAGCGCGAACATGTCGATGTGCTGCTTCGCGTGACATAGCTCGAGCGCGTCGACCACCATGTGGATGTCGGCGCTGTTCTTGCCGGACATGCCGGTGTGCGGCACGTCGATCAACTCGACACCCTGTTGGTGGAGTTCCTTGGTCGCCTCGCGGTAGCGCGTCCAGTCGCAATAGGCGCGCTTGTAGACGATGCGGCCTTTCTCGAGCAGGCGGCGCAGCACCACCTCGATACGAAACGATTCCTGGCCGCGCATGTCGCGCGCGCCGATCGCGAGGTTCTCGAAATCCACGAATACCGCGATGCGCGGCTCGTCGTTGGCCACTGGGGCTCCTTAGTGAGTTAGTCGGCCGCGCTGAGCGCGGCCCGCACGCGCTCGGGGTCCGAGCGCACCTGATAATCCGTGCTCTGGTCGATCCAGCGCACTGTGCCACCTGCGTCCACCAAGATCGTCGTCGGGATGGGCAGGCCGCGGAGAGTCGGCACGCCATGCTTGCCCGGCGCGAAGTTGACGGGATTGCGCAGGTTGTAGAGGTCCGTAACAACCAACTCGGGGTCGGAGAGCAGCGTCGCCTTGGCGCCGTGCTTCGCGCGGCCTGCGCGAATCTGCTCCGGCGTGTCGATGCAGAGCGCCACGATCTCGACGCCGCGCGCATCCAGCTCGGGCCGGAGTTCCTCCCATCGCCGCAACTCGGCGACGCAATACGGTCACCAGTGGCCTCGGAAGAACTTCAGCAAGAACGGCTTGCCTGCCAGCGACGCGAGCCGGAACGGCGCGCCGTTCTCGTCGGGCGCCACGAAATCGAGGATCGGCGCGCCGAGTCTGACGGCGGGCGCCTGCTTCGCCTGCGGGCTGCCGAGGCGCATCAGCAACATGAAGCCGCCGACGAACGCGCCGAGCGCAGCGGGCACGCCGCCGAGCCAGCCCGTGCCGCTCACGAATGCGGCGACGCCGAGCGCGAGCGCCAGCGCCCAAGCGAGCTCGTGCGCGATGCGATTCTGCGGCAACGCGACGCGCTGCATGCGCGAAAAGAACCAGGCGCCGTTCGCGAGTGCGACCGCGAGCGCTGCAACGCCGAGCACGCTGCCGTTGAGGGTTCCTGCCACACGCGCACGCTATCACGCGGGCATGTGTGCGCACGCGGCATGCGATGGCGTGGCCTCGAGGAGTTCGAACGCATGAGCACTTTCTTGCTGACTCACGGCGCGTGGCACGGAGCATGGTGTTGGGAGCGGCTCGCGCCGAAGCTGCGCGAGGCGGGTCACACGGTGATCGCGCCCGATCTGCCGGGCCACGGCGCGGACGCGACGCCCTGGTGGCGCGTCACGCTCGGCGGCTACGCGCGACGCGTGTGCGACGCGGCCCGCCCGGCCACTGGGCGCGCGATCGCGGTCGGGCACAGCATGGGCGGGATCGCGATCAGCGAGGCCGCCGCGCGTGAGCCCGAGCTTTTCGCGGGCCTCGTGTACCTGTGCGCGTTCGTGCCCCAGCCGGGCGAATCGCTGCTTTCGCTCGCGCGCGAAGACCGCGGCGCGCGCACGCGCGATGCGATGCAGCGCGGGCTCACGCGCGTCTCGATCGACCCGGCCCGCGCGCGTGACGTCTTCTACAACAACTGCGCCGAGCAAGACGCCGCTGCTGCGACGAAATGCCTGGTTGCGCAGCCCCTGCTTCCGATGCTGCAGCGCGTCTCGGCGCCGCGCGGCTCGCAGCCGAAGCGCGCCTACATCGAGTGCACCGCGGACCACGCGATCTCCATCGCGCATCAGCGCTGGATGCGCGAGCGCGCCGGCATCGCACACGTCGCGACACTCTCGACCGACCACTCGCCGTTCTACTCGACCCCAGTGGAACTCGCCGCGCGGCTCGACGAGTTCGCGGCGGTGCTCGCGCCCTAGCTCCTTGCGAGCTTGCTCAGCACCGCCTCGGACGGCGCGAAGAAGCTCGCGCCCGAGACTGCGTGCGTGAAATCCATTAGGCGGTCGTGGAGACCGTCGCCGCTCGCGCCCAGCATGCGCGCGAGCATGCGCTCGGGAATCGCGAGATCGCGCGTATAGGCGCTGAAGAACAGCCCCGCCTCGCTCGTGGTTCCGTACGGGAAGCTGTGGCGCACGATCTCGAGCTCCGCGCCGTTCTCCTCGATCACCACGCGACTGATGTGCGCCGTCGCGGGTTTCGCTTTCGCCGAGAGTTCCTTCGAATCGCGCTTGCGGCGACCGACCGCGCGTTCCTGCTCTGCGAGCGCGAGCGCCTGCTAGCGCGCGAGATCGTGCACGTAGCGCTGCGTGAAGACATAACTGCCGCCGGCGAATGCGGCGTCCTCGCGCCCGATCAGCGCGGCTTCGGCGCGGGCGCGCGCGCCGCGCGGGTTCTGGGTGCCATCGATGAAGCCCGTGAGATCGCGCGAATCGAG
>JANNDT010000284.1:0-19989 GCA_031387905.1 Deltaproteobacteria bacterium
GCACGGGCTTCGCGTTCAGCGCCGCCGAACGGCTGCTGATCGCAGCGCGCGTGCTGCTCTTCTATCCGCAGAAGCTGCTCGCGCCGCAGCCGCTGATGTTCTGTTACCCGCGCTTCGAAATTGCGGGCGCGGGGTTCGCTGCGTTTTGGCCCGTACCTGTCGTCGTCGCGATCGCAGCGGCCCTGCTCTTCGCGTATCGCCGGGGCTGGCGCGGCGCGCCGCTCGCGCTCGCGTTCTTCGCGGGCGGGATCTTCCCCGCACTCGGCCTAATTGATTTCTACCCGATGCTCTACTCGTTCGTCGCGGACCACTTCGCGTACCTGCCCTCGCTGGGGGTGCTGGCTGTCGCGATCGGCAGCGGCGACTACTGGATCGCCCGCGCAGCCGCGAAGCGCATCGCTGCGGGCGCTCTCTTGCTCGCGCTCGCGGCGCTTAGCTTCGCTCACAGCGCGAACTTTCGAGATGCGCAGACGCTCTATCGCCACTCGATCGCGCACAATCCCGACGGCTACCTGTGCGTGGCGCTTGTCGGGACCGAACTGATCAAGCAGGCGCAGCAAGAGCTCGCGGACGGCGCGCCGGCCGCAGCGCGCGCGCACTTCGAAGAAGCCAAGGGCTTCAGCACGCGGGCGCTCGCGCTCAAAGAGGACCAGTACGCGACGCACATCGATCTCGCAGTGACGCACTTCGCGCTCGGCGAGGCCGAGGCGGGCTTGCGCCATGCCACGCGCGCTACAGAGCTCGGGCCCGAGCAGTTCGAGGCGCACTTCCTGACGGCCAGCGCGCTCGCGGCGCTCGGGCGTAGTGACGAGGCGATCGTGCGCTTCGAGCGAGCGGTCTCGCTCGACCCGAAGCACCACACCGCGAGCCTCGTGCTGGGCGGATTGTTACGGCGCGAGCAGCCGCAGCGAGCTGCGCGCCTGCTGCGCGCCGCGCTCGACGCCGCGGCCGACGATGCCGAGCGGCACGAGGCCAGCGTCCAACTGGCTTGGTTGCTCGCAACGAGCCCCGCTGCGGGCGCGCGCGACGGCGCCGAGGCGCTGCGGCTGGTGCGCACGCTGCCTGAAGCCGGGCCGCGAGTGCGCCGCGCCGAGGCCGCCGCGCTCGCCGAGCTCGGTGCGTTCGACGAGGCGCGCACGCTCGCGAGCGCGCTGCTCGCGAGCGCGAAAGCCCGCGGCCGCGCGGACCTCGTGCGTGCGCTCGAGAGCGACCTCGCTTTCTACGCGCGCAGCGAACCCGTCCGCGAGTGAGCGATTAGGGCGAGCAGAGAGGCCGCATACAGCGCCAGCGCCACGAGTACGAGTGCGCGGATGCCGGTCGCCATGGTCGCGTATTCGAGCCAGCCGCCGAGGGCCGAGCCCAGCATGTTGAAGCCGAGCGCCGGCCCGGCGGCGCGTGTGGCGCCGAACGAGCGCGAGAAGATCATGCCCGCGAAAAAGACCGGCGAGAGCAGCACCAGCCCGCAGCCGGCCGCCCAGGCGAAGCCGCGCCCTAACACGAACGACGGGTCGACCGCGAGACTCGCGAGCAGCGCCAGAAGAAGCAGCGCGTAGGAGAGCGCATAGGGGACAGCGCCCGCGAGCGCGACGAGCGTGTTCGCAGCCATGATCAACGCGAGCACGAGCGAGATCGCCACCGCCGAGACGATCCAGGTCGTACCGAAAAGCAGCGCCAAGCGGTTGATCGCGCTCACCTCCATCAGCAGGAACGCGGCGCCGAGCAGCAACAGGTGCGTGTGCTCGAACGAGACCGACGCGAAGCTGAAGCCGCCGCGCCGGAGCAAGAGCAGCGAGGCCGCGATCAGCATGCCGATCACCACGACGTAAGCGCGCGGCACGCCCCGCTCGGGCAGGTACAGAAACGGCCAGTCGTCGGTCGGGAGCGAGGCGCGCGAGCTCTCCGTGAGTTCGCGCGGCGGCGCGCTCGGATCGTTCACCACGCCGACGAAGGTGAACCAGTTGCCGGCCTGGATGACTTGCACCGGGCCGTCGCAGGTCGCGCGCAGCATCGCTTCGAAGCGCGCGCTGAACCACTCGCGGAAGGTCGCGGCCGTGATCACCAGCCGTCCGCCGGGCTTCAGCAGCCGCCGCGCGGAGGCCAGGCTCTCGAGCGTGAACACGTAGTTGTCGAGCCGCACGCTCGAAACGCCGAGCTGCGTGTGGCTGTCGAGCAGCCCGAACACGATCGCGTCGTAGGACGCCGGCGGCAGCTTGCGGAACGCGGCGCGCGCGTCGTCGATGATTACGGAGACGCGCGGGTCCGAGTAGGGCCGCTCGGGGTGCACGCGCCGGCCGATCGCGACGATCGCCGGGTCGATGTCGACGGCATCGACGTGCGACGCACCCGCCCGAAGTGCGGCAGCGACGTCGTTGCCGCTGCCGGCGCCGACGATCAGCACGCGCCCCGGCGATCCGCTCAGCGAACGGAACACAGCGTCGTAATGTGGAAACGGGTTGGCGGCCGGCGACGCGAGGCTTTCGGGCCGCAGGTCCATAGCGACCTGATAAAACACGTCGGAGATCAGAATCAGGAACGACGAACTGCTGCCGCGCGCGCCGGGCTCAGCGGGCAGCTCGATCACGACGAGTTTCTGATAGCGCGACCAGAGCGTGCCCCCGACGGCGCCGACCACCGCGACCACGCTCGCCGCGGCCTGCGCTAGCGCGACTCTGCGCTGCGCGCCGCGCGTGAACACCCACGCGAGCGGCGCGAGGCCGAGCGCGAACCACACCCACGGCGGCGTCTCGAGCATGCTGAGCGCCGCGAACGCGAGCACGCCGAGCAGGCTGCCCGCGATGTTCAGCGAGTACGCCGGCAGCCGTGGCACGCGCTCGAGCGCCTGCCCGAGCAGCCGCCCGAGTGTTAGGAAGAGGCCGCCCACCGCGAGGAACGCCAGCACACAGAACGTGCCGATGTAGAGCTGGCTCCAGAACGCTTCGTCGGCCGTGGCTTGCTTCACGACGACGTCGCCGAGCATGTGCTCGCTGGTGCCGAACGCCGCCCATAGCCCGAGATAACCGTCGATCGCGCCGGCGCCCGCGGCCAGAAACAGCGCGAACGGAATCAGCCACAGCAAAAACGAAACTGCGTGCGAGCCGCGTCCGCCCCCGAGGTGGCAACCCACGCCGAGCCCGACGTAGGACGCGATCAGCGGGACGTTTTTGTAGAACGAGAAGATGCGCAGCTGCGAGTTGCAGTAGCGGATCAGCATCACCTCGATGAAGAGCGCCGCGAAGCTGATCCAGAACAGTTGCGCGCGCGCGTTCGCGAGCGCACTCGCCGCGTCGCCGTCGCCCTCCGCGAGCGCGCGGCCAACGACGCCGCGGAGTGCGAAGGCCGCGACCACCGCCGCGAGCAGCCCGAAGCCCGCGTTGCGCAGCAGCACGAGGCCTTCGAGTTCCCATGTCGGGAGCGCTGGGTCGGCTGCGAGCTGCGAAGCCGCGGCGATGAAGACCACGCCGAGCGCGAGGCACGCAACGATCCAGCGCAGCAGTCGCGGTTCCATGCGGGCGCTTCAACTCCTCAAAACGAAACGGCCAGGGCCGCAGCCCTGGCCGTTCACCATTTCGCTCGAGCGATCAGTTTCAGCTCAGCCCGAAGCCTTCGCCGAGAACATGTCGTCGCCGGGCGTCATCTTCGTGTAGACCGCGGCGATGATCGCCGCCGGCACGTCGAACACGGCGTTCGCCGGCCCGATCGGGTCCTTCGTGAGGCATTCGGACAGCACGTCGTCCTTGGCCGTGAAGCCCGCGCGCTTGTTGAACTCCCACTCATCGCACAGCACTTGCCAGCCTTGATCGTGAATCTCCGTGCGCGAAACCTCGCGGCCCATCAACGCGCCATAGAAGGCCCGGATGTTGTCGAGGTTCGGCTGCAGGAATTGGCAGAAGCCCGACGAATCGCACACCGCATTCACGATCTGCACCTTCTGCGACTCGTAGGCGAACTTCTCGAGCGGCAGGCCCGGGTTGATGATCAGGCCCGCCGTGTGATCGGCGCCCATCGGGCTCGTGCAGTAGGTGACGCCCGTGGCCTTGAGCGGCCGCGGATCCCACGCCGGCAGCGACTGGCCCTTGGCGTGCGGGATGCGCGCGTGGCCCGTGAACTTTCCGGTCGCGACGACCCCGTTGCCGATCGCCTTGCCGCGCGCAGTTCCCGTCGGGATCTCGCGCAGCAGCGCCTTCATCGCCGCCGCGTCGCCCCATTGCATCTGGCCCGCGTCCATCAGCACCGCGAGCGCAGAGCCCGTCTCGATCGTGTCGAGACCGAGCTCGTCGCACAGGCGATCCAGCTCCGCGACGTCTTCCCAGCTCGCGACAGCGCAGTTCGCGCCGAGCAGCGTGAGCGTCTCGAACTCGAGCGCGCTCGTGACGTACTTGCCGTCCGCGCCGTGCACGATGTTCGAGCATTTCACGATGCAGCCGGTCATGCAGTTGTGCATGCCGCCTCCGCGCGTTTCGAAAGTCTCGACGATGCGGGCGCCGTCGAGTGTCTTCGCGTCGGGCGACTGGCCCGAGGTGCGGTTCTTGTAGGGGAACGTGTGCAGCATGTTCGCCACCGGCACCACCGAGCTGGTGCCGTGCTTGAACATCAGCGGCCCTGACAAGTAGGCCTGCGAGTACTCCTTGCAGAGCTCGTTGAACTTCTTCTTGTCGGCGCCCTGCACCACCGGCGTGCGGCCCGGATCGACCGATACGTACTTGAGGCCCTTGCTGCCCATTACGGCGCCGAGCCCACCGCGCGCGGCGTGGCGGGCCGGGTAGCGGTTGTCTTGATCGGTGGTGGCGACCGACGCGCCCTTGAGCTGCATCTCGCCGGCCGGGCCGATCGAGATGAACGAGGTCGTCTTCGGGTACTTCGTGTGCAGCCGCTCGCACAGCGTGTAGTTGAGCAGGCCCTGATACTCGTCAGCCGCGACGACTTTCGCGCCCTCCGCCGAGACCTCGAGCGCGTAGCGCTTGTTCGCGTCCTTCGGCTTGCCCTTCACCACGATCACGCGATAGCCGAGCTTCATCAGGTGCTGGCCCGGCTGGCCGCCGGTGTTCGCTTCCTTGATGCCGCCCGTCAACGGGCTCTTGCCGCCGACCGAGATACGGCCCGAGGTGGGCGCCGCGGTGCCGGAAAGCACGCCCGGCGCGAGCACCAGCACGTTGTCCGGGCCGAGCGCGTCGCACTTCGGGTTGCACTCATCGAGCAGAATCTTCGCGGAGAGGCCGCGGCCGCCGAGCGCCTGCCACTTCGCCGGGAAGGGCTTCAGCTCGACGGTTTGGTTTGTCATGTCGACGCAGATCATCCGATCGGCCATGCAGTGTCTCCTGGTTGGACTGGTTGAACTCTTGCGCGAGTGGCGTTCAGCCGCCCGCGATCGCTGCGATTATTTCGAGGTCGTCGCCCTCGGCGAGTCGCGTGCGCAGCGGATCGCGCGCGACGTGCTCGCCATTCTTGAAGAGCTTCACGAAGCGGTGGACGTTGCCGTCGTCGTCGAGCACCTGCGGCAAGAAGCCGGGGTATTTGCGCTCGACCGCTTCGAGGCACTCGCCCACAGTCGCGCCGTCCACGTTCAACGCGTCGGCGCCCAAGGTGGGGCCGCGGTACGGCGGGGGGATTCGGACGGAAGGCATGCAGGCTCCAGCGCAAGGCTCGCGAGGGGGCGCAGCGTAAATCGCTGACGTGGGTTGAGGCAACCCGTAGCCTGCGAAGATGCATAGGAATTGGGCGGTGATCACGGTGTGCGTCGCCCTCGCGAGCAGGCCCCTGGCGGCCCAAGCACAAGCGCCGCACGCGATTCCGCCGCCCGCGCGCCCGCTGCACGAGCGCAGCGCGCTTGCCGAGGTGATCGCGCTCGCGCGAGTGACGCGCGTCGAGGCTGGGCGCATCGCGGTCGAGCGGCGAGCCGCGTTGCGCGGCGTCCCGCCCGCCGCGTTCGAGGTGAAGTTCTCCCCGCTGCGCCCGCCGGCGCTCGCGGTGGGCGGCCGCGCGTTGCTGCTGCTGCGCGGGGCGCGGCCGCCGTACGTGCTCGTCGATGAGCCCCAGGAGATTCTCGTGTTTCACACGGACGCCGATGAGGCCGCGCTGCGTGACGCGCTGCCTGCGCTGCTCGCGGTCGAGCGCGATCTCCCGGCGGCGGCGTGCGTCTACTCGAGTTGGCAGACGCAGGCGCCGCTGCTCGCACTCCTCGCTGCGCAGGGCAGCGCGGGCCTCGAGCGGAGCCAGCCGGCGGTGGTGGACATCTCGGAGTGCAAACCCGGTTTCCGATGAACAGCACGCCTGCCGGATCAGCGGCGGCGTCCCGGCGCCGACCGCTGCATCCGCGGCCGCCGGTGCCCGCACGAAGCTCTTCCCCGCCCCTGCCTACCTCAGAGCTAGCATGCGCCCCCAGGTTTCCTGGGGGCCAGGCTTGGGCAGCAGATTCATCGTGTGCGACGGCGCGCATCTCGCGCGCGAGTGGGCGCAGATTCTGCTCGGCACGAACGAGGAACTCGCCTTCGTGCCGCGCGAAGGCGAAGGGCGGACGCGGCCGCCGGGCTTTCGTTCGCTCGGGCATCCGCTCACGCCCGAGGGATTAGGCCGGCTCGGCGCGCGCGAGGGCGACGAGTTCGCGGTGATCGCCGACGACCCGGTGTGGCTGCGCAACGCCGTCGCCGTGATCGGCACCGCGCTTCCGACGGTGCCGATTCTGGTGTGCTCGGATCACCTGCAGGCGGACGAGTTGCCGATGCACCTGTGCATTCGGCTGACCGGCCTGCGCGCGGACATCCGCGGCGACATCGACACCGAGTTCTCGCATCTGCAGAACCTGCACCGCGTCGTGCAGATCCAGCGTCTGTTCGGCCAGCGCGACAAGATCGGCATCCTGCTCCAGCCCGACCCCGACCCCGACGGCATCGCCTGCGGCTTTGCGTTGCGCGCGTTGTTAGGACGGAAGGCGCCCACCGCGCCGCTCATCTCGTTCGGCGAGGCGAAGCGCCCTGAGAACGTGGCGATGATCCAGGCGCTCGGGCTCGAAGTGCGCACGATCGACCCGGACCAGCTCGACGAGTTCGACGGCCTCGCGCTGGTGGACGTTCAGCCCACCGTGTTCGGCGATCCGGTGCCGGAGCGGCTGCGCCACGTTGACCTCGTGATCGACCACCACCCCGAGCGCAGCGGCTGGGACGCGACGATCCGCGACATCCGGACCGATTACGGCGCCACCTCGACGATTCTGACGGAGTACCTCACCGCCGCCGGCCTCGAGATTCGCCCGCGCCTCGCGACTGGACTCTTGTATGGCATCAAGAGCGACACGCAGCTGCTCGGGCGCGACACGGGGCCCGCCGACATCGCCGCGTTCGCCGCGGTGCACGCCTCGCACAGCCCGGCGTTGTTACGGCGCATCGAGCGGCCGGCGCTGCCGCTCGACGGCCTGCGCGCCCTCGGCCGCGCGCTCGCTGCGACGCGCGTCGAAGAGGGCATCCACCTGCTCGTGCTCGGACGCGTGCGCGAGGACGTGATTCCGCAGGTAGCGGACCTCGGGCTGCAGGCCGAAGGCGCCGAGTGGGCGATCGCTGCGGGCATCGTGGGCAGCGATCTCGTGTTCTCGGTGCGCAACGTCGGCTACGTGCGCGCAGCCGGCGAAGTGGTGCGCGCGGTCGTCGAGGGATTAGGGATCGGCGGCGGCCACCGCTCGATGGCGAAGGGCATCATCCCCGTGAGAGCGTTCCGCGCGACGCACGGCAGAGCCGACAACGCCACCATCCGCCGCGAGCTGTTCGACGCGTTCGTGCGCGCGATCCACGACCACTAGCCGCGCCCGCCAGATGCCGCGGCCGCTGCTCACGCCCGAAGAACTCAGCGCCGCGCTGCGCGAACTGGCGGGCTGGGAGCTACGCGCGGGCAAGCTGCACCGCGAGTTCGCGTTCGCCGATTTCAGCGAGGCGTTTGCGTTCATGACGCGCGTCGCGCTCGCGGCGGAGAAACTCGATCACCACCCCGATTGGTCGAACGTGTGGAACCGCGTCGCGATCGATCTCTCGACCCACGACTCGGGCGGCATCACGCAGAACGACGTGGCGCTCGCGCGCCGCATAGAAGAACTGCGGGGCACTGCGGGGACGTTCCATAACTAACCAAACTTCCGGCGGAGAGCCGCGGAAGTTTGGTTAGTTATGAAACGTCCCCGCTCAGGCGAGCGTGAGCATCTCGTGCGCGCCCCTCGTGCGCGTGGGGATGTCGATGCCCACGGGGCAGCTGCCAAGGCACGGCGCGCTGCAGCCGATGCACACGTCGGCTTTCTTCTCGAGCGCGGCGTAGAGGCGCATCGCCTCCTTCTCGTCGCCGTAGTCCTCGAAATACATGCGCTGGCGCAGCACGTCGGGAATCGCGAGGCCCTCGGGGCAGTGGTCGAGGCACTCGCCACAGTGCGGCGAGCAATGAGTGCCGGCGATCTGGCGGTCGTACTCGCCGAGCAGCGCGAGGTCGTCCGGTGTCACGGAACCGCCCGACGCCTGGAGGTACTCGTCGACGTGCTGGAACTCGAAGAACGAGATCACCGCCGCCGACACATCCGGGTTCGAGAGCACCCAGCGCAGCGCGGCTTGGCTGTAAGCCGGCGCCTTGTCGCGGAAGCCCGCGAGGCCGTTGTGCTTGGCGCCCTTCAGCGTCTTCATCGCGATCACGCCCATGTCTTGCTCGCGGCGCGCGCGGGTAATTAAGCCCCCTAGCTTCGGCCAGATGCCGTGGTGGTAGGCGAGCATCATCACATCGAAGCGGCCGGAGCGGATCGCCTCGTCCGCCACTTGCTCGAGCCGCGGGGTGTGCGACGAGAAGCCGAGGAAACGCGCCTTGCCCTCTTCGCGCAGGCGGTCGAACGCCTCGTGCATGTTCGGGTCCATCAAGCGCTCGACTTCGTCGCACGAGTGGACGTGCACGAGATCGACATAGTCGGTGCCGAGCCGCGCGAGGCTCTCCTCGATGATGCGCTTGTAGTCCCCGACGGGCGTACCCGCGCCGAGGTGGCCCCAGGGCGTGCAGAACTTCGTCGCGAGGAAAACTCGGTCGCGCACGCCCTGAATCGCCTTGCCCACGGCCTGCTCGCTGCCGGAGGCGGAATAATCAGGCGCGGTGTCGACGTAGGTGACGCCGCGCTCGAGCGCGAGCCTCACGATGTCCGTGCCCTTCTGATCCTTGATGCGCCCCGAGCCCACCACGACGTCGGAGATCTTCCAGCCCGTGCGGCCGAGCGTGCGGAAGCCTTGCACGCGCGCATTTTTCCAAGTCTCTGGGTACTCGGGATGCGTCGTCTCGACTTTCGCGTTGATGCCTGCGTTGACGGCAGCCCAGCCTTTGGAGCCGGTGCCGACGCCGAGGAACGCGCGCACCGCGGCGGCGCCGCCCGCGATTGCCGTCGCGCCCAGCAACGCGCCGCTCGTCACGACGTGGCGCCGCAGTGCGTTCGGCTGGCTCTCTTGAGCGCCGCGCCGCGCAATGATTACGGCGGTCCAGAGCCCGATCACGCAGACCCCGAGCCAGAACACGACCGAGATCGCGTTGCCGCCCTCGTAGCCCAGCCCGCGGAACGACTTCTCGATCAAGCCACCGAGCGGAAACGCTCTCCAGTCGAGCCCGATCGGCGCGAGGTAGAGCAGCCGGCCGATCGCGAAGTACCCGAACGCTGCGATTCCGAGCACCCAAGCGCCGAGCTTCATCGCCTTCTGCATCGCGCCCCCTCGATTCGATCCGCGCACTATACGCCCACTCGTTAGGGGTTCCGCAGCCGCTCCGCGAACTCCGCCGCGCGCTCGAGCTCGGCCTCGCACGTCGCGTCGAGCGCGCACGTCACTTCGCGCGCGCCAACGCAGCGCGCGAGCGCTGCTTCGAGCGCGGCGAGCGTCGCGTCCGCGCGCGCGAGCAGCGCAACGCGCGCGGCCGCGCCGGGAACGCGCGCGCACTCCCCGAGATACGGCGCCGGGTCCGCGTCCGCGGGCAGCATCACGCCCACCCCGAGCTGTGCCGCACGCCGTTGCGCCGCGGGCGCACTCGCCGCAAGCCAGAGCGGCGGCCCGCCCGACTGCACCGGCTTCGGGTAAACGCGGACGCCCTCGCACGCGAAGTGCTTGCCGCGGAACGTGACGGGAGCATCGCTCCACGCGGCGCGCAGAATCGCGAGCGCCTCGGCGAAACGCTCCGCACGCTCGTCGACTTCGAGGCCGAAGCTCGCGAAGGGCGTTTCTGCGGCGCCGAGGCCAACGCCGAGTTCGAGCCGCCCGCCCGAGAACCCGTCGATCGTGGCTGCAGTTTCCGCGACGCGCAGCGGGTGGTGCAGCGGCAACGGGAGCGCCGCCGTCGCGATGCGCACGCGCTCGGACGCTGCGCCGAACGCCGCGCACAGGCTGAGCGCGTCCGGCACGCCGCCGCGTGCGTCGAAGCGCTCCGCGACGCCCACCCAGTCGAGCCCGAGCGCCTCGGCGCGCCGTGCGAGCGCGACGCACTCCGCGAGCGAAGCGGCGCTCGCTGTGCGCGGCGCGATGCGCACGCCAAGCCGGAAAGGCGCGCTCACGCTCGACACCACCGCTGCATGCCGACACTGTCGCCCATCTCGCGCGCGACGCTCAGGCGGGTCCAGCGGACGCGACGCACATCTTCGCGGCGCGCGGGTAGAATGCGCGCGCCTGGAGAACCGCTGGATGGCTTCGCTCACGCTTCCGAACATCGCTGCGCTCCGCGAATGGATCGGCAAGCAGCTCGGCACGTCGGACTGGATCGAGATCACGCAGCAGCGCATCGATTTGTTCGCCGAAGCCACTGGCGACCACCAGTGGATCCACGTCGATGTCGAACGCGCGCGCCGCGAGTCGCCCTACGGCGCGACGATCGCTCACGGCCACCTAACACTCTCGCTCTCGCCGGTGCTGCTCACGCAAATCCTCGAAGTGCAGAGCGTGCGCATGATCGTGAACCCCGGCATCGAGCAAATGCGCCTGCGCTCGCCGGTCCGCTGCGGCGACAAGATCCGCCTGCACGCGACGCTGAAAGATTTGCGCGACCTCCCCGGCGGCGCGGTGCGGGCCACGATCTCGATCCGCTTCGAGATTGCTGGCGAGAAAAAACCTGCGGCATTCGGCGATGTGCTGCTGGTCTACTTCCCGGCCACCGGCGACGCGGCTACCGAAGAAGTCTGAGCGGGCCTCGCTTCACTCCGCCAGGAACTTTCGCACGCCGCGGAGGAAGACCTCGAGTTGGTCGTGGTGCACCCAGTGGCCAGCTTTCGGGACGTTCAGCAGGCTCGCGTTCTTGAACGGCGCGATGCGGCCATCCTTCACCGGGTCGCTCGCCCAGCTTTGTTCGCCCCGTACGAGCAGCGTTGGGCAACTGATGCGTTCCCACATCAAGCGAATGTCTGCGCCGCGGAAGCGCACGGGCGCGAAGCTGCGCACGTACGGGTCGAACTTCCACGAGAACGTGCCGTCCTCGTTCCGCGCCACGCCGTGAACTGTCAGGTGTCGCGCCTGCTCGGGCGAGAGGAACTCGTTCTCTTCCTGCATGCGCTTCGCCGCTTCTTCGATCGACGGATAGCGGCGCGGCTGGCGGGCCGCGATTTCCTTCTGCGACTTGATCCACTCCTTGTATCGCAGCGAAGCCGGCGAACTCTCGAGTTTCGCCTCCAGCTCCGGCGACGGCCCGAGCCCCTCGATCGCCACGAGCCTCGCGACGTTCTTCGGGAACAGGCCCGTGTAGTGGAGCGAGATCGCGCCGCCTAATGAGTGACCGATGATGGTGAGCGGCGCCAGGTGGAGCGCATCGACCAGCTGCACGATGTCGAACACGAACTCGCTGATCGCGTAGGAGCCGCCGGTCGCCCAGGCGCTGTCGCCGTGGCCGCGCAGATCGGGCGCGATCACGTGAAACTCGCGGCGCAGCTCGCGCGCCACCCAGTCCCAATTGCGGGCGTGGTCCTTGCCGCCGTGAATCAGCAGCAGCGGCGGCGCTGCTTCGTTCCCCCAATCGACGTAGTGCATGCGCAAGCGCTGCGAGACGTAGAAGCTCGAGCTGGGGCCGATCAGACCCGAATCGCGCGACATCAGTCCTCCGGAGGGCGTGCAAGTTAGCCATCTGCGCGCGGCGAACCGAGGGGAAGCGCGCGCGGTCTATCGTGGGCTGCGCGCGAATTGCGCGTTCGCTCGATGCGGAAGGGCTCACATGCGGCTCGGTGCAGCGTCAGGCGCGGTCCTGTTGGTGCTCAGCTCGGCCGGCGCCCGCGCGCAAGATGCAGCGGCGCCGAGCGCGCCCGCCGAGCCCGTCGAAGAAATCTTCGTGATCGGCGAGCGGCCCGGCCCGCAGCTTTGGAAGATCACGAACGGCGATCACACCCTGTGGCTGCTCGGCCTGCTCCAGCCGCTGCCGAAGCGCATGACGTGGAAATCGCAGGCCGTCGAGCAGGTGCTCGACGAATCGCAGGAGGTGATCGCGGCCGGCGGCGCGGTGAACATGCGCGTCGGTCTAATCAGTGGCATCAAGCTATACAGGCAGTGGCGGGAACTCCAGCGCAACCCAGGCGACGCGACCCTCGCGCAGGTGCTGTCTGCTCCGCTTTACGCGCGCTTCGACGCGCTGCGCGTGAAGTACGCGCGGCGCGACCGCAAGCTCGACGAGATGCGCCCGATCTTCGCGGCCGCGCGGCTGTTCGAAGCCGCTGTCGATCGCGTCGGGCTGACCACCGAGAACGACGTGCATGCGCGTGTGATCAGGCTCGCGAAGAAGCGCGACCTCGAGATTCGCCAGGTGACGATCATGCTCGACGACCCCGGGAGAACGCTCGGCGCACTCGGCGAGATTTCGCTCTCGGAACAGATTGCGTGTCTCGAGACTTCGATCGCACGTCTCGAAACGGACGTCGGCGCGATGCGCGAGCGCGCGAAAGCCTGGGCGGACGGCGACATCGACGCGTTTCGCGCGGTGCCGTACGGCGACCAGCAGGCCGCGTGCTGGCAAGCCATCGGCAGCGCGCCGGAGATCAAACAGTTGATCGAGAAGGCACAAGCCGAGTGGTTCGCGTTCGCCGAGGCCGCGCTCGCGAACAGCCGCGTCGCGCTCGCGATGGACGCGATGGACCGCATTCTCGCGGAAGACGGACCGCTCGCGAAGTTTCGCGCGAAGGGATACGAGGTGCGCGGGCCGTAACTTGTTGACTCCGCTCGCCTGCGGCTCGCTGCGCGCTTCGCTTGCGGCCGCAGCGCGCGCGCGGGACTCTCGCGCCATGCGCGTCGCGCTCGCACAGATCAACCCGACCGTTGGCGATCTCACTGGCAACCGCAAGCGGATCGAAGAAGCCGCGGCGCGCGCGACGGCCGAACGCGCCGATCTCGTCGTGCTGCCCGAACTGGCGCTCACCGGCTACCCGCCGCTCGATCTCGCCCTGCGCGACGGCTTCGTGCGCGACCAGCTGCGCGAACTCGATGCGCTGGCCGCGGCGTCGCGCGGCGTCGCGATCGCAGTTGGCGCCGTGCTGCCGACCGAGCGGCGCGAGGGCAAGCAGCTCGCCAACGCAGCGGTGTTGCTCGCGGGCGGGAAGCGCATCGCCGAACAGGCCAAGACGCACCTGCCGACCTACGACGTGTTCGACGAGAAGCGCTACTTCGCGCCGGCCGACGAGCGGCAGCCGGCCACGCTCCCGAACGGGCTGCGGCTCGGCCTAACAGTTTGCGAGGACGGCTGGGTGGATCGCGTCGGCTATCGCGCCGACCCGACAGGCGAACTCGCGCAGCTGGGCGCGCAGCTGGTCGTGAACCTCTCCGCCTCGCCCTGGCACGCCGGCAAGCCCGCCGAGCTGCGCCGGATTTTTTGCGACCTCGCCGCCAAGCGCGCGGTGCCGATCGCGTTCTGCAACCAGGTGGGCGGCAACGACGAACTGATCTTCCACGGCGGCTCGTTTGTCACGGACGCCGGCGGCCGCGTGCGCATGGCGTTGCCGCTGTTCGAGGAAGCGTTCGGGGTGTGCGACCTCGATACGGCGCCGAGCATCGCGCCCGAAGCCGTCGTCGAACCCGAGCGCGTCGCCCAGCTCGAAGCCGCGCTCGTGCTCGGCATTCGCGACTACTTCCGCAAGCAAGGGCTGCCGCCCGGCGCCGTAATCGGGCTCTCGGGCGGCGTCGATTCCGCCGTGACTGCGCACCTCGCCGTCCAGGCATTAGGGCGCGACAAAGTCACCGGCGTCGCGATGCCGGGCCCGTTTTCCTCGGACCACAGCGTTCACGACGCGGTCGCGCTCGCGGAGCACCTCGGCATCCAGATTCGCACCGTGGACATCCGCCCCGTCTACGAGAGCTACCGAAAACTCTTCGGCGAATTGTTCGGCGTGAAAGACGACTACGGCCTCACGCAACAGAACATCCAGTCGCGCATTCGCGGCGCGCTGCTGATGGCCGTCTCCAACGCCGAGAACCGACTCGTGCTCGCGACCGGGAACAAGAGCGAACTGTCGGTCGGCTACTGCACGCTCTACGGCGACACCGTTGGCGGCATCGCAGTGATTGGGGACGTCTACAAGAAGGACGTGTACGCGCTCGCGCGCTTCGCGAACCGCGACCGCGAGGTCGTGCCGTGGCGCACGATCGACAAGCCGCCCAGCGCCGAGCTCGCGCCCGACCAGAAGGACAGCGACGACTTGCCCGAGTACGCCGTGCTCGACGCCGTGCTCGAACAGGCGATCGAAGGCGAGCGCAGCGCCGCCCTAATCGCTCCGCCGCCCGGCGCGACCGCCGAAATAGCCGCCAGCATCGTGCGCCGCCTCGACCGCAACGAGTACAAACGCCGCCAATCCCCCCTCGTGCTGCGCGTCTCGCCAAAGGCGTTCGGCAGCGGCAGAAAGCTGCCGATCGTGCATCGGTATCAGCTGTAGGTGCTGGCGCGGCGCCCGTCGCACCCCACCCATTCTCCGAAAAGCATTCTCCGAAAAGTGACGCAAGCGCGCCTCGACGGCGCGCGCGCGTCACCACCCCAATAACCTGACCACCGCGACAGCTGCATCTGAACAATGCCCGCCAGGGCGGACCGGGGATTCCCCGGTCTGACGGAGTCGCCGGTGATCCTGACATGTAAGGCGCCGGCACACCCCCGCGCCCCGATACGCCCAGATAGATGCACGCTCAAAGCGCCACGGCGACGCAGCCAGAGCCGGGGTCCCCGGTCCGCCCTGACTCCCCAACAAGTGAGCCCCGGGACTTCGGGACGCAAACTCGACTCGATCTCCGGCGCGAGGCCCTAAGCGCTCGGCGCAGCCGGCGCCGCCGGCGTGCCCGGAGGCACCGACTTCACGAACTCCGCGCGCGCCCCACGCGGCCCTTCCTGAATCACGTACTCGACCACGTCGCCCTCATCCATCGAGTCGTACTCGCTGCCGTTCATGCCGGAGCGGTGGAAGAACACTTCTTTGCCGTCTTCGCCGCGGATGAAGCCGAAGCCGCGGTCGCGCACCATCTTCTTGATCTTGCCGCGCGACTTCGGGCCGGTCGGCGCGACCATCGGCTTCGCGACCGCCTTGCGCGGGCGCCCTCCGCCGCCGCCACTGCCGCCGCTGCTGCCGGTGCGCCGCGCGGAGTACGAGCCAATCGCGAACTCAGCGAGGAAGAGTTGCGTCGGCACCACGAGGTCTTGCATCTCGGTGCTTTCTGCCGAGAGCAGCACCTCGTCCTTGCCCACCTCGACGATGCTGTAGCGAAGCCCGGTGTTCTTGTGCGTGCAGGACGAACCCGCCTCGATCTCGTCGATGGAAAGCATGGCCAAGACCTCGAAGTACTGTGCGCTGTGGCACGCGCGCCGCGGCGATGAAGACCGCCTGGGACGGCGCGAAAGGCGGCGGAACTTAGGCGAGTGGCTTAGGAGGGTCAAACCACGCGACCACTGGGCATGCGCGGGGTTACGCTGCGCCGCCTGTGCAACCGGGGTGACGCAGTTGGCGATCCGCGCGGTGTTCTTCGATCTCGGCGGCACGCTGTTCAGCTACCGCGCAACCCGCCCGCACTTCGACCGCGTGCTCGAGGGGCTCGCTCGCGAGCACGGCATTACGGACCCGTTCGAGCGCGTCCGCGCCGTCTACCGCGAGGCCATGTCGGAGTCCGGCGCAGTGCACAACGCGCGGCCGTACTACCTGCATCGCGATCTGTTTCGCGACGCCTACCTCGGGCTGCTCCGCGCTTACGACGTCGCGGCGCGCGACCCCGAGGCGCTTTACGAAGGGCAGAGCGAGGTGGGCGCGCAGTTCGCCCTGCTGCGGCCGGGCGTGCGCGAGACGCTCGCGACGCTGCGCGCGCGCGGCCTGCACCTCGGCATCGTGAGCAACATCGACGACGACCAGTTCCGCGCGATCTGGGCGCGGCTCGGCATCGGCGAGTTCTTTCACGCCACGACCACGAGCGAAGAGGCGCGCTCCTGTAAGCCCGATCCGAGCATTTATCGAGTCGCGCTCGCGAAGGCGCCGGGCGTCGCGGCGCGCGAGGTGCTGTTCGTGGGCGACTCGCCGCAGCACGATTTCGCAGGCGCGAAGCCACTCGGCATGCGCACCGCTTGGATCGCGGAGCGGCGACTGGAACTCGCCGAGGCGCTGCGGCCCGATCATGTGATTACGGAGATTCCGCAGCTGCTGGATGTGATCGCGGCGTGAGCGCGCCTCGGCTGCGAAGCGCCCGCGAGCTCGCTCCACGCTTCGTCGCGTCGCTCGCGCTGTTTGCTGCGCTCGCCGGACACGCGGCCGAGACGCCACTGCGCGTCGCCGTAACAGGTGACTACCCGCCGCTCTGCGAGCGCACCGAGCAAGGCGATTACGTGGGCCTCGATCCCGACATCGCGCGCGCGTTCGCGGCAGAACGCGGCTACGCGATCGAGTGGGTGGCGATGACGTGGCTCGAACTCGGTCCGGCGCTCGCAGCGGGCCACTTCGACGTCGCGATGACGGGCGTAACGGTGCGCGCGGATCGCTCCATCGCCGGACGCTTCAGCGTGCCGGTCGCGGAATCGGGCGCGGTGGTGCTCGTGCGCGACGCAGCGCTCGCGAGTGAAGAGGCGCTCGCGGCGCCCGGCGTCGCGCTCACAGTGAACGCGGGCGGGCACCTCGAACGCGTCGCGCGCGCACGCTTTCCGCTCGCGGCGATCACGGCGCTGCCTGATAACTCGGCCGTGCGCGACGCGTTCGCCTCGGGCACGGCGCGCGCGGTGCTGACCGACACCACGGAGGCGCCGAGTTGGCGAGCTCTCGCGCCAGACGCCGCGCTCATCGGGCCGCTCACGCACGACGTGAAGGCATACTGGCTGCCCGCGGAACACGCGGCGCTCGCAGCGGAGCTCGACGCATGGCTGCTCTCGCGCGAGGCCGACGGCACCCTCGCGCGGCTGCGCATGCGATGGCTCGGCGCCGAGGCCGCAGCGCGGCGCAGCGCGGCGCCAACGCTCGCGCTGGTCGCCGCGCTCGCCGAACGCCTCGCCCTCTCGCCCGCGGTGGCAGAGACGAAGCGAGCGAGCGGCGCGCCGGTGTTCGTGCCGGAACGCGAGGCCCAGGTGCTCGCGGCTGCTGTGGCGGCGGCGCAGGAAGCCGGCCGCCGCGATCGGCGTGAAATCCCTGATGACCCCGCTCTCGAGAAGTTCTTCGGCGCGCTGCTCGAGGCGAGTCGCACGATTCAGAGCGCGGTGCTCGCCGCGCCGCCGCCCGCAGCGAACGCGCCTGCGTGGAGCCTCGACGCCGAGCTGCGCCCCGCCCTCACGCGACAGACCGAGCGCATCGCCACGCTGTTGCCGCTGCTGCCGATTCGGCTCTCCGAGAGCGCGCTCTTGGACGAGCTAGCCGCTCGCAACGCGGAGCTACCTGGTTTTGACGCGAGCGCGCGCACGAAGCTGGCCGCCGCCATCGCCGAAGTCGCGAGCGCGCCGCGTCACTTCCAGCGGTAGTGGCCGGTAATGCGGTGCGCGAACAGGACGTCTTCGATCTGCGCTCCCGCGCCGATGTTGTGGATCAGCAGCGGACGTCCGCCCTCCTGCGTGCGGCGCTCGGCGACGATGCCGATGTGCGGGAGTCCGCCCGGCAGCAGGTACGCCACGATGTCGCCAGCCTGATAGTCCGCGGCGCTCTGCGTGATCTGCAGTGCGAGGCCCCGGCGCCCGAAGAACTTCTGCAAGTTCAGCACACGGCGATGATCGATGTTGGAGTCGGGCGTGCGCAGTCCCCAGTTCTGCGGATAGCGCGCGAAGTTCGCGCGCATGTCTTCGTGCACGAGCTGCTGTAGATCAACACGTTGTTTGCGGAAGGCGCGGACCAGCACGTCGCTACAAACGCCGCGCTCGATCGGCACGTCGCCGCCCGGATATGCGAGGCGCACATAGGCGTGGTCGTAGTGGAGCGTGACCAAGACCTGCTCGAGCGCGGCGGCCGCAAGACGCTGACCGAAGCTCGGCTCCGCGTGCACACCCCTCGGCGCGGCCCCAACAAGTGCTGCCGTGAGCGCCGCAAGCGCGACGCTCCGCAACAACGCGCGACGGCTCACGCCGCGCCTTCTTCCGCCGGCGCTGCGCCTCCGCGCCGCTCGATGCGAACGCGGTGCACGCGCCTGCGCACCACGTCGAGCACCGTCGCGCGGAACGGCCCCACGTCCACCCGGTCGCCGGGGCGCGGCAGCCGGCCGAGCCGCGCCGTCACGTGGCCGCCGATCGAGTCCGCGGCCTCGTCCTCGTCCTCGCCGAGTTCGAACTCGAGGCGATCGCACACGTCCGGCAGCGCCATGCGCCCGCTCACCTCCCAGACGCCAGCGCGCGTCTCTACGAAATCTGGCACGTGCACGTCGAACTCGTCGCCGAGCGGGCCGACAATTTCTTCGAGCGCGTCCTCGCGGAACGCGAGGCCTATTACGGTGCCGTGTTCGTCGAGTACCGCTGCGAGGTGGCTGCGCTTGGTTTGCAGCTCTTGCAGGAAATCCGAGAGCGACATCGTGCTCGCGACGAACAGTGGCTCGTGCGCGATCCCCAACAAGTCGGGCGCCATGTTGCCGCGCAGCAGCTGCTCGAGCACGTCTTTGCCGTGCACGAAGCCGACGATCGCGTCGAGGCCGCGCCCGCACAGCGGCAGCCGGCTGTGCCCGCACTCGCGCAGCACGCGTAGGTTCTCTTCGAGCGGCTGCTCGAGCGAGAGCGAATCGACGTCGACGCGCGGCACCACGATGTGGCGCACCTCGAGCTCGGTGATGCGGAAGACGTTCTCGGTGATCTCGTATTCGCGCTCGCTGATCTCGCCGGAGCGCGCCGAGAGCGAGAGTACGCTGCGGATCTCCTCGGCCGTGGGAATCGATTCGTGCCGGTGCGCAGCCGTGAGACCGAAAACGCGCAGCAGCCGATTCGAGAGAAAGTCGATCAGCACGATCAACGGCCACAGGACCGCCGTGAAAAAGCGCAGCGCGCCCGAAGTGCGCAGCGCGGTTTCTTCCGCGCGCCGCAGCGCCCACAGCTTTGGCGCCTGCTCGCCGAGGATCATGTGCAGCATGGTGATTACGGTGAACGCGAGCCCGAACGCGACGATCGCGACCCAGCCGCCGGGGGCGCTGGTCATCGGCACGCCGAGCGCTCCGGCCAGCGCGAGCAACAAGCGCGCGACCGCGGGCTCGCCGAGTGCACCGAGCGCGAGGCTCGCGACCGTAATGCCCAGCTGGCAGCCGGAGAGATAGCGGTCGAGGTGCTTCAAGATGTGCTGCACGCGCAGGGCCGGCGCGCCGCCTTCTTCTGCGAGCTGCTCGATGCGCGTGCTGCGCATCTTCACGAGCGCGAACTCGGCGGCGACGAAGAAGCCGTTCAGCCCGACGAACAGAAGCGTCGCGATCAAGCGCCAGGCGACGCCAAAGAAATCGAGCGGCGCGGCTGCTTCGGGCATGCGCTCAGTCCCACCAGCCGCGGTGGCGGAACCAGAGAATCAAGCCGAGCGCGACGCCGCCCATCGAGAGCAGCACTGCGTAATAACCGTGCTGCCAGTGCAACTCCGGC
>JANNDT010000300.1:0-5501 GCA_031387905.1 Deltaproteobacteria bacterium
CGCTCGGCTCCGAAGACTCCGCCTCGCTGCTCGCGTCGCTTGCGGCCTATGCTGACCCGCACAGAGGCGCCGCGTCTTCGAGGTCGCTCTAGCAGTGGCCGCAGCGCGTCACGCATCTAGCTAGGCGCGGGGTTGACCTCGATAACGCGGCGCCTCCTGATTCGGGCTCGAGGCCGCAAGCGAAGCGCGCAGCGAGGCGGAGTCTTCGGAGCCGAGCGAAGTAAATAGGGAGAAAGCGGGAGCCTCGATTTCGGCGACAGGCTAAATGCCCGCGCCGCCCGCACCCCCGAGCTTTCCCGCGTGCTTCACGTTTCGCGCCTTGGTTGCGAGGATCACGTCCTCGGCGATGTTGGTGGCATGGTCGGCGACGCGCTCGAGGTTCTTCGCGATCAGGATGAAGTCCACTTCTTGGGCGGTGAACTCGGGATGGCTCGCGATTTCTTCGATCGCGGTGCGGATCACGGCGTCTTCGTCCGCATCGACCTGATCGTCGTCGCCGAGCACTGCCGTCGCACGCTCCGCATCCTGCTCCGAGAAAGCGTCGAGGGCACGGCGCAGAATGCGCTGCGCCTCGCCGGCGAGCGTGCGCAGTCTCGGCGGCGTCTCGATCGCGGCGCGCGTCGCGAGGCGCTCGCTGCTCTTGGCGATGTTGCGCGCGAGGTCGCCGACGCGCTCGAGGTCGGTCGCGATCATCTTGCCGGCGATCACGTTGCGCAGGTCGTCGGCTACCGGCGCCTGGGTCGCGAGGATGCGCAGCACCGTCTCGTCGATCGCGATATCGAGCCGGTCGATCTCGAGATCGTCGATCTTCACTTCGCGCGCGAGGGCGACGTCGCGCCGCCAGAGGCTCTGGAGCGACTTCTCGAGAATTGCCTCGGACAGGCTGCCCATCCGTAACAGCTGTTGCCGAAGCGCTGTCAGCGCCGGCTCTACCACACGCGTCATGTTCTCACCCAAACCTTCCCGTGATGTAGTCGCGCGTTTTCGCCTCGCGCGGGTCGGTGAAGATCTGTGCGGTCTCGCCAACCTCGATCACGCGGCCGAGGTGGAAGAACGCAGTCGTTTGCGAAACGCGCGCGGCCTGCTGCATCGAGTGCGTAACGATCACGATCGTGTAACTCTCGCGCAGCGCACCGATGAGTTCCTCGATGCGCGCGGTCGCGATCGGGTCGAGCGCGGAGCAAGGCTCGTCCATCAGGATCACTTCGGGGCTCACCGCGATCGCGCGCGCGATGCAGAGCCGCTGCTGCTGCCCGCCGGACAGGCTCGTGCCGGAATCGTGGAGGCGATCCTTCACCTCGCCGAACAAGCCGGCGCGCTCGAGGCTCCGGATCACGATTTCGTCGAGCTCAGCGCGGGTGTTCGCGAGACCGTGGATGCGCGGCCCGTAGGCGACGTTCTCGTAGACCGATTTGGGAAACGGATTTGGCTTCTGGAACACCATGCCGACGCGCGCGCGCAGTTCCACGACGTCGACGCCTTCGGCGTACAAGTCCTCGCCGTCGAGCGCGAGCTTGCCTTCGACGCGGCAGCCCTCGATCACGTCGTTCATGCGATTCACGCAGCGCAGGAACGTCGATTTCCCGCAGCCGGATGGCCCGATCAACGCGCTCACTCGATGCTTCGGAATGTCGAGGTTCACGTCGAACAGCGCCTGCTTCTCGCCGTAGAAGACACACAGGCCCTGCGCGGAAATCTTCGTCAAGAACTGCATCCGGACTCCGGCGCGCTCACCAGCGGCGTTCGAAGCGGTTCCGGAGCAGCACCGCTGTGAGGTTCATTAGCACGAGGAACGCGAGCAGAACGAGGATCGCCGCCGAAGTGCGCGCGACGAACGCGCGCTCCGAGCTGTCGGCCCACAAGAAGATCTGAACGGGCAGCGCGGTCGCCGGATCGAGCGGGCCGCCCGGCACGTCCACGATGAACGCGACCATGCCGATCATCAGGAGCGGCGCGGTTTCGCCGAGCGCGCGCGCCATGCCGATGATCGTGCCGGTGAGAATGCCGGGGACCGCGAGCGGCAGGACGTGGTGGAAGATCGTCTGGACGTCGGAGGCGCCCACGGCGAGCGCAGCTTCGCGGATCGACGGCGGCACGGCCCGAAGCGCAGCGCGCGCGGCGATGATTATGGTCGGCAGCGTCATCAGCGCGAGCACGATGCCGCCAACGACGGGCGCAGAGCGCGGCAGCCCGAAGAACCCCAAGAAAACTGCGAGCCCGAGCAGGCCATAAACGATCGAAGGCACCGCCGCGAGGTTGTTGATGTTCACCTCGATCAGGTCCGTCCAGCGGCTTCGCGGCGCGAGTTCCTGAAGGTAGATCGCGGCGGCGACGCCGAGCGGTAGCGAGAGCGCGAGCGTCGTGAGCAGGGTCCAGAACGAACCGGCCGCGGCGCCCCACACGCCCGCGAGTTCCGGTTCGCGGCTGTCGCCCGAGTCGAGGAAGCGCGCCGCAAACGCGCGGCGGACGAGGCTGCGCCCAGCGAGCGCATCCAGCCACGCGATCTGCGCGTCACCGATCTGCCGCTCCGTTTCGGGCAGTTCGCGGCTACCGAGATCGTTGAGGAACGCGTCCGCCTCGTCCGAGAGCAGCGCCTCGAAGGAGATCGTCGCGCCGATCAGCGCGGGCTCCGCGAGCACGCGCTCGCGTAGGTCGTAGGCTGCGCCGCTGCTCAGCAGTGCGGCGAGTTCGCGCTTTTCGCGGCGGCTCGAAACCTCTGGGAAATGCGCGAGCAGCGCGTTCTTCAACAAGCCCGCGTAGTTTGCCTCGCCCATTAGGCCCGGGTCGCGCGTGCCGTCCGCGTCGATCACGCCCTCGTCGAGCGCGACTTCGAGCAACACGCGATGTTCGAGGAACGCGGGCAGCCCCTGCCAGAGCACGCTGCCGAGCAGAAGCGCAAGTGCTGTGAGTGCGGAGCCTACGGCTGCGGCCCCGATCCGGCGGAAGCGCTTCTCGGCGGCACAACGCTTCCGCAGATGCAGGTTGCGCGCGCCGCTCAGCAGCTCACTCATACTGCTCCCGGTAGCGGCGCACGACAGCCAGGGCGATCGCGTTGAGTGCGAGCGTGACGGCGAACAACGTGAGGCCCAGGGCAAACGCCGCGAGCGTCTTCGCGCTGTCGAACTCTTGATCGCCGACCAGCAGCGTGACGATCTGCACCGTCACTGTGGTGACCGCTTCCAGTGGATTCGCGGTGAGATTCGCGGCGAGGCCTGCCGCCATCACGACGATCATCGTCTCGCCGACCGCACGCGAAACCGCGAGCAGCACCGCGCCGACGATGCCGGGCAGCGCGGCCGGCAGCACGACGCGCCGAATCGTTTCGGACGGCGTCGCACCCAGCCCTAATGATGCATCGCGCAGCGACTGCGGCACCGCCTTGATCACGTCGTCCGAGAGCGACGACACGAACGGAATGATCATCACGCCCATCACCATGCCGGCAACGAGCGCGCTCTCGGACGAGACGTCGAGCCCAATCCGCTCGCCAAGTGCGCGCACACCCGGCGCCACGGTGAGGGCCGCGAAGAAGCCATAAACCACGGTCGGGATGCCTGCGAGCAGCTCGAGCAGCGGCTTCACGACCGCGCGCGTTCTCGGTTTTGCGTAGTCGGAGAGGTAGACGGCAGCGAGCAGACCGATCGGCACCGCGACGCTCATCGCGATCGCCGTAATCAGCAGCGTCCCGGCGAAAACTGGCACCGCTCCGAACGCGCCCGACGAGCCGACTTGATCCGCGCGAATCGCGGTCTGCGGGCTCCACTGCAAGCCGAAAAAGAACTCGCCGAACGGCACGCGTTCGAAGAAGCGCGCAGCTTCGAAGACGAGCGAGGCGATGATGCCGAGCGTCGTGAGGATCGCGACGAGCGAGCTCGCCCCGAGCGCAATCCGCACCGCGCGCTCGACCGGAACGCGCGCGTTGAAGCGATCCGTGATGTGTCCGCGTCCGAGCCAGGCGCCGAGCGCGCCGAGCGCGAGCGAAGCGCCGATCAGGGCCGCGCGTGCTTCAGCTGCGAACGCGACTGCCGCGACCATGCCTGCGAGTGCGGGCAGCGCACACCACAGCGCGACGTAGTGGCCGTAATAAACCGGCCGCGCACGCAGCCGGCCTGCGGCGAGCGAAACGGCGAGCGCTCGCCCCCGGCCGAGCCAGAAGGCGAGCGCGCACATGCAGACGATTGCTGCGAGAGACAGCATGACCATCAGGAGATCGCTCGGCGTTACTTCAGCGCGAACGCTGTCAGCGCGGTCGCGCTCTTGCGAACCCCCGCCCGCTCCGCGTCGCTGAGCGGAATCAAACCCTTGTCCGCCAGGTAACCGTCCTCCGAAGCCGCTGCGTCACTGAGGAACGCCGCGATGAACTTCTCGAGCCCGGCCACTTTCCCGATGTGGGCTTTCTTCACGTAGAAGAAGAGCGGCCGCGAGATGCCGTAACTGCCGTCCGAAATCGTTTCGAAGCTCGGAGCGACGCCGTCGACCGTGTTGCCACGCACTTTGTCGGTGTTCTCTTCGAGGAACGAATAACCGAACACGCCGAACGCGTGCGGGTTCGCTGCGAGCTTCTGAACGATTAGGTTGTCGTTCTCGCCAGCTTCGACGTAGGCGCCGTCTTCGCGAATCGCGTGCGCCACCGCCTTGAAGCCATCCTCGTTCGTCGCCTTCAGTTCGGCGAGCATCGGGAACGTCTTCGCGCCGCCTTCCAAGGCGAGCTCGACGAAGGCGTCGCGCGTGCCGGAAGTCGGGGGCGGCCCGAGCACCTCGATCTTCAGCGCCGGCAGCAAGCGATCGATATCGCTCCACTGCTTGTACGGGTTCGGCACGAGCTTGCCGTTCACCGGGACCTGCTTCGCGAGCGCGAGGAAGATCTGCCGCTTCGTGAGCGCGATCGGCTTTGCCTTCTTCGAGTTCGCGATCACGATGCCGTCGTAGCCGATCTTGACCTCGACGATGTCCTTCACGCCCGCGGCCTGGCAAGCCGCGAGTTCGCTGTCCTTCATGCGCCGCGAGGCGTTCGCAATGTCGGGCGTCTGATCGCCAACACCGGCGCAGAACAGCTTGATGCCGCCGCCCGTGCCGGTGCTCTCGACCACTGGGGTCTTCCCGCCGCTGGTGCGGCCGAACTGCTCCGCCACCGCCGTCGAGAACGGATACACGGTGGACGATCCGACGATGCGGATCTGATCGCGCGCGGCCGCGGGTGCGGCGACTGCCGCCGCGAGGCCGAGTGCAAGTACGAATTGGGAACGCTGCATGTTGGGTTTCCTCTGTTGTGATTTCGAGATGACGCTACGCAGAGGCCGCGTCGTTGCGATGGGCGCTTCGTGACGTTCCGGTGACGAAGGCGCCGGCGGTGTCCGACTAGAACTTCACGACGACGTCGGAGCGCAAGCGAAAGCGCTCGCTGTTTGCAATCGAGGTCGAGAAGAGCGCCGAACTGTCGAGCGCGTCCGACATGAACAGCTCGAACGTGAGTTCGGTGTTCGAGAGAATCTGGCGCGTCC
>JANNDT010000312.1:0-2825 GCA_031387905.1 Deltaproteobacteria bacterium
CGGCTTCAAAGAGTTCGACCCCTTCTGGGCGCGCGTCGCCGAGGCAGGCATTTTTGTCTGCATGCACGCCAGCGACACCGGCTACGACCGCTTCGGCCGCATGTGGCAGGGCGGCAGCGAGTTCCTGCCCTTCAAGCCAGATCCGTTTCGCAGCGTGATCGGCATGAACTCGCGAGCCATCAGCGACGCGCTCAGCGCACTCATCTGCCACGGCGTCTTCGACCGCCACCCGCGCGTGCGCGTCGCCAGCATCGAGAACGGAAGCAAGTGGATGTTCCCGCTGCTCGACTCGCTCGCGCACGTCTACGGCCAGATGCCGAAGGAGTTCTCACGCCACCCCGTGGAGACGCTGCGCGAACACATCTTCGTCGCGCCGTTCTACGAGGAGCCTGTGCGGGAACTCGCGGACAAGATCGGCGTCTCGCAGGTGTTGTTTGGCAGCGACTACCCGCATCCGGAGGGGCTGGCGAATCCGCTGGATTATTTGCCGGAGTTGTCAGGGTTTTCGGCGGGGGATACGCAGCGGATCATGAGCGGGAATCTGAAGGGGCTGCTCGAGGGGAGGGCGGGGTAAGTCGGAGTCTCGTGTCGCAATTCGCTTGAATCGCAGGGCCAAACCCGTCAGAAGGCCGCCCGTCACGGCTTGAGCAATGGGGCCACGAAGGGGCCAAAGGGGCCGAGGAGAACTCCGATCGCCGTCTTCCAGCGCTACCTCGGCATCGACTACTCCGGCGCGCAGACGCCCACGTCGAGTCTCAAGGGCCTGCGCGTTTATCAGGCGGATCGCGCTTCTCCGCCGATCGAGGTCCTGCCGTCGCCGAGCCCGCGCAAGTACTGGACCCGGCGCGGCCTCGCGGAGTGGCTGGCGCTGCGCCTACTCGACGACCCGCCGACGCTCGTCGGCATTGACCACGGCTTCTCGTTCCCGCTCGCGTACTTCGAGAAGCACGGCCTTCCGCATGACTGGCCCGCATTCCTCGACGACTTCCAAGCTCACTGGCCAACCGACGAAGAGATCTATGTCTCGATCGTCCGCGAAGGAGCCCTCGGAAGTGGCGCGGCGCGCTTCGGCAACACGCGCTGGCGACGCCTCACCGAAGAGCGCGCGGGCGGCGCGAAATCGGTCTTCCACTTCGATGTGCAAGGCCAGGTCGCCACGTCGACTCACGCCGGCCTGCCGTGGCTCCGCTTCTTGCGCCGGACGCTTGGCGCCCGCGCCCACTTCTGGCCGTTCGACGGTTGGGTGGTTCCGCCGGGCCGCTCAGTAATCACCGAGGTGTACCCGCGGCTCTGGAGCCCGAGCTTCCCGCGCGAAACGCGCGACGTCGACCAGCACGACGCGTACTCGGTTGCGGCTTGGCTGCGCGCCGCGGACGAGAGCGACAGCCTCGCAGGATTCTTCGCGCCCGAGGTCACGAGCCGCGAGCGCCGCGTCGCGGAGATCGAGGGATGGATTCTGGGAGTGCGTTGACGTCGACGTGCTCTCGCGCGACGGCGCGCGCGAGTGCGTTGCTCGCGAGTGGCCGGGGCTCGGCGTCGCGCCGCTCGCGATCAGCCGGCTCGTCGACGAGTGGCTGAATGACGAGTGGCTGCCGCGCGAGCTGCGCGTGGCTGTCGGCGTCGAGTCGCGGACCGAAGGCGTGCTCATCGAGCAGCACCGTTTCTGGGTGAACTTGTTCGAGGAGGTCGACTACCTGCCGCACTACCGGCCGCATCGCGCGAGCGGCCGTCGCTAGCGAGCCGCGCCCGGGTGTCCGCGTGGCGCACGACGACCTCGTGGCCGGAGCGTGTGTGACCTGATAAGTCACAGCGCGGAGCGATGTTCGGCACATCACCCCGACCCGTCCCGACTGGGGCTCACGTGCAAACCCGAGGTCAGCGATATGTTCCAAAGCATGGATCGACGAAGCTGGGTTCACTTCTTCCGGGGCTACCTGTCCGCATTCAGCCTCTTCCCGGTGCTTCCGCCGCTGAAGATCGAACCTCCTCACAGGCGCCGGACCGCTGGCGACGGCCCCTTCGTGAAGGTCGGCGAGTCCCTGCGCTGGGCGATGGGGCAGGTGCGCGATGAAGCCGAGCGATCCGAAGGATCCGGAGACCAGCAACCTCCCCGTTGAGCCGGCGCGCACGATCGAAGTTCATCAGCAGTCGTTCTTCGTCGGGCCGCTACCGCCGCCGGCAGATCTCGAGCGCTACGCGCAGATCGTCCCGGACGGCGCGGAGCGGATCATGCGCCTCGCGGAAGCGCGTGAGGCGCATCAGTTGGCGCAGGAGCAGAGCGCCCTCGCGGCGAACATCGTTGCGCTCGAGGGCGAGCTTCGCATCGCGCGGCGTGGCCAAGGCCTCGCTCTCGCGATCGGGCTCGCGACTCTCGCGGGCTCCGTAGGCACTGCGCTCGCCGGCCACGACGGCGTCGCCGCGTTCCTGGGTGTGCGCCTTGGCGCAAAGCCCGAGCGCCGCGGCGTCACCCCATGAGTGTCGAGTTCAAGCGGGGCGATCTGCTCGCCGAGCCCGCAGATGCGCTCGTGAACGCGGTCAACTGCGTCGGCGTGATGGGCCGCGGCATCGCGCTTCAGTTTGAGCGCGCGTTCCCTGAGAACTTCGCGGCGTACGTGGCGGCGTGCGGTTGCGGCGAGGTGCAGCCTGACCGCATGTTCGTGGTCGCCACCCGCATTCCTGCATCGCGTTTCATCGGCGAGAAGCGCTTCGAAGACATCCGCCGAAACGGCTCACAAAGGGCTCAAACGGCTCATCGAACGCCGCACTCACGATCCGGCCTAACGTGCACCCAATGCCGCCGCTGCCTCTCCGCGCGCACCGCATCG
>JANNDT010000098.1:0-6548 GCA_031387905.1 Deltaproteobacteria bacterium
GATCGGCCTGCGCGAGTTCGTGGCGTCGCTGCCGGCCGGTGAGCAGGACTACCTCGACGGCCTGCGGCGCTTCACGGACCACGTTTACGCGCGCGCGGCGGAGCCCGCGGGCCGGCGGCTATTTCTCGACAAGACGCCCGCCTACGCCCTCGTGCTCGACTTCCTCGCCCGCCTCTACCCCAAGGCCCGTTACGTCATCCTCACGCGCCATCCAATCGCGATCTGGTCGTCGTACATCGATTCCTTCTTTGACGGCGACGCAGCAGCCGCCCACGCGCGCAACCCGGTGCTCGAGCGTTACGTCCCCGCGATTGCGCGCTTCCTGCGCGAGCGCCCGGTGCCGCTCGTGCACGTTCGCTACGAGGAACTGGTGCGCGACCCAGAGAAGCACCTGCGCGAGATCTGCGGGTTCCTGGGCATCGACTTCGACCCGCGCATGATTCAGTACGGAGATGCCGAGGGGCCCGCGCGCCCGATCGCGGCCGGGCTCGGCGATCCCGTCACGGTGGACCGGCAAAAGCGGCCCACCACGCAGTCCGTCGGGAAGTGGGCCGCTGCGCTCGCGGCGGACCCGGTTCGTCTGGCGCAGTCGCGCGAGATCGCGGCGCGCCTTACAGACGAAGACCTCGCAGCATGGGGCATCGCCGGCGGCGAACTCCGGCGCTCGCTCGCGGAGATAACGCCTACGAGCGTGGGACCCAGCCGTGCGCAGTTCACGCGCTACGCGCTCGAACGCCGCCTGCTCGTCGCGCTGCGCCGCAACATCCACAGCAACGCGCTCGGTCGCCTCGTGCGCCGCGTGCGAACCACCTGCGACGTACTTTTGCGCTAATCGGGACTTCCGCGCGCCAGGGCGCTGTGTTAAACGGAGAACCATGGAACAGACCACGCAAGCACTCGATCTCGCCAACCCGACCTACGAGGCGCCTGGCTTCGAGGTCATCTCGCTGTCGTGCGAGATCAGCGCCTACGCGCCGGACGATCAGCCGCTCTTCTGAGTTGATCTAGCCGCACCGAAGAGCGAAAGGCACTGCCCTCCGCAGCGGCGTCGTGTTTCGTCAGCGCGAAACGCGCGCGACGATCGCTTGGATCCGTGAATCGAGCATCAGCCCGACTGTGTCGCCACTCGCGATCTTCTCGCGCAGAGACGGATCCTCGAGCAACTGCTGAAACTCTGGATCGTTGCGCAGCTCTCGAAGTCGCGGCGCGACGTCGGTCATGACGGCGGCCATCTCGTCGTGGAACTGCTCGGCGTCGAGCGCGGAGTTTTCGGCTACCAGGCCAAGATCCGCGAGCCGCTGACGCAGCTGCGCATCGCGCGAGAGATCGACAAACGTCGGCCGCGCGAGAGCGCCCGCGACATCACCGTTCTCGAGGTCGCTCCAGAACCCCTGGTCCGATTGCAAGATGCGCAGGCGCGGATCTTCTGCGATCTCGGTCATCGCGGCGATGGTTGCGGCGGGCCGCGCGAGCAATCTCGCCGTGACGCGATCGGCGCGGTCGCCGCCCTCCGCCAGCCGCTCCGCGCCTGCCCCGACGAGCGCTGCGGTGACGCGGTTCACCTGCGAGCCCGAGAGATCTGGGAGGTCGATCGCCGCGCCGGATTGCCGCACGCCCTCTGTGAAGGTCGCGAGCCAAAGCAGCGGCAAGAGCAGCAGGCCCCCGCGCGCCACGCTGCACAGCGAACCCATCACGCGCGACGCGTCCGTGAAGTCGCCCTCGCTGCTCCTCCGCACGCGGCGAGCGGCGAGCTCGACCAGCGCCTGCGCTGCGGCGAAGCCGATCGCACCGCTCACGACACCTCCCATCCACCCTGCGATCCCAAACGCAGCGGCTAGCGGCGCACCCGCGAGCTTTCCGGCGATCACGGCGGCGGCGTAGGCGAAGCCGAGCCCGAACAGGCGGAGCGCGCTCTCGGGCCCGCCCCGATGCGCGCCGAGCCACGCGAAGGCGCCGAGGAACACGAGCACGACTGCGTCGAGGGCCATGGCTTCGAATCGACGGCCCCGCGCGCGCGCTGAAGCCCGCAAGTGCAGCGGCGGCGCTGCGGCGCCGCAGTGCGATTCCTGCACCCGACCGCGCGAGGACCGCCCTGCCGCGCCGCGGCGATGAGAAACCTTGGCATGACGGTTGCTCTTCCAGGCTAGTCATGCTGCGATGCGACCCGATGACACGCGACCCCGGCGATCCCCGCGAGTTCCCCCGCGACCGACGCTTCCGCGAGCGCGAAGCCCGCAAAGCGCGGCGCGAGCGCTGGACGGAACTCGCGGAGGATGTGGCGAGCGTCGCGACGCGCGTCGGCCGCAGCGTCAAGCAGTTGACGCCCGAAGAGCGCGCGCTCCGCGACGCGAAGAAGGCCGCCGACGCACGCATCGGCTTCCTGATCCACGGCACCGCCTACAGCTTCGTCATCCTCGGCATTCTCGTGACGGGCGGGTTCAAGGCTGCGTTCACCACAGGCATCTTCTGGGGCGTCGGCCTCGCCTCTCACTTCATCGGCGCCATCCTCGGCCCGCAGTTGCGGCGCAGCTGGATCGAGCAGGAAGTTGGCCCGCGCGTCGCGACCGAGACCCAACAACAGCGACGCGATCTCGAGGGCGAGCAGGCGCGCCGCGTACAGCGCCTCTCGGCGTCGCTCGCCCACGAGATCCGCAACCCGATCACGGCGGCGAAGAGCCTCGTCCAACAGATGGGCGAAGACCCGAGCGCGAGCGAGAACGTGAACTACGCGAACGTCGCGCTCGCCGAACTCGAGCGCGTCGAGCGCTCGATCGCGCACCTGCTGAAGTTCGCGCGCGAGGAAGACCTGACGCTCGCGCCGACGCGCCTCGATGAGATCGCGACCTCGGCGCTCGCGACGCTGCGCGATCGCATGCGCGATCTGGGCGTGCGGCTCGAAACTGATTATGCCGGCGCCGGCAGTCTCAGTGCCGACGCCGAGCAACTACGGCGCGTGCTCATCAACCTCGCCGCGAACGCGCTCGACGCGCTGCGCGACGCGAAGACGCCTGCGCCAACGCTGCGCATCGCGGTGGGCGAGAACCTCGCGGGCACCGAAGCGTGGCTGCGGCTGCGCGACAACGGCCCGGGCATTCCCGCCGAACATCGCGCGCGCTTGTTCGATCCTTTCTTCACGGCGAAGGAAGGCGGCACAGGCCTCGGGCTCGCGCTCGCGAAGAAGATCGTCGACGCCCACGGCGGCGTGATCGAGCTGAACAGCGAGCCGGGCCGAGGCGCGGAGTTCCTGATCACGCTGCCCAAGAGCGGCGGAGCACACGCGTGACCGCACCCCACGTGCTGATCGTCGAGGACGAGGCCGGCATCCGGCTGGCGCTCTCGGGCTTGTTACGGCGCGATGGCTACGAAGTCGCGCAGGCGGCGGATGGCCACGAAGCGCAGCGCATGTTGCGCGCGAGCAGCTTCGACCTCGTGCTCACGGATCTCTCGCTCGGCAGCGGACCGTCGGGCCTCGACGTGCTGCGCTGCGTGCGCGAGACCGCGCCCGAGTGCCCGGTGGTAATGATTACAGCTCACGGCAACGAGAAGATCGCGGTCGAGGCGATGCGGCTCGGCGCCGAGGATTACGTCCCGAAGCCCTTCGACAACGACGAGATCCGGCTCGTGCTGCGGCGCGCGCTCGAGCGCACACAGCTCGCGCGCGAGAACCGGCTGCTGCGCGAACGCATCGAGCGCGACTACGGCCTCGGCGGCCTGGTCGGCGGCGGCCCCGCGATGAAGCGCGTGTTCGAGCTGCTGCGCAAAGTCGCGCCCACCGATCTCACGGTGCTGGTGCGCGGCGAGAGCGGCACGGGCAAGGAACTCGTCGCGCAGGCGCTGCACGAACTCTCGCCGCGCCGCGAGCGCCCGTTCGTCGCAGTGAACTGCGCCGCGATGGCGCGCGAGCTCGTCGAGAGCGAACTGTTCGGCCACGAGCGCGGCGCGTTCACCGGCGCCGACGCGCGCCGCATCGGCCGCTTCGAGGCCGCGAACGGCGGCACGCTGTTCCTCGACGAGATCGGCGACATGGCGCCCGCCACCCAGGCCAAGGTGTTACGGGTGCTGCAGGAGCGGCGCTTCGAGCGGCTCGGCGGCGGTGCGCCGGTCGAAGTCGACGTGCGCATCGTGGCCGCAACGCACCGCGATCTCGCCGCCGAAGTCGCCGCCGGCCGCTTCCGCGAGGACCTCTACTACCGGCTGAAGGTGGTGGAAGTCGCGCTGCCGCCGCTGCGCGAACGCAGCGAGGACTTGCCCGCGCTCGCGCAGCGCTTTCTCGCGCAGCTCGCCGAGCGCCTCGGCCGAGCGCCAAAGGCGCTCACGGCGGGCGCCTGCGCCGCGCTCGCGCGGCACGCCTGGCCCGGCAACGTGCGCGAACTCCGCAACGCGCTCGAGCAAGCGACTGTCCTCTCCGAGGGCGACGCGATCGAAGCGAGCGACCTGCGCATCGCTGCCGGCCCCCCCGCCCCACCCGACGATCCGAGCGTCTCCTTCAGCGACGCGAAGCGCCGCGCCGTCGAGGGCTTCGAGCGGGCGTACTTGCTGCGCGCACTGCGCGCGCACGACGGCAACATTTCGCGCACCGCCGAGGCGATCGGAATGGTGCGCCAAAGCCTGCAACAGAAAATGCGCGAGCTCGGTTTGCGCGAGGCACTCGAGGACGACGAGGCGCCAGCTTCGGAGTGAGAGCGTTTTCGTGAACAGGCCCCGCGCGCCTTGCGTAGGCGCGACCAGGGCACAGCGCGGCGCACGGCGCCGCACGGAGGGATTGCATGAACTCTCGACCTGGCTTTTGGGCTCGGCTCGGCTCGCTGCTGCACGGCCTCGGCTTCGGCTGGGTGCGCGAACGCGAGGAGCGCAACCCACGCGCCGTCTACGAGCAAGCGATCCAAGCGCGGCTTCAGCAGTACCGCGATCTCAAGGACGCGGTCGCTGGCATCCTCTACACCCGTAACAAGCTGGAAGCCGAACTCGCGGAGCGCCGGCGCGAACTCGCGCGCACCCAGGACGACCTGCGCCGCTCGCTCACCCACGGCGACGACAAAGTCGGCCTCACGCTGGTGCAGCACAAACAGCGCGTCGCGGCCGACCTCGAACGCATCGAGCGCGAGGTCGAGACGCTGCGCGGCGAGGCAGAAGAAGCGAAGACGAACCTCATGCGCTTCCGCGAGGAGATCAAGCAACTCGAGCACGAGAAGGGCCGCATGCTCGCGGCGCTCGCGAGCGCCCGTGCGCGCCGCCGCATGCACGAAGCGCTCGATGGCATTTCGGTGGAAGCGGACGTGCAGGCGCTCGAAGGCGTGCGCTCGCATGTGTCGCGCATGGTGGCCGCCGCCACGCTCGAGCGAGAACTCGGCGCGGGCGACGAGACCACGCAGCGCATTCGCGCGCTGCGCAACGAGGCCAGCCTCGACGGCGCGCGCCGCGAATTCGAAGAACTGAAGCGCGTGCACGGTTCGCGGCGGCTTCCGGCAGTCACCGGTCGTGAGCTGGCGGTCGCGGCAGGTGGCAACGCGTGAGTTGCGTCGCGGCAGGTGGCAACGCGTGAGTTGCGTCGCGACGGGCGGAAACGCGTGACTCGCGTCGCGACGCGGCGCCTCGACGAGCGCGAGTTCGCGCCGGCACTGCGCGCGATCGAGCGCGCGCGCAGGCTGGCGCCGCAGCTGCGCATGCTCGGGCGCGTGCACTCGGGCCTCGGCGGCGCAGCACTCGCAGTCGCGCTCGGCCTAAGCGTTGTGTTCAGCTCGGCGGCGCTGTTCGCGCGCGAAGTGCCGAGCTGGGCGCTCGCCCTCGGTGGCGCGCTCGTCGTCGCGTTCGGCTTGCTCGGCGCGCTCTGGCTCGCGCTCGGTCTCGGCCTGCGCCGCCGTGCGCGCTGGTCGCGCACGCTCGGCATCGCGTGTGGCGCGCTGCTGCTGCCCTTCGCACCGCTCGGCACCGCGCTCGGCATCTGGACGCTCGCGATTCTGCTCGGTTGGAACCCGCGACTCGCGCGCGCTGCCGGTTCGGAATAACGCTCGCCTGCGTATCATGCGCTCCCTTCAAAGGAGCGCAGATGTCCGAACAAGTGTTGCTGATCGAGCGTGCGGACGGGATCGCGACGCTCACGATGAATCGCCCCGAAGCGCGCAACGCGCTGAACGGCGCACTCCGCAGCGCGCTGCTCCGCGCATTCCGCGAACTCACTGCGGACGCGAGCGTGCGCGCCGTCATTCTCACCGGTGCGGGCAAGGCATTCAGCGCAGGCCTCGACCTCAAGGAGATGGGCGAGCGCGGGCCCGGTGGCGGCGAGACCGCGGCAAGCGCGGGCGGAATCAATTACGGCTTGGTCGAGACGATCGAGCGCTTTCCGCACCCGGTGATCGGCGCGATCAACGGCTTTGCGATCACCGGCGGCTTCGAACTCGCCCTCGCCTGCGACGTGCTCGTCGGCTGCCCCGAGACGCGCTTCGCCGACACCCACGCGCGCGTCGGCATCCTGCCCGGCTGGGGCCTCTCGCAGAAACTCGCGCGCGTGATGGGGCCGTGGCGCGCGAAGGCGGTTTCGTTCACCGGCA
>JANNDT010000100.1:0-6147 GCA_031387905.1 Deltaproteobacteria bacterium
CGACGAAGTGCTCTTCTACGTCGCCGGTGATTACGGCGCGCGGCGCGGGTCCGGCATCACGACGGGCTCGGTTTCGCTGCATCCGAGTGGGCACACGCACGGCCCGCAGCCTGGCGCGTACGAAGCGAGCATCGGCAAAGAGCGCGCCGACGAGGTCGCCGTAATGATCGATACGTTCGCGCCGCTCGCGCTCGGCGAGGGCGCGCGCGCGTGCGAGGACGCGCGCTACGCGTGGTCGTGGAGCGGGCGCGGGCCTGCTGCGTGAGCGAGCGCGCCGCGCCTGAGAGCTGGCTTTCCATTCCGCCGCGATCGCCGTTTCCGATTGCGAACCTGCCGTTCGGTGTGTTCTCGAGGGCGAGCGATGCCCGCCACCGGGTGGGCGTCGCGATCGGCACACAAATACTCGATGTTGGCGCGCTCGCTGCGCACGAGGTCGCGCCGCACGCCGCGGCGCTCGCGGAGCCCGATCTGAACGCGTTCCTCGCGCTCGGCCGCACCGCCTGGAGCGAAGTGCGCGCGTGGCTCACGGCGCGCCTCGGCGACGCACGCCAGCGCAGCGCAGTCGAGCCGCACCTAATCGCTCAGCGCGACGTCGCGCTGCACCTGCCATTTCGCGTCGGCGACTACGTCGATTTCTACGCGAGCGAGGATCACGCGACGAACCTCGGACGCATCCTGCGCCCCGGCCAGGAGCCGCTGCTCCCGAACTGGAAGCACCTGCCCGTCGGTTATCACGGCCGCGCGGGCACCGTCGTCGTTTCCGGCAGCGAACTCGTGCGTCCGTGCGGACAGCGCAAGCCGCCCGCTGCGGCGGCGCCAAGCTTCGGCCCGAGCGAGCGGCTCGATTTCGAGGTCGAGCTCGGCTTCGTGGTCGGCGTGCCGAGCGCGCGCGGAGCCTCTGTTCCGCTCGCGCGCTTCCGCGATCACGTTTTCGGCGTTTGCCTCGTGAACGACTGGTCCGCGCGCGACATCCAGGCCTGGGAGTACGTGCCGCTCGGCCCGTTCTTGGGGAAGTCGTTCGCGACCAGCGTGTCGCCGTGGATCGTCCCGCTCGAAGCGCTCGAGGCCGCGCGTGTGGCGCCGCCGCCGCGCACGCAGACGCTACTCCCGTATCTCGACGACGCGGCGGAGCCGTCTGGTTTCGAGATCGAGTTCGACGTGCGGCTGAACGGCCACCTAATATCGCGGCCCCAGTTCGCGGGGATGTACTGGACCGCGCCGCAGTTGTTCGCGCACATGACGGCGAACGGCGCCTCCCTGCGAACGGGCGACTTGTTCGCCTCGGGCACCGTGAGCGGGCCCGAGCGCCGCCAGCGGGGTTCTCTGATCGAACTCAGCTGGGGCGGCAGCGAACCCGTGCAGCTGCCCGACGGCACGACGCGGACCTTCTTGCGCGACGGCGACGAGCTGGTGATTACGGCGAGCGCGCCGGGCGTTCATGGCGAGCGCATCGGCTTCGGCGAAGTGCGCGGCGTCGTCGCGCCCGCGCGTGACTGACCAAGGAGTGAGTGTGGCGATCGAAGGAGTTTTCTACGTGTTCGTGTTCGCGTCGGATTTCGCGCGCTCGAAGCGCTTCTACGGCGAGGCGCTCGGCTGGCAGCTGGGCACGAACGAGGCCGACGTGGCGGGCTTCGCGTTCGGCTCGGGCTACTTGGTGTTGCGCAGAGAAGAGCGGCCCGCGGGCGCGCGCGCGTACGTCAGCGGCATGCACGTTGCCGTGCGCGTGGACGACGTCGACGCGCAGCACGCGCGGCTCGCCAAAGCCGGCGTCGCAGTCAGCGAACTGCGCGATCAGCCGTGGGGCGAGCGCAACTTCAGCTTCAGCGATCCGGACGGCTACCTGTGGGTATACGGGCAGCCCCGCTGAGCGGGGACCGCACGGCGCGTTGTTACTGCGCCGCGCGAACCTCGCTGCGCAGCGCGGGCCGCACCACATGCCCTGGCTTCATCTCGCCGCTCGCGCGCACGCCGTCCGTTTGCACGGGCGTGCCGTTCACGAGCACGTGTCGCACGCCGGTCGGCGAGTCGGCTGTGAGCCGCTCCGCGTTTGCGGGGAAATCGCGCACGCGGCGCACGGGACCGGGCGAGACCGTCGCCGGGTCGAACACCACCACGTCCGCCCACGCGCCGGGGCGCAGCCGTCCGCGATCTGGCAGACCGATTAGGTCCGCCTGCACGCTGGTCAGTCTCCGCACCGCGTCCTCGATCGGCATCAGGCTGCGATCGCGCACCCAGTTACCCAGAAAGTCCGTGGCCTGCGGCGCGTCGCAGAGCTGGCCGACGTGCGCGCCCGCGTCCGAGAGGCCGAGCACGCAGTGCGGGTCGGCGAGCAACGCGCCCACCTCGCTGGTCTCGTCGTTCGCGATCACGGCACGGACTCGCAGCGCAAGCTGCGGCTCGCCGAGCGCGAGATCGAGCAGCGCGTCGAAGGGCGTCGTTCTGCGCTCGGCGGCGAGCGCCGTCAGTTGCTTGCCCACCAACTCGGGCCGCAGAGGGCTCTCGTCGATCACGAACGTCTCGAAGCGCGGCAACAGCACTTTCTGCTCCTGCCACGCTTCAACGACGCGCGCACGCCAAGCCGGGTCCGCATAGGCCGCACGCCGAGTCGCGAGCGGCTTCCCGATCAGCGCCCCGACCTCGGGGTTCATGTTGAGCGTGAACGGCTCGCTGAGCGTCATCGCGAAGGTCAGCGGCCGCGGCGTCACCTGTGGCCATACCTCGGCGCCGCGCTCCCAGCCGCGATTGTTGAGGTCGACGAGCCCCTTGTGGAAGCCGCCCGGGAACGTGAGCAGCGCGCCGTAGGTGAACGGCACGCCGGTGCGCGGCTGCAGCTCATACAAATCCGCGAACGTGCACTGCTCGCCCGGCGCCAACGCGAACACGCCGCGCTGCTCTTGGCCTAACACCGCGAGCAGCGCCTCGATTTCGGTGCGATCTGCGAAGCGGCTCGGAACCGGCTTCCCGTCCACGCCGCGATGCGTGATCGCGAAGCTCGTCGCAAAGCCCGCAGCGCCGGCGCGCAGCGCCTCGCGCAGGATCGCCTGCATGCGCGCGATCTCTTCGGGCGTGGCGGTGCGCTCGTAGGCCGCGTCGCCCATCGCGAACATGCGCAGCGCCGTGTGCCCGATGTAAGCCGCGTAGTTGAGGCCGACGCCGCGCCGCTCGACCGAGGCCAAGTACTCAGGGAACGTCGTGAAATCCCAGGGAATGCCAGCTGCGAGCGAGGCGACGTTCATGTCCTCGACGCTCTCGAGCGTGCGCGCGATCAACTCGCGGTGCTCGGGCCGCGTCGGCGCGATCGAGAAGCCGCAGTTGCCGGCCACCACGGTGGTGACGCCGTGATAACACGAAGGCGTGAGCGCGGGATCCCAGAATACCTGCGCGGCGTAATGGGTGTGAATGTCGATGAAGCCCGGCGCGACCACATGGCCGCCCGCGTCGAGTGTGCGCGCGCCGCGCAGGTTCGAGCCGACCTCTGCGACGCGGCCGTCGCGAATGCCGAGGTCTGCCCGCAGGCCGGGCGCGCCCGTTCCGTCGACGCTCGTGCCGCCGCGAATCACGAGATCGTTGCTCATGGGGCCTCCGGTGCGAGGAGTGGTCCGTGCGCGCGCACTCTACCGCGGCGCGTAGCCGAGCTGTTCGCGGAAGAACTGCCGCGCAGCCGGCGCGCTCCAGTTGTCGTGATCCTCGCCGTGAGCGGTGGTGCCAGCGAAGCGCCACTCGGTGAGGCAGTTCACCGTAAACAGATTCGGGTTCAGGTGCAGCCCGAGCTTGTTGAGGCAGCGGCCTTCGGCGTGGAGCGCGCGGCCAAGTTCGTCCGCGCCGCGGATCTCGACGCGCAGCGGGTAGCCGGTAGCGGCGTCGCGCTCGAGCACCTCGCGCCGCGCCGTCGCCAGCTTCGCCCACACGCCGTCCCGTAACAGGTAGCCGTGGATCGAGTTGCAGCCCTGCCCGAAGTCCATGCTGATGCAGTGGAAGGCGTCGCGCTCGCTGGCGGTGGCGTAGCTGTAGCCGCCGCGCTTTGCGGGAGTGCCGGTGAGCCCGGGGCCGAACTGCGAACGCACGCCCCACGAGCGGTCGCGAAAGCCGAACGAATCGACGCGAATCCGCTCGCCGCCGAGCACGATATCGCCCTGATAACGCCCCGGCTGATCGAGGTGGCCGTGCCCCAAGTAGTTGGGTTTCGCGACGGCCGTGAACGTCAGATCGACGTGGATCTCATCGCCAGCGTCCGGGTCGTCGTAGCCGATCGCGTACTTCGTGAGCGGTTCGAGGCAGCGGATGCGGATGCCGTTCGGCAGCGCGAGATCGCTGAGTCTCGCGTCCGGCGCGAGCGGCAGGTGCCAGAAGTTCTTCGCGTAGCGGCAGTTCCAGAGCTGGTCGCCGCGCTGGTCCCAGAAGTAGGCGCCGCCCGCAGCCACGTTCTGGTTGCGCCGGAAGAACGGGTAGAGCTGCCCTGATAAGCGGCGCTCGGGCACCGCGAACGTGAACCAGCAAGTCTCGGTCCAGAACGGATCCGCAGACGTGGGTGCGTGGAACTCGTCGTCGAGATGCGGCGCCGCGCTCACTTCTTGCGGGTCTTCGCCGCCGCTTTCTTGGCCGCAGGCTTCCTTGCCGCCTGCTTCGGCGCGCTCTTCGCAGCCCCCGCACCGCGCTTCTTCATCGCCGCATCCGGGTTCGTGAACTCCGCAGGCATGTTATGCGTGAAGCTCTTCTCTTCGACGCGCCGCGTGATGCGCCAGCCGCCCGGCGTGCGCAGGTATTCGTCGTGGTACCAGAGCCCGCAGAAGAACACGTGCGGCTCGCCGCTTCCGCGCTTCAGCACCATTGGGTTCCAGCAGATCGTCTTCGCGGTCGCGCGATTCCCCGAGAGTTGCACCTGGCTGGTGGCGACCATGTGCTGGAAGCTGGCGAACATCGTCATCGCCTTCGCGAGGAACGCTCTCGTTTCCGCGAGCCCGCCCGCGCTGCCGCCGAACGCGGAGTAATCGATCCAGGCGTCTTGGGTGAACACGCGATCGAGCGCGTCCCAATTACGGGTGTCGATGGCGTGGCTGTAGGCGGTTTGAAGATCCTGGATCTCGAGACGGTCCGAGAGTTCTTGCAGCGAGAAGGGCATGCGGCCTCCGGTTGGTGGATCGCCGAATGCAAGCGCGACTCGCGGCGCAGCGCGAGCCCTCGTAGCGTCACGTGAGTTCAGCGGAGGCGGCGATGCGACTCGATGGGCGTGTGGCGATCGTGACGGGCGCGGGGCGAGGCATCGGGCGCGCGACGGCGCTCGAGCTCGCGCGCTGCGGGGCCGCGGTAGTCGTCAACGATCTCGACGGCGCATTCGCGGAAGCCGTCGCTTCCGAGATCACGCGCGCGGGCGGGCGCGCGGTCGCGAGCGTCGAATCGGTGGTTGATCGCGCTGGCGTAGCGCGCATCGCCTCAGCGGCCGAGACGCTCGGTGGCCTCGACATTCTCGTGAACAACGCCGGGCTCGCCTCTTCGGTGCCGCTCGCGCGGCTCGATCCAGATCACTTCGAGCGCGTGGCCGGCTCGCACTCGCTCGGCACCTTCCTGTGCACGCACGCCGCGCTGCCTCGCATGCTCGCGCAGCAGCGCGGGCGCATCGTGAACCTCGTCTCGCGCGCGGGCCTGATCGGCCTACCGGGCACCGCGGCCTACGCGGCGGGGAAGGGCGGCGTGTTCGGCTTCACCAACGTCGCGGCGCGCGACCTCGCAGGCACAGGCATTACGGTGAACGCGGTAAATCCCGCAGCCACCGACACGCGCATGGTGGCCGGTGCGATCGAGGCCTTCGCCGCGCAGGGCGGGGCCGCGGCGGAGCGCGCCGCCGGGCTGCGCGCGGCGCTCCAGCCGCCTGAAGAGATCGCGCCCGCGATCGTGGCGCTGTGCGCGGACGAGACCGGCCACGTGAACGGGCAGATCTTCTACGTGGCGAAGGGGCAGCTGGGGTTGTTCGCGCCGCTGGCTGTTACGCAGAGCGCGCCGCGCCGCGCGAGTTGGAGCGCGGACGACGCGCTCGCGGCGATCGCGAAGTTCGCGCTGCATCCGCTCGGGGAGTTGTATCGGTGAGAGTTCGGGGCGACGCGCTTCAATTGGGCCGCGGCCTCTAACCCGGGATTTCTGGAAGAGGTGCGC
>JANNDT010000102.1:0-7792 GCA_031387905.1 Deltaproteobacteria bacterium
GCTCGCGACCGACGGGCTCTCGGAAGAGGGCATCGGCGTGCCCGACCCGAGCGCCGCCGTCCACGCCGCGCGCCTCGCGATCGTGAGCCAGCGCGCCGAGTTGCGGCCGCTCGCCCTCGCGCGCGCCGTCTGCGAAGCGGCCTGCGCCTCACACCGCGCGCAGCACTCGGGCGACAACATCGCGTGCGCGGTGCTGGAACTCGCGGGCCAGGATGCCGGCGCGCGCTGATCCGCTCGCTGTTAGGCCGCCGCCAATTACGACGACGTCGGCGGCGCGCGTCACCCCTTGTAACGCAGCGCCGCGACGAACGCGGTGCGCCGGTCGGGCGATGCGAACATCAGCGCCACGAACATGAACATGTAGAGCAGCGCGAACGAGGTGCGCACCGCGGCTTCCGTGAAGAACAGCTGCACGCTGAACACCGCGGCGAGCAGCACCGCCTCGAGACGCGAGAACTCGAGGTCGACGATCAGCAGGGCCGCGAGCAGCGACTGCGCGGATGTCAGGAACAGCTCCTCGGTCTGGCGCCCGTCGAGCGGCAGCGGGATCAACGCGCCAGAGGAGAGCGCGAACGCGACAGGCAGCGCACCCACCAGCAGCGTCCACTGATTCACCTTCGAGGAGATCAACGTGCCGATGGCGACGTGGCCGCGCAGCCTCCACGCGAACATCAGCGCCACCAGAAACTCCGGCGATTCCGACGCCAGCGGCGCCACCCATTGCACGAGCACGAACTCGTCGATCGGCAGGTGATGCCCGAGCTCGACGAGGCTCTCAGCGAACGTCTCCGCCGCGAGGAAGATCGCGACGGTCGCGTACACCAGCAGAGCCGCAACGACGGCGCGGCGGCCGTTGTTACTGGTGCGCGCTCCGATCCACTCCGCCGGGCCCGCCAGCTCCGTCTCCTCGCGATGCCCCTTCGAGGCCGCGCGCGCGTACGCGATGAACAGCACAAACAGCACCGCCGCGTCGAACACGTTCAGGCCCTTCATCGTCTCGGGCAGCGGCAGGTATTCGCGCAGCGGAATCACGAACGAGTAGAGCGTCGAGAGCAGCAGGTATTTCATCTCGAGCCGGTGATGGACCGGGATCACGAGATCGGTCTCGCCGCGGCGCCAGCACGAGACCAGGACGACCGACGACCAGCCAAAGCCGATCAACAGCCGGTTTGCGCCGGTCATGTTCGCGACCGGGTACTGCAGCCATTCGGGGTTGTGGGCCGCCTTGATCGCGAACGTCACATCGATCGCGTACTCGGGCAGCACGGAGACCAGCGCGAGAATCAGGAGCGCGAGCGCTTGCGGGATGTCGCGCTCGGCGAGTTCCGTCGCCCACGAGAGTAGGAACGCGGCGCCGAGAATCGCGATGCCCGTGAGCGGCGCCGCGATCTCGGGCACGAAGTGGAAACCGCCCATCAGGGTTTGCAGCGTCCAGGGCAGCGGCAGCAAGAGCGCGACCGCGATCCAAACAATCGCGCTCGCGGACGGCGCGGGCGTTTCGCGAGAACTCATCGAATCGCTTCTCCACTCATTGAATCCGTTCTCCGAACGCGCGCTGATAGTGCGCATCGAACTCGCCCGGAGCGAGCGTGAGGCTCTGCGTGCCGTGGCGCTCGACCAGCAGCGCGCCGAGCACGCTGCCCATCTTGCCGCAGGTCGCGAGCGAAAGGCCGCGTTCGAGCCCGTGCGCGAAAGCCGCGCGGTAGGCGTCGCCGCAGCCGGTCGGGTCGAGCACTCGTCGCGCCGCGACGGGCGCGATCTCGGTAACGCGCCCGCGCTCGTGGATTTGCGAGCCGCGCTCGCCGAGCGTCACGATCGCCGCGCCGACGCGCGACACAATTTCGTGTTGCGCGAGCCCACTGCGCTCCTGCACGAGCGACCACTCATAATCGTTCGCGAACAGCAGCGCCGCGCCGTCGATCAGCTCGATCAACTCGTCGCGCTCGAACAGCGGCAGCCCCTGCCCGGGGTCGATCAGCGCGCGCTTCCCGGCGACCTTCAGCGCGCGCGCATGTTCTTGCATCGCGCGCTTGCCGTTCGGCGAGACGAATGCGAGTTCGTACGGCTCGACCACTCGCGCGATCCGCGCCTCGTGCGCGCGATCCATCGCGCCCGGGTGAAAGCCGGTGATCTGGTTGTCGTCGAGGTCGGTCGTGACATATGCGCCGGGCGTCGATTCGCCCGCGATGCCAACGATGTGGTCGCGGCGGATCTGGTGGCGATCGAGCCACGCGGCATAACTCGCGAAATCGTCCCCGCCGACCGTCGCGAGCACGATTGGCTCGCTGCCGAGCAGCTTCAGGTTGAAGCCGATGTTCGCCGCGCAGCCGCCAAAGGTGTGGCGCAGTTCGGGCACGTGGAACGCGACGTTCAGCACGTGCAGGCGATCGGGCAGGATCACGTCCTTGAAGCGCCCCCGATAGACCATGATATGATCGATCGCGACAGATCCCGTGCACAGAACCGGCATGCGGAGGGGTGCTCTCCCGAAAACGGCGGTTCAAGATCGCCGGGGGGGTGTGGCGAGTCAATGGAGCCGCGCGCCTCATCCACCTAAGCTCGGCGAATGCGAATCGCCGAGCTGTATCGCGCGGGCAAGCCCGTTTTCTCGTTCGAGTTCTTCCCGCCGAAGACGCCTGCGGGCTGGCGCACGCTCTACCGCACCATCGCCGACCTCGCGGAACTCGCGCCCGCTTTCGTTTCCGTGACGAGTCACGCGCGCGGCGAGAACCGCTCGCAGACGGTGGAGCTGACGACGCGCATCCAGAGCGAGCTCGGCATTACCGCGATGGCGCATGTGACGTGCGCGGGCCAGACGCAGGCTGAACTCGCTGTGACGCTCGCGCAGCTCGCGCGCGCGGGCATCGAGAACGTGATGGCGCTGCGCGGCGACGCGCCGAAGGATCAACCTGAGTGGCGGCCCGTGCCCGGCGGCTTCTCGTACGCGAACGAGCTGGCCGCGTTCGTCAAGAAGTCCGGCGACTTCTGCGTGGGCGGCGCTTGTTATCCGGAAACCCACCCAGATGCGCCGAGCCCAGCCGCCGACGTCGAGAACCTGAAGCGCAAGCTCGCCGCCGGCGCGGAGTTCCTCGTCACGCAGCTGTTCCTCGAGAACGAGCACTACTTCCGTTTCGTCGCGCGCGCGCGCGCAGCCGGCGTTCGCGTGCCGATCGTGCCGGGCATCATGCCGCTGGTGAGCCTCGCGAACCTGCGCGGCGCGCTGAAGAACGCGCCGAACTGCGAGATTCCGCGCACCCTCGAACAGGGCCTAACAGAAGCGGGCGAGGACAAGGAGCGCGGCCTCGCCGTGGGCGTGGACTGGGCCACGCGCCAGTGCGCAGAACTCCTCGCGCGCGGCGCGCCGGGCATCCACTTCTTGACGATGAACCACTCGCCCGCCACGCGGCGCGTGCATGCGAACCTCGGCGGCGCGAAGCGATGAGCGCACGCGAACCGCTGCGCGTCGCCGTGCTGCTCTCCGGCAGCGGCACGAGCCTCGAGAACCTGTTCGAGCACATCGAACAGCGCGCCCTGCCCGCGCGCGTGGTGTGCGTGATCGCGTCGAAGGAGAGCGCAGGCGGGCTCGCGCGCGCTGAGAAGCGCGGCGTGCCGGCGGTCGCGATTCCGCGCAAGAAGTTCGCAGACGCGCGCGCCTTCAACGACGCGCTCCATGCTGAACTCGCGAAGCACGACGTGCAGCTCGTCGCGTGCCTCGGCTTCCTCTCGATCTTCGAGCCGCGCGAGCGCTACCGCGGTCGCGCCATCAACGTGCACCCGGCCCTAATTCCTGCGTTCAGCGGCAAGGGCATGTACGGGCGCCACGTCCACGAGGCCGTGCTCGCGCGCGGCGTGCGCGTAACAGGCGCGAGCGTGCACTTCATCGACGACGAGTACGACCACGGCCCGATCATCGCGCAGCGCGCCGTCGAGGTGCGCGACGACGACACAGCGGAAACGCTCGCGGCGCGCGTGCAGGCCGTGGAGCGCGAACTGGTGCCGGAGGCGGTCAGGGCGATTGCGGAGGGGCGAGTGAGGGTGGAGGGGAGAAAGGCCATCCGGAGCCAAGGCGGACGCTACCTCTCCTGAATCAGCTCGATCTTGTACCCATTAGGATCATCAACGAACGCGATCACGGTGCTGCCGTGCTTCATCGGGCCGGGCTCGCGCGGGACGCTGACGCCCTTCGCCTTGAGGCTCGCGCAGACGCCGTAAATGTCGCCCACGCCGAGGGCGATGTGCCCGTACTGGTCGCCGAGCACATAATCACTCTTGCCCCAGTTGTGCGTGAACTCGAGCACGGTGTGCTCGCTCTCGTCGCCGTAGCCGAGGAAGGCGAGCGTGAACTTGCCTTCGGGGAAGTCTTTGCGGCGCAGCAGCTTCATGCCGAAGTGCTCGGTGTAAAAGCGCAGCGATTCGTCGAGGTCTTTGACGCGGAGCATGGTGTGTAGGAAGCGCATGCGGCGACGTTACGCCTCCGCTGCGCGGGCTTGCAATCCGTTGGCGCGGGGCTGGGATAGGATGCGCCCATGTTCATCGCGATGAATCACTTCGACGTGGAGCCCACGCGCGCGGGCGAGTTCGAAGCGCGCTGGCGCGAGCGCGAGACGCACCTCGACGCGGTGCCCGGCTTCGTGCGCTTCGCCTTGTTACGGGGCAGCGAGCCCGGCCGCTACGTCTCGCACTCCACCTGGGAGAGCCGCGCCGCGTTCGAGGCCTGGACGCGCTCCGAGGCGTTCCGCCAAGCGCACGCGGGCGCGCGCATGCCCACGGGCGTGCTGCGCGGCCACCCGCGCGTCGAACTGTTCGACGCCGTGCTGGAGCAACCCGCCCCCCGTCCGAGCTGACGCGTCGAAACACCCCGGGACGTTCCACGACGAAAACGTGGACGGCCGAAGCGCGAGTTTCGTCGTGGAACGTCCCGGGGTAGTTCGAAGCGTGGCGTCCCCACCTTTCTTCCCGCGACACCATTTTCCCGTTGACCCGGGGACGAATCTAGAGCGAAACTTCGCGCATGCTCTCATCCCCCCAGAGAGCCGTCGCGCTTGGCGCGGGCGGCGGCGTCTCTTCGCGCGCAGCGGTCATCTCGCACCCCCCGCGAGCCGTGATTGCTGCGCGCGAGGAGCCGACCGAGGACGACACGCCCTGCGAGTTCGACCCGGGCAGCAGCGAGGAGTTCGACGTCAGCCTGGTTTACGGCGCGAGCGAGTCGAGCGCGCGAAAGGCCGCGCGGCTGCATGCGCTGCCCTTCTCGCTGCGCGAACCCGCTGGCGGCGCTGCGGCTGCCCCGCTCAGCGACGCGGCGAAGTCGCAGCGGCTCGATGCGCTGCTGCGCGACCTCGCCGCCGACATTCAGCCCGGCGGCGCGCCCGCGCTCAGCACCGCGCGGCTCGCGACCGGACTGCCCGCGGTCGATCGCCTGCTCGGCGGCGGCTTCCCGCGCGGGCGGCTCGCCGAAATCGCGGGTCCCCTCAGTTCGGGGCGCACCTCACTCGCGCTCGCGCTGCTCGCCGAAACCACGCGCCGCGGCGCACTCGTGAGCGTGATCGACGCCGCCGACGCCTTCGACCCGAACAGCGCCAACGCCGCGGGCATCGACCTCGCGCGCGTGCTGTGGGCGCGCCCGCTCGGCATCTCAGAAGCGCTGCGCTGCGCCGAGCACGTGCTCAACGCCGGCGGCTTCGAGCTCGTGATCGTCGACCTCGCTTTCGCCGCCGCGCGCGAACGGCCGCGCATCCCAGAATCCGCATGGCCGCGTCTGCGCAAGAGCGCCGCCAGCACCGACGCCGGCCTCGTGCTGCTCACGCGCGAGCGCCTCGCCGGCGCCTCGGCCGATCTCGCGCTCGAGTTCGCCGTCGCGCGCGCGCGTTTCGCCGCGCAGCCGAGCTGGCTCGAAGCGCTCGAGAGCGACATGCGGCTCGTGCGCAACCGCGCCGGCCCCACCGAACGCGCCGCGCTCGTGCGCTTCCAGCCGTTCGCGGCGTGATGTCATGCGCCCCCCGCGCGACACGCAGGTCGGGCACGCGTTCGCGCGCGAAATCGAGTCACAGGCGAGCGACATCTCGCAGGAGCAACCTGCAGAAACGACCTCGCTGCCGAAGCGCCTCCCGAGCAGGTCGGCCGAGGCCGCAAGCGAAGCGCGCAGCGAGGCGAAGCCGAGCGAAGTAAATAAGGAGAAAGCGCGAACCTCGACTCACGGGAAGAACACGACGCAGCGCATCGCTTGCGTTCTCGTGCCCGCGCTCGCGCTCGCGGCGGAGCTGCGCGCGGAACCCGAACTGCGTGGGCGCCCACTCGCGATCGCGACGGCGCCGGGCCCGCGCGGCGAAGTGCTCGCTTGTTCGCCCGAGGCCGAGCGCGCGGGCGTGCGCACCGGCAGCGGCGTGGTGCACGCGCGGGCCACCTGCGCAGCGCTCGTGGTGCGCGTGCTCTCGCCCGCGAAGGAGCGCGCCGCACGCGAGGCGCTGCGCGACGCCGCGCTTGGCTGCGCGCCGCGCGCCGAACTCGCGCCGCCCGCGACCGGCTTCTATGCGGCGGAGGTGGCGGTGTTCATCGATGCGCGCGGCATCGGCGCGCTCTATCAAAGCGAGGCGGGCTTCGCGGCCGCGCTCGCGGCGCGCGCGGAGCGGCTCGGGCTACCCGCGGTGGTCGCAATCGCGGATGCGCGCGGCACCGCCCACATCGCTGCACGCTTGCTCGCGCACGGCGTGGGCGTAAGCGAAGCGCACAGCGAGGCGAAGGCGAGCGGAGTCAACAAGGAAGATTCGTCCTCGCGCGCTTCGCGCGGGGACGAAGCGCGCAGCTCGGCGGAGTCCTCGACGCCGAGCGAAGTAAACAAGGAGAGAAGCGCGCAGCTCGATGTGGGTAGTGCCGAGGCGCTCGCGCCTCACCATCGCCCAGGACCACCCAGGTGCACGAGCGCGCACGTCGGCGCCAAAGGCGGCGACGCCGCCTTCCTCGCGCCGCTCGCACTCGATCTCCTGAATCCCGACGATGCCCTCGCTGACGCCCTCTCGCGCTTCGGCCTGCGCCGCGTGGGCGACTTGTTACGGACTCCCGAGCGCGCGCTGGTGAATCGTCTCGGCCCCGGGCTGCTGCCGCTGCTCGCGCTCGCGCGCGGCGAAGATCAGGGGCCGCCGCCGCGTGCGCCGGAGCACGCGAGCTTCGAGGAGGGGACCGAGCTGGAGGCGCCCGTCGCGCGACTCGAGCCGCTCTTGTTCGTGCTGCGCGGCCTGCTGGCGCGGCTCGCCGAGCGGCTCGCCTGCCGCGGCCTCGCCTTCGGCGAACTCACGCTCGACCTCACGCTCGAAGGCCGCGGCCGCGACGTGCGCACGCTCGGCCTGGCCGCGCCCACGCTCGACGTGCGCAGCGTGCTGCGCCTCGCCGCGCTCGCGCTCGAAGCTGCGCCGCCGGGCGCCGCGATCGACGCCGTCTCCGTAACAACCGCAGGCGCGGCGCTGCGCGGCGACCAGCTCGACTTCTTCGCGCCCGCCGGCCCCGCGCCGGCCGCGCTGAGCCGCACGCTCGCAGAACTCGCCGCGCTGTGCGGCCCCGAACGCGTCGGCGCCCCCGCGCTCGCCGACGCGCATCGCCCCGACGCGTTCGCGATGGCGCCGTTCGTGGTGCTGCAGCGGCGCGGCACGAACGGCGCCGCCACAACCATCGGCCTCGCCGTGGGCGCGCGGGGCCCCCCGCGCCCCGCCCCCGTGGGCCGCGCGCGCGGCGCCCCCCCCTGGGTGCAGAGCGCGCGCGCGAACGGCGGGGGGGTGTGCTGCGCCGGGCCGGGGCGCCCCAC
>JANNDT010000353.1:0-3390 GCA_031387905.1 Deltaproteobacteria bacterium
CATTGCGGAGTGGCTCGGTTGGGGCGCGACGGCGACGCGCGTGGTGTTTGTGCTGTTGTCGGTGCTGTCCGCCGGTTTCCCGGGGATCTTCGTCTACCTCGTGCTCTGGGTCGTGATGCCGGAGCGCGGCGACTTCTAAGCCCCGATTTGCCAGACCGGGTGTGGCTCTGATAAAAGGGCGCGGCTTGTTGTGAGGAGCGCGCGATGAAACAGCACCGTCCAATGCGCCGCGCGCCACCCCCGATCGAAGCGAGTCGTTGACTCGGTTCCAAGCTCGGAGGCCTGGGAGGCGCGCTCGATAGTCGCGGCCTCCGGTTCCTCTCCACTGCTTGGATCCCGTCATGACCGAACTCTCTCCCGTCTCTTCCGCCATTTCCGTTGCCCGCGCTGCGCCCGCGCGCGGCAGCCTGCGCGAACTCATTCAGCTCGCGACGCCGCTCGTGCTGACGCAGCTCTCGCAAATCCTAATGGGCATCGTCGACGCCGCGTTCGTCGGCCGGCTCGGCGCGGCGGAGCTCGGCGCGGTCGCATTCGCGAACATCTGGAGCTGGATGATCTTCGCGCTGTTCTTCGGCGCGGCGTCCGTCGTGCAGACCTTCGTCGCGCAGAGCCATGGTGCGGGCGACGAAAAGCAGTGCGGCGCCTGGGCGTGGCAAGGCCTGTGGGCCGTAGCGCCGGCGACCGCGCTCGCCGCGATCGCCGCCTATTTCGCGGCGCCGTTCCTGTTGTCGCACGTCGGCAACCCAGCCGAGATGGTCGGCCCCTCCATCGCGTACGCGCAGCCGAGCGCAATCGGCTTCGCGGCGCTCGGCGTGGTCTTCGTGTGGAACGGCTTCTTCCGCGGCATCGGCGACATGCGCACGCCCCTAATCATCGGCGTGATCGCGAACCTCGCGAACGGGATCGGCGGCTATGCGCTGATCTTCGGGCACTTCGGTGCGCCGAGACTCGGCGTTGCTGGCGCCGCGCTGGCCACCGCAGCGAGCGAGTTCTTGTACGCGGGACTGCTCATTCTCGCCGCGTCGCGGCCTCGGATCCTCGCTCGTTACGACACGCGCCCGCGCTGGCCCGAGCGCGCAGCGTTCCTGCGCCTCTCGCGCACCGGCCTCCCGATCGGCGGCCAGTGGGTGTTCGATGCCGCCTCGTTCGCGGTCTTCACGCTGATCCTGGCCTCGATGGGCGCGGCTTCGGTCGCGGCAAGCCACTCCTTCATCATGCTCGTGAACGTGTCGTTCATGCTCGCGCTCGGCGTTTCGGGCGCGACGCAGACGCTCGTCGGCCGCGCCATCGGCGCGAGGGAGCCGGAGCTCGTGGTGGTCGCGTTGAAGAACGGCATGCGCGTGGCGCTGGCAGTGTCGGTTGCGCTCGCGATTGCGCTGACCGCGGTACCCGAGCTGCTGATGCGCATCTTCACGAACGACCCCGGAGTGCTCGCGCTCGGCGTCTCGGTGCTGCGCCTCGGCGCGATCTTCCAGCTGCTCGACGCCGCGCACATCGTCGCGATGGGCGCGCTGCGCGGCGCGGGCGATACGCGCTGGCCGTTTCTGTGGCAGACCGCGCTCGCCTGGGGCGTGTTCGTGCCGCTCGCCTGGTTCTTCGGCGTGCGCATGGGATACGGCCTCGACGGCGCCTACGTCGGCGGCGTCATCTACGTGGCCCTGCTCGCCGGCGGCCTGCTCTGGCGCTTCGCCTCCGGCAAATGGCGCGAGATGAGGATCTGAAGGGGACGTTGGTCGACGAAACACGCCCGCCACTGCCCACGCCAACGCCGCGAGGGTTTCGTCGTCCAACGTCCCCGGGCGCAAATCTCGAATGGGGACGTTCCACGACGAAACCCGCGAACGACATGCCGGCGCGGGCAGGCGTTTTCGTCGTGGAACGTCCCCGTGTGACCGGCCGGGCTGTGACCGCCGGTGACACACCCGCCCCGCACGCTGGTCACATCGCGACCCGCTCGGAGTTCGCCCGGGCATTGGATCGAATCCGGGAAAAACGCGGGGAGGTGAGATGGAACTCGTCGAGATTGCTCTGCTCGCTGCTGCAATAGCGGTCGGGTGCTTGCTCGCGGCGTGCGCTGCGATGCTGCTCGCGTTGTTACGGCGCGGCGAGCGCGACCCGGCTGCCGTGCTGGCGCCGCGCCTCGAGGAACTCGCGCGCGGCCAGGAGCGCAGCGACCGCACGCTGCGCGACGAGCTGCTGCGCAGCCGCCAAGAAGTCAGCGGCACGCTGCGCGACATCGGCAACACGCTCGACCAGAACCTCGAGCGCTCGCGCGATTCGATTGATGCGCGCCTGCGCGGCATGCAGGACGACAACCAGAAGAAGCTCGACGAAATCCGCGCGACGGTGGACGAGAAGCTGCAGAGCACGCTCGAAGAAAGGCTCGGCGTCGCGTTCAAGCAAGTGAGCGAGCGGCTCGAAGCCGTGCACAAGGGGCTCGGCGAGATGCAGTCGCTGGCGGTCGGCGTCGGCGATCTGAAGCGCGTGCTCACGAACGTGAAGACGCGCGGCGGCTTCGGCGAGACCCAGCTCGACGCGCTGCTCGAGCATTGCCTTGTAGCGAGCCAGTATGCGAAGCAGGTGCAACTGCGCGCCGGCTCGAGCGATCGCGTCGACTTCGCCGTGCGCATGCCGAACGGTCCCGAAGGCGCGCCGCTCTGGCTGCCGATCGACGCGAAGTTTCCGCAGGAGGACTACGAGCGCCTCCAAGCTGCGATCGAGCGCAGCGATCTGCTCGCCGCGGAAGAAGCCGGGCGCGCGCTCGAGACGCGCATCCGCAACGAGGCGAAGAGCATCCGCGACAAGTACGTCTCGCCGCCGCACACCACCGACTTCGCGCTGCTCTTCCTGCCGACCGAGGGGCTCTACGCCGAAGTGCTGCGGCGGCCGGGGCTCGTCGAGACGCTGCAGCGCGACCTGAAGGTCGTGGTCGTCGGGCCGACCACGCTGCTCGCCATCCTCAACAGCTTGCAGATGGGCTTCCGCACGCTCGCGATCGAGAAGCGCACCACCGAGGTCTCGCAGATGCTCGGCGCGGTCAAGGCGCAGTTCGGGCAGTTCGCGCTGCTGCTCGACAAGGTCGACAAGAAGTTGCAGGAAGCCTCCAGCACGCTCGGGGATGCGACGCGCAAAACTCGCTTCATCCAGGGCCGGCTCGGCAAAGTGGAAGCACTGCCGGAACTAGAGGCCGCTCAGCTGCTGACGGACGGCTCGGAGCGCGGCGGCCCGGAGTAAGCTGCGCGCCTCAACCTGAGGAGCGCACATGCAGGGCCCCACCAAGGCGATCACGATCGACGAGTTCAAGGCGCTGGTCGGCAAAGACCTAGGGGCCTCCGAGTGGACGCTGGTCGACCAAAAGCGCATCGACGCGTTCGCCGACCTGACCGACGA
>JANNDT010000354.1:0-10528 GCA_031387905.1 Deltaproteobacteria bacterium
CGCCGAGGCCGGCGGGCAGCAAGCTGCGCGCGCCGCCCCACGCGCGCGCGAGAGCCCTGCGCGCGAACCACGCGAGCCCGAGCCAGAGCGCAGCGAACGCGGTGCAGGCGGCGAGCCGCTTCACGAGCGGGGCTTCCACCAACAAGTCGCGCAGCAGCCAGAGCGTAATGACCACGAGTGGCACCGCGATCCACGGCGTCGCGAACAACCAGCGCCCGCGGCTCGCGCCGGCGCGGCGCGCGTCGTGCGCAGCCAGCACGAACAACCCCGCGAAGCCCGCGCCGACCACGATGCCCGAGCGCCCGAGATCGCCGCGCGCGACGAGGCTCGCGAACAGCGCCGCCACCACGCTGCCCGAAGCGAGCAGCGCGAGCGCCGGCTCGCGCAGGCGCAACGCACGCTCCACGAGAGCGCCGAGCGCGGCGCCCGCGAGCGGATAGAACGCCAGCAGCGCGGCGGTCGCCCACGGCTCGTGGCCGAACGCGCCACCCGTTAGGCGCGCTCGCAGCGCGGGCCACGCGATCGCGAGCAGCGTTTCGCAGACTCCGTACAGCAGCCAAGCCCACGTGAAGGCGCGCATGGCCGCGCACAATAGCCGCGAGCCACCCACGCGCGCTGGGCACAAGGCTTGTTCGCGGCTCCGCATCTTGGTCTACCGTGGGGCGACCACTTGGAGACCCACATGCACGTCGGAATGGGCATCGTTTATCAGGGCATCGGCGAAGGACGCACCGACCGCGAGGTGATGCAGCGCGAACTCGCGATCGGCGATCTCGCCGAGCCGCTCGGCTACGAGTCGCTGTGGGGTGTCGAGCACCACTTCACCGATTACACGATGTGCCCCGACGTGCTCCAGCACCTCACCTATTTCGCGGGGCGCACCCAGCGCATTCAACTCGGCTCGATGGTGGTGGTGCTGCCGTGGCACGACCCGATTCGCGTCGCCGAGCAGATCAGCGTGCTCGATCACATGTCGAACGGCCGCTTCATCCTCGGCATTGGCCGCGGCCTCGGGCGCGTCGAGTTCGAAGGCTTCGGCGTCAACCAAGCCGACAGCCGCGAGATTTTCACCGAGAGCGCGCAAATGCTGCTCGAGGGGCTCGAGCGCGGCTACGTCGAGTTCAACGGCAAGCACATCCAGCAAGTCCGCCGCGAGATCCGCCCGCGCCCGTTCAAATCGTTCCGCGGGCGCGCTTACGCCGCGGCCGTCTCGCCTGAATCCTCGGATCTGATGGCGCGGCTCGGCGTCGGCATCCTGATCGTTCCGCAGAAGCCTTGGCCCCACGTCGTGCGCGAACTCGCGGCCTACCGCGAGATCTATCGCGAAGTGAACAAGGCCGAAGCGCCGCCGCCGATCGTCTCGGGCTGGGTGTTCATCGACGACGACGAACTCGCCGCCAAGGAGCAGGCGATGAAATACATCGGCCGGTACTACCAAACGGTCGTCGATCACTACGAACTCGGCGGCACGCATCTCCAGGGCCTCAAGGGCTACGAGATGTACGGGCAGATTCAGGCGAAGATGCGCGCGCCGGGCGGCGTCGATGCCGGCATCGAGTTCTTCGCGAACCTGCATCCGTGGGGCACGCCGAAGCAGGTGCACGAGAAGATCCTCGAGCTGCGGCGGCTCACCGGCGCCGAGGCGTTCGTCTCGATGTTCAGCTACGGCGGGATGCCCTACGCGCTGGCGGAGCAGCAGTGCCGGCGCTTCGCGGCCGAGGTCATGCCGAAGCTGCAAGCCGAAGTTCCGCGCGCGCAGCAGCAGATCGCGCGGCCGGCACAGGCGCTCGCGGCCGGGGCGCTGGCGGCGAGCGCTTAGGGATTCGGCGTCGCAGCTTGCTCGCTCGCGAGCTCGACGAGCGTCAGGCGCGAGCCTTCCGTGCCGAACGCCAATAGCTTGCACTCGGATGCGCCACTGGGGAGGCGCTGCTCACCGCTGCCCGCGTCGAAGCTGAAGGTCGCGTTCGCGCAGCACACGTCGACGCGTTCGATCCAGCCCGACTCGGGCTCCACGCGGAAACGCTGGCGTAGGAGCGGAGCCGACCAAGTGGCGGGTGCGCTGTGCGATGCCGCGAGCCGGCGAGTCACGCCTGGTGTGACGAGCGCTTCTGGCGCGCTCACTCGCGCACGCAGCTGAGCTTCGAGCGCCGCGAGCTCGGTCGGGACGGCGCCTTCACGTCTCAGGCTGTCAATCGCGGCGAGCGACTTGCCGATCTGCCCGAGGTCATAGAGAACTCGGGCGCTCCGCTGGCCGATGGCGAGGTAGCGCGCGGATGGCTTGCGCTTGCTCAGGCTGAGGCCCGAGCCGTCTCCGTAGTGACGCGCGCGCTCGAGCGCCAGGGCCTCGGTGTCGAGATCGCCGCTCGCCGCTGCGAGGTCGGCTTCGAGCTCACGATGCAGCGCGTGCTCGGGAATCCGGCGCTCGTCGAGTTGCTCGGAGAGGGTGCGCGTTGCAGCGAGGTCGCCTTGCGCGAGAGCGCGGTGCGCCGCATCGAGGCGCTTGCGGAACTCGCGCCGCGGCCGCGATTGGCCCAACGCGAGCGACAGACGCACCTCGATTCCGCAGCGGTCGCGTTGCGGCTCACTCGCCGGGAGCGGCGCATATCTCCACTGCGACACCGCGCGTAGCACGAATTGTTCGAACGCGATCTCCCCGCTCGAGTCGGAGACGAACGGATCCGCGACGCGTCCGTCCGGCGTGAGTCGAAACTTCACGCCGACCCACCCTTCCATGCCGGACTGCGCTTGTGCCACGGGATACTGCGGCGAAACGCGTGCGACGGGGATCGGCACCGTGGGCTCCGCGGCGACTCGGCCGCCGCAAAGAGCGAGTACCACCAGCGAGAGGCGCACGTACTTCATCGCGAATCACGCTCGGCTTTCTCGAGATCACTCATCAGGGTTCGCGTGCCGCGCAGCAGCGAGATCACGCCAAAGCTCATGGTCGCGAGCACGGCGATCATCGCGACGCGCAGCGATTCGTCGCCGAAGCGCGGCGTCAGCAGATCGCTGAGCGCGCCGAGCAGCCACGGGCCGATCAGCATGCCGCCGCCCGTGATGAACAGGATCAGCACGGAGGATGTGACGGCGCGCAGTCTCGCGGGCGCGAGGCTCTGCGCGATCGCGAACAGCACGGGCGCATAGCCCGCGCCGACGATGCCGCTCGGCACCGAGAGCCAGACCGCGGTGTGCGGATTCGGCACGGCGCAGATCGCGATCAGCAGCGGCATCGAGAGCGCGACGGAAGCGGTGGCGACGCGCAGCCGCCAGCGCGGGCCTTGTCGCGCGAGGCGATCGGCGAGCGTGCCCGCGAGCAGCGTGCCGGCGATGCCCGCGACGCCGTTCACGATTCCATAATTCATGCCGAACTCGGCAAGCGACATCTGATGCGAGCGCACGAACATCTGCGGCAACCAGAAGCCGAAGCCCGTGCCGGCGATCGACGCGAACATGCCGCCGAGAGCGATCGCGCGGAAAGTCGGGATGCGCAGCAAGATGTGAATGCTGTCGAACAGGCTCTCGACCGCGTCGCCGAGCGATTGGCCGCGCTCGGGCAGCGCGCGCTCGGGCTCGCGCACGGTCAGCCGCAACAACAGCGCGATCGCGATGCCCGGCGCCCCGACGAGCAGGAACACTCTGCGCCAGCCGAGTGGCGCGACCAGCAGGCCGCCGATCAGCGTGCCGAGCATCATTCCGATCGGCACACCCATCTGGAAGATCGAGAGCGCGGTCGCGCGCCGCTCGGGCGGGAAGTAATCCGCAATCAACGAGTGGGCGGGCGCTGCGCCGGCCGCTTCGCCGACGCCGACGCCGAAACGCGTCAGCGCAATCTCGACGTAGGAACGCGACAGCCCGGAGAGCCCAGTGAACGCGCTCCACACCACCAAGCCCGCGGTTATCAGGTTGCGGCGCGAGCGGCGATCCGCGAGCCAGGCGACCGGCACGCCGAGGCCGGTGTAGAGCAGGGCGAAGGCGGGGCCGAGCAGGAAGCCCATCTCGCCGTCGGAGATGCCGAGCTCTGCCTTGATCGGACCCGCCAGCATCGAGAGCACGTAGCGGTCGAGGTAGTTGACGACGTAGCTCGCCGTGAGCAGCGCGAGGACGTAATTCGCGTAGGCGCGGGACGGCGGCTGCTCGCTCACGTCGCGCGGAGTAGCCCGGCCCATGAGCGCATTCAATGCCGGGCGTGCCCCGCGTCACAGAAGCGCGCGGCGAGGCCAGCGAGAGTTGCGCGCGGTGCTGTTCGAAACGAAACCCGCGCCGCACACACGGCGCGCGACGACCAGGAGTGAATGCATGCGGAAGTTGATCTCAGTGTTGGCATTGGCGGGCGCGCTCGGCGCCGCCGGCTGCGCCTCGACCTCGGACATGACGCAGCTGCAGAGCGACGTCACCGCGGCGCGCGCGGAATCGGCCGAAGCGAAGCGCCTCGCGGAAGACGCGAAGGCGGCGGCGGCTGCGGCTCAGCAAGAAGCCAGCGCGGCGCGCGTTGCGGCGGATGCCGCAGCTATGGAGGCGAAGACGGCGAGCGAAAAAGCGGACCGCATCTTTCAACGCTCTCTGCACAAGTAAGAGCGGGCTCGCCGGGCGGGATGAGCCCGCGAACGGAGCGGAGCAGCCGAACAGCTGCGCGGACGACGTCGCCGCGGGGCGCATCGTGCCGCAAATGGAACGCGTGCTCGTCGAGAAGGGCGCGCGGCGGCTCTCGCTCTGGTTCGCGGGCTACCCGGTGCGCGAGTTCCGCGTCGCGCTCGGGCGCGAGCCCGTTGGCGACAAGCAGCGCGTCGGTGACGCCCGCACGCCCGAAGGCCAGTACGTGATCGACGGGCGCAACGGCGGCAGCTCGTACCACCGCTCGCTCCATATCTCGTATCCAAACGCGGCCGACGTGCGCAGCGCGCGCGAAGCTGGCGCGGCGCCGGGCGGCGAGGTCATGCTCCACGGCCTGCCCGAAGACGCGGCTTGGGTGGGCAGCGAACACTCGCGCTTCGACTGGACCGACGGCTGCATCGCGGTCACGAACGAGGAGATCGATGAGATCTGGGAACTCGTGCCCGACGGCACGCCGATCGAGATTCAGCCCTAATCGCTGGGCGCGCGTGACGCTCGCCAGTGCTCTCGCGCTGAGCGCGGGCTGCGCGGTGCTGCCCGCGCCCACGCCGGGCCCGACGGCGCCGGCGCCGCACTTCCTCGAGAACCCGCCGCCGTCCGCGGACCTAATCGGTCGCCTCGCGTTCCGCGAAGCGCTCGCGGAAGACACCTTCGTCGATCTCGCGCCCGCGCTCGGCGTTGGATACGTGGAACTCGTCGCCGCGAACCAAGGCATCGATCCGTGGGTGCCCACGCCGGGCGCGCGCATCGTGGTTCCCGACGTGCACTTGCTGCCGTCCGGCGCGCGCGAGGGCATCGTCGTCAACACCGGCGATTTGCGGCTCTATTACTTCGCGCCGGGCGCCGCGCCGCGCAGCTACCCGATCGGCATCGCCAAAGAGGGCTACGCGACGCCCGTCGGCTCGACCCAGGTGACGCGCAAGAAAGCGAACCCGACTTGGTACCCGGGCCCGACCGCGCGGCGCGACGACCCGACCCTGAAGGCCGCGATTCCGCCTGGCCCTGATAACCGCCTCGGCCTGTTCGCGCTCTACCTCGGCTGGCCTTCCTATTTGATTCACGGAACGAACGATCCGCGCGGCGTCGGCCGACACTCGAGCCGCGGCTGCATCCGGCTCTATCCCGCGCACATCGAGGAACTATTCGCGCTGGCACAGGTGGGCACGAGAGTCCGCGTGGTGCACGAGCCCGTGAAGCTCGGCTGGGTCGCGGGCGAGCTGTACCTCGAAGTGCACCCGGACAAGGAGAACGCGCTCACGCTCGACGAGACGGGCAAGTTCGAGCGCGAGCCGGCCCGCGACTTGCGCGCGGGCGTTACGAAGGCTGCGGGCGTGCAGGTTGCGCGCGTCGACTGGGAGCGCGTAGCGCGCGCCTCGCTGGTGAGCGCGGGCGTACCGGTGCGCATCACGACGCCTGCGGCGAACCCACCGCGCTGACGCGGCGGGCGTCGCGCTCGAACGGCGCTGCCAGCTGAGCCCAATACGTGTGCGGGTGCGCGGCGAGCTCGCCCGGCACGCCAAGCACCGCGTTGCGCGGCGCAGTGGCGCACAGCAGGCGGCCGGCGAGCCGGTCCCACACCGAGAGGATCGCGCCGAAGTTGCGGTCGCTCGTCTCGGGGGCGTGATGCAGGTGATGCACGCGCGGCGTGATCACAAGCCATTCGAGGGCGTGCCAGCGTACGTCCAGGTTCGCGTGGACGAGCGCAGCAAAGCCGCCGGCGAGGATCGTCGCGAGGCCGATGTGCGCCGCCGGGAAGCCCAACAACAGCAGCGCCACCGGCGAGAGCGCATGCCGGATGGCGTACTCGATCGGGTGCATCCGGAACGCCGCCAGCCAATCGAGATGCGGGCTCGCGTGGTGTACCGCGTGCGCTCGCCACAGGAACGGGACGCGATGCATGGCGCGATGCGCGAGCCATGCGCCGAGGTCGTAGAGCGCGAGCGTTAGCGCGAACGTCGCGAGCGCTGGCCAGGCGGGCAGCGGCGGAACGCCAAGCGCGAGCGCCGCCCGCTCGGCCGCGGCGCGCATCCCAAGCCCGAGGGCAACCGCGCCCGTCGCGTAGAACGCGAAATCGGCAGCGAAGTGCGGGCGCAGGAACGCTGCTGGCACGCGGCGCAGGCGCGTGCGCTCGAGCGCGATGACGGCGAGCAGTGTCAGCGAGACCCACAACAAGTCCATGCGTCCTCCTCTTTGAGAAGAAGCACGCGCCTGGCCTGCGTTTCGTTACAGGTCGAAGCGCACGGCGGCGAGCTTGCGCGTCGCGAGCACCGAGTGGATCGCGCGGATGCGGCCCTCGGCGTCGATCTCGCAGCGCATCAGCACGCGCGGCGCTTGGCGCGGACCTGCCTGCGCGAAGCAGATCGCGAGAGCGGGCAGCCCGTTCATTGAGCACGGCGCGATGCGCACGCCAGCGCCGCGGCGCGCCGTGACCCGCAGGTGAAAACGCATCACGCCGAGACGGCCCGAGCGCACACCCTTCAGCGCGTTCCACTCGCCGCCCGCGTCAGTCACGGTGCGCACGTCGTCGCGGAGCAGCGCCTCGAGCCCCGCGATGTCGCCGGCGACCAGGCGCTGCACGAGCCCTTCGAGCGCGCTGCGCGTGCGCGCGGCGAGCGCTGCGTCGGGCAGGACGGGCGCGCGGTCGTACGCGGCGAGCGCGCGGCGCGCGCGGTGGTGGAGCACGCGCAAGCTCTCGGGGCTCGCGCCGAGCGCGGCGGCCGCCTCGCCCGCGGAATAGCCGCACACATCGCGCAATAACAACGCCGCGCGCTGGCGTGGCGAGAGCGCTTCGAGCGCGAGCAGGAACGCGAACGTGACGCTCTCGAGCCGCTCGTAGCGCGCGTCGGGTTCGCGCTCGCGCGGCTCGGGCAGGGCGAGGCTCTCGCCGTCCTCCGCAAACGGGTGTGGCGAGGGCAACCACGTCGCGATTTCGCCGCGCCGCCGGCGCCTCCGCAGCACGTCGATCGCGAGGTTCGTGGCCACGCGCACCAGCCACGGCGCCCACGGCTCGTCCGTACGCGCGGGCGGCGAGGCCAGCGCGCGCGTGAAGGTTTCCTGCACGATCTCATCCGCATCCGCGGCGCAGCCGGTCATGCGATACGCGAGCCCAAAGAGCGCGCGCTCGTGCGAACGGAACAGCGCGTCGACGCCCGAGGCCAGCGCCTGTGTGGCTACCGCGGTCATACGAGTCTCACGCGCCGCCATCGTGAAACGTTACAGCCGCGCTCCCGCTACCGTGCGCGAGCTTTCGCGCGCTCGATCGAAGGAGGGAACGCAGATGACCACACGACGCATTGCGACCGCGACATTCGGCTTGCTCCTGGCAGCCAACGGGCTCGCGTTCGGCTGCACGCAGGAAACCCAAAACAAACTCGGGCGCGCCGTCCAGAACTGGACCGGCACGAACGGCGTGCTCGAGATCTACGCCGGCGACAAGCTGATGAAACGCTTCCTGCAGATCGACAAGCTCTCGACCGCGAAGGGCACCGATGACGGCGTGCCGCGCCCGTACCGCTTCGGCTACGGCGTGCTCGACGCGAACCTGAACGGCGTCGCCGACCCGGACGAGCGCAAGGTTTACTTCGAGTTCAGCGACTACGCGGCGGGCTACGTGTTCTACGAAGACCCGAATGGCTGAAGCGCGCGCGGCTTCGGAGGGCGACGCCGAGCCCACGACGCCACAGGAACCGCTCGCGCGTCTCTTCCTGCGCTTCCTGCGCTTCGGCGCGCTCGCCTGGGGCGGGCCGGTCGCGCAGATCGCAATGATCCGCCAGGAACTCGTCGACGAGGAACGCTGGATTTCGCCGGCGCGCTTCAACCGCGTGCTCGCGGTTTATCAGGTGCTGCCGGGCCCCGAGGCGCACGAGCTGTGCGTCTACTTCGGCTCGCGCGCCGGCGGCCGTATCGGCGGCTTGCTCGCGGGGCTCGGCTTCATGCTGCCGGGCTTCGTGTTGATGTTCGCGCTCTCGGTCGCGTACGTGCGCTTCGACTTGCAGACGAGCGCGCTCGCGGCGGCGTTCGCGGGCTGCCAGCCCGCAGTCGTCGCGCTGATCGTGCGCGCCGTGCACCGCATCGGCAGCCACGCGTTGCACGATCGCTGGCTGTTCTCGATCGCCGCGCTTGCGGCGATCGCGACCGGGCTCGGCGTGAGCTTTGCGGTGGTGCTGCCGCTCGCGGGCCTCGCCTATGTGACGGCGCGCGGCGCGGCGCCGGGCGCATCGCACGCGCTCGCGTTTCTCCCGCTCAGCGCGAGCGCCGTTCCGATAACAAGCGTGGTCGGGCCGAGCGTGCTCGCGCTCTTCGTCACCGGCCTGCGCAGCGGGCTGCTCACGTTCGGCGGCGCCTATACCGTGATCCCATTCCTGCGCGCCGACGCCGTCGGCCCCGCTGGCTGGATGAGCGACGCGCAGTTCCTCGACGGCCTCGCGCTCTCCGGCATTCTGCCCGCGCCGCTCGTGATCTTCGCAACGTTTGTCGGCTACCTCGGCGCCAGCACGGCCGGTGCGCTCGCGCTCACTGCGGGCGTATTTCTACCCGCGTTCGCATTCACGCTGATTGGGCACCAATGGGTGGAGCGGTTGGTCGAGCAGCGCCGCACGCACGCGCTGCTCGATGGCATTACCGCGGGCGTCGTGGGCCTAATCGCAGTGACCGCGCTCTCGCTGGCGCGCGAGACGTTCAACAGCCGCCCAACTCTCGCAACCGTGGCGATCTTCGCGGTCGCGCTGTTCGCCGCGTTCCGCTGGAAGGCGAAGACCGCGGTGGTATGGATCGTCGCGGGGGCCGCGGTGGCCGGAGCGCTGCTGTTGGATTGAGGTCGCCCGAGGCTGTTTGCTTCCAGCGACGAGAATTCAGGGAAGATTCTCAGGGCCGGGGCGGGGGCCGCTGATAGAGTGCGCCGCGTTTGGAGGTTGCGATGGCATTTCGCTTGATCCCGCGCGAAGAGAAATTCTTCGATGATTTCACTGCGATGGCGGTGGAGATCCGAAAGGGCGCGGCTCTGCTCGACGAGATGCTTGCGCCCGAGCATCCAGTCTGGGAGAAGGCCGCGGCGATCAAAGTCGTCGAGCACCGCTGCGACGAGATCTCGGCGGACATCCTGCAGCGCCTTCACAAGACCTTCGTGACGCCGATCGATCGAGAGGACATTCACGCGCTCGTGCGCGCGCTCGACGACGTGATCGACGACATCGACGCGTCGGCGGACATGCTGCGGCTCTACCGCATCGAGCACGTGCGCCCGGCGGCCCGGCAGCTCGCGCGCTCGATCGTCTCGGCTTGCGACGAAATGCAGCGCGCCGTGGCCGCGCTCGGCAAGGGCGAGGATGTTAGGTCCGCCGTGCGGGAGATTTCGAACATCGAGAACCAAGCCGACGGCGCGTACACCACGGGCGTAGGCCAACTCTTCGAGGACGAGAAGGATCCCATCCAAGTCATCAAGTGGAAGGAGATCCTCGACATGCTCGAGGGCGCGACGGACCGCTGCAAAGACGTCGCGAAGGTGCTCGAAGCGGTGTACGTGAAGCACTCCTAGCAAGCGAAGCGCGCAGCGAGCGACAGCGAGCGGAGTCGAACAGTGGCCTCGGTGCTTCGAGACAATCTGGCGTTCGCGTACTCGCAGGGACGAGGGAAGCACTGAGCCATGGACACCGGGCTGCTCGTCGTCGGCGCACTCGTACTGCTCGCGCTCGCGTTCGATTTCATCAACGGCTTTCACGACGCCGCCAACTCGATCGCGACCGTCGTCTCGACGCGCGTGCTCTCGCCCGGCCAGGCAGTGGTCTGGGCCTCGTTCTGGAACTTCGCGGCGATGGCGGTGTTCGGCACGGCGGTCGCGAAGACGATGGGCTCGGGGCTCGTCGTGCTCGACATCGTCACGTTCGCGGTGATCGGCGCTGGGCTCACCGGCGCGATCGTC
>JANNDT010000447.1:0-2921 GCA_031387905.1 Deltaproteobacteria bacterium
CGACGCCTCGCGTCGAAGAAAGTCTCGAAAACCGAGGCGGTGCAGTCGGTGGCGGCCGAACGGCTCGACAGCGACAGTATCCATATCGGCCCCAGCGACTACGTCCCCTGGCAGAACGACAACAAGGTCTGCTTCCTGCGCATCGAGGGCCGCCTGTTCGGCGACATTCCGATGAACCTCGAACTGCGGCTCTCGGTGGAGGACTCCCCGAACTCGGCCGGCGTCGCGATCGACGCGATTCGCTGCGCGAGACTCGCGCTCGACCGCGGCATCGCAGGCGTGCTGCACGGCGCCTCGTCGGCCTTCATGAAGCACCCGCCGCGCCAGGTGACGGACGATGCGGCGCATCGGGAGCTCGAGTCGTTCATCGCGGGCTGAAGAAAAGCCCTACGCCGCGCCCAGCTCTGTGAGCACCTGCCGCGCCCGCGCGAACAGCGCGCTCGGCTCGCGATCGCGCACTGCGGTGCGGATGCGCTGGTCGGGCATTACGCGCAGGTCGCTGCGGCGGCGCGTGACAAGCGCGTGCAGCTTCGCGGGATCGACGCGCGTGGTGGGCGCGGCGGTGAACACCAGATCCGGGCCGTCGAGGAGGACCTGCGCGATGCCGAGCGAGCGCGCGGCGATCTTCAGCCGAATTACGGCGAGCAGGTTCTCGGCCTCCTTCGGAAGCGGGCCGAAGCGGTCGAGCAACTCGTCGCGCAGGCGGTCGGCCTCGGCGTCGTCGGGCGCGCTCGCGAGGCGCTTGTACAGGACCAGTCGCTGCGAAACGTCGGCGACGTAGGCCTCGGGCAAGCGCGCGGGGACGCCGAGGCGGATCTCGGGATCGACTGCGATCTCGCGCTGCTTGCCGCGCAGTTCGTTCACGGCTTCTTCGAGCAGCTCCGTGTAAGTCTCGTAGCCGACCGCGCCGAGGTTGCCGGATTGCTCGGCGCCTAACAAGTTACCCGCGCCGCGGATCTCGAGATCCATGTTCGCGAGCCGAAAGCCCGAGCCGAGCGCGGACAAGTCTTGGATCGCTTCGAGGCGGCGGCGCGCGTCCTTGTTGAGCGCGGCGTCGCCGGGGATGAGCAGGTAGGCGTAGGCGCGCTGGCCGCCGCGGCCGACGCGTCCGCGCAGCTGGTAGAGCTGCGCGAGGCCGAGCGCGTCGGCGCGATCGATCAGGATCGTGTTCGCGCGCGGCACGTCGACGCCGCTCTCGATGATCGTCGTGCAGAGCAGCACGTCGGCCTGGCCGTGGAAGAACGCGTAGGTCTTGTCTTCGAGTTCGCGTTCGGGCATCTGGCCGTGAGCGACCATCACCTTCGCCTCGGGCACGATGCGCGCGAGCAGATCGGCGAGCGCGCCGATCGTCTGGACGCGGTTGTGCACGAAGAACACCTGCCCGCCGCGCCGGGTCTCCCGAAGAATCGCCTCGCGGATCAGCGATTCGTCGAAGCGGCAAACCTGCGTGCGGATCGCGATTCGATTTGGCGGCGGCGTCTGAATCACCGACATGTCGCGCAGGCCGCTGAACGCCATCTGCAGCGTTCTCGGAATTGGCGTCGCGGTGAGCGTGAGCACGTCCACCGATTGCTTCAGCTCCTTGATGCGCTCCTTGTGCGCGACGCCGAAGCGGTGCTCTTCGTCGACCACGAGCAGGCCGAGGTCGTGGAAGGCGGTGTTCTTGCCCAACAACTTGTGGGTGCCGATCACGATGTCGATGCGCCCGCTCGCGAGCCCTTCGAGCGTGGCGGCCGTCTCCTTCGGAGACTCGAAGCGCGAGAGCGCCGCCACCGTGGCGGGCAAGCCGTCGAAGCGCTTCGAGAACGTCTCGAAGTGTTGCTGGCACAGCACAGTGGTTGGGACGAGCACCGCGACCTGCTTGCCTGCCATCACTACCTGATGCGCGGCGCGCGCGGCGACCTCCGTCTTGCCGTAGCCGACGTCGCCGCACACCAGGCGATCCGTGGGGCGCGGCTGCGCGAGATCGGCGAGCACGTCTTCGATCGCCGCGTACTGATCGGGCGTCTCCTCGTACGGGAAGCGCGCCTCGAACTCTTCGAGCGCGCGGTCGCGCGGCGGGAACGCGAAGCCCGGCGCGAGCTCGCGCGCGGCGTGCACCGCCAATAACTGCCGCGCCATGTCGCGAACTTTACGGCGCACGCCGCTCTTGGTTTTTTCCCAGCTCGCGCCGCCCAGTTTGTCGATCGGCGGCGGCGCGCCCTCGTTGCCGACGTAGCGCGTAACGAGGTTCAGCCGATGCACGGGTACGAACAGCCGGTCGTTGCCTTCGTACTCGATGCGCAGAAACTCGTCGCGCGTGCGGCCGACTTCGAGCAGCACGAGCCCGCGGTACACGCCGATGCCGTGTTCGGCGTGCACCAGGAAATCGCCGGGGCTGAGTTGCCCGAGCGATTCGAGCGCGAGGCCGTCCACCAACGCCTGAGTGGTGCGGCGTTTCTCGCGCGGGCCAAAACATTCTTCTTCCGTGAGCACGACGAGCCGCTCGTCCGCGAGCACGAAGCCTTCGCTGAGATCGGCGAGGCGCACTTCGATCGCGCCGGGCGCCGACCACGCAGCGTGCGGCGCGGGCTCGCGCGCGAGCGTGGCAGCGAGCCCGTACTCGCCGAGCAGCGCGCGCGTGCGCTCGGCGCTGGAGAGCGCGGCGGCGGTGATTACGCAGCGCATGCCCTCGCGCGCGAAGCCAGCGAGCGCGCGCGCGAGTGGCTCGAGCGGACGCGCTTCGCCGCGGCCGGCGCGCAGCGGGGCTGCGAGCGCGTCGTGTCCGAAGGCTTTTATCACTCGCGCGCCCGGCGACTGCACCTCGAGCCGCTCGAGCGCGATCGCGCGCCGCACCTCGAGCGCAGCCATTAGGGAATCCGCGCCGGCGTAGAGCTCCTCGGGCGCGCACACAAAGCGGCCGGCTTGGCGCGCGGCATCGT
>JANNDT010000118.1:0-4242 GCA_031387905.1 Deltaproteobacteria bacterium
CCCGCGCGGACCCGCCGCGCGCCCCCCACCCGGCACGCAGGGGGGACGTTCTTCCCTTAACTCCCCCCAAGAACGTCCCCGAGTTGCCTTAATAGGCGCTCGGGCTGCGCGCGGCGCCGGGGCGGCGTCGGCGGCCGCGGCCGGGTTGGTGCGGCAGTACGTGCTCGGGCCGCGGCGCGTCGCCGTGCTCGCCGCGCGGGTGAACCGGCGCGTGGCTTTGCTGCGCGCGATGCGCACTGTGCCCGCCGTGATGTGCGCCGCCGCGCGGGGCGTGCCCGCCCTGCGAGCGATTCGAGCGCTCGCGCGATTTCTGCGCGCGAATCGCGTTGATGCGATCCGTGCGCGAAACCTCGAGCTGCGCTTCGGGCCGCGCGCCGTAATCGAAGCCCTCGAGCGTCGCGTGCGGAACGCGCACGCCGAGCGCGCGCTCGATGCGCGTCATGTCGCCCTGCTCTTGCGGTGAGACGAGCGTGAACGCACAGCCCGTCATCTTCGCGCGGCCCGTGCGGCCGACGCGGTGCACGTAGTCCTCAGCGAGCTTGGGCACGTCGAAGTTCACCACGTGGCCGAGTTCCTGGACGTCGATGCCGCGCGCGGCGATGTCGGTCGCCACCAGCACACGGAACTTGCCCGCCTTGAAGCCATCGAGCGCTTGTTGACGCGCGCTCTGCGAGCGGTTGCCGTGGATGCGCTCGGCCGCGATGCCTTGGCGCCCGAGCCAACCCGACAGGCGATCCGCGCGGTGCTTGGTGCGCGTGAACACCAGCGCCTCGCGAATCACGCCCTTCTCGAGCAGCGCCGCGAGTAGCGGCGCCTTCAGCTCCGCCCCGACCGGGTAGATCGTCTGCGTGACAAGTTCCGCCGGCCGCGCGCGGCCTGCGAGCTGAACCTCGACCGGGTTCTTCAAAATCGCGCGCGTCAGATCCGCGATCTCGCGCGGCATCGTGGCGCTGAAGAACAGCGTCTGCTTGCGCGGCGGTAGGTGGCGGAGGATGCGCTTGACGTCGGGCAGGAAGCCCATGTCGAGCATACGGTCCGCCTCGTCGAGCACGAGCGTCTCGAGGCCCATTAGGCGCGCGTACGGGTACGAGAAGTGGTCGAGCAGACGGCCGGGCGTTGCGACGATCACGTCGGCGCCGCGCACGAACGCTTCGCGCTGCGGGCCCATGCTGACGCCGCCGTAGATCGCGGCGCCGCGCAAGCCTGAGCGGCCCGCGAGATCGCGCAGATCGTCGGCGATTTGTTGGGCGAGTTCGCGCGTCGGTGAGAGCACCAGTGCGCGCGTCACGCCGCGCGGCTGCGCGAGCAGGCCGTGCAGGATCGGGAGCAGGAAGGCGGCGGTCTTGCCGCTGCCTGTTTCAGCGCAGGCAAGCACGTCCTGGCCGCTGAGCGCCGCGGGAATCGCGGCGGCCTGAATCGGTGTCGGCTCGGTGAATCCGAGGTCGGCGACGTTCTTCAGAAGAGTGGGATGAAGCTGTAGATCAGAAAAAGACAAGTGAGTTTTCCTTGGTCGGCACGCGCACGCAGAGCCGGCTCAACGCTTTGCGTTGAAGCCAGGGCTCCGCGCGAGGCGCGTGCCTGAGAGTTGAACCCCGGGAATGCTGCGAGCGATGTGCTCGAGCAGCGGAGCCTGGCGCTTGTGTGTCGAACCGCTGAAGCGCCAAGGCCAACGGGACGGAGCGGCGATGCCGAACGGGCCGCACTGTACAGCCTTCTCGGGGAAGCGCTCGCGGGGCTAAAGCGGAGATTTGCCGGAGTGCTGCCGATCCCACGCCCAGATCGCCCCGAACACCGCGATCAAGACCGCTGGCAGCAGCGCGAGCGTTTCGAACGAGACCTGCGCGGCGCTCTGCAGCACCGCGTCGAACTGCGGGCCGGTAAGCGCTGCGAGCGCGTCTGGCCCGCCGGCGAGCGCGAGCTTCTCGCGGTCGAAGATCGCGCCTAAGCGCGGCAGCACCAGCTCGATCGCGAGCGCGCCCGCCACCGCCATACCGCCGATCGCGAGTTCCCCGCCGCGCGGATAACGCTCGGCGACGTTCGCGAGCATGGTCGGCCACAGGAAGCACACGCCGAGGCCCCAGACCGTGGCGGCCGCGAGCCCAGTGATTGGGGAATCGGCGCGCGGCAACAAGAACAGCCCGGCGGTCGCCAGCGCGGCGGAGCCCCATAACACTCCAACGGTCGAGAAGCGGTGCGCGATCGGGCCGGCGAAGTGGCGCAGCACGAACATCATTCCGCTCACGTAGACCAGCAGCCAGATGCCGCGCATGCCCACCGTGCGCGTGAGCGTGAGATCGATCCACTGGCCCGGCGCGAGTTCGCTCGCCGCGGTGAGGAACATGCACGCGAGCCACACGAAGTACATCGGTCGGCGCAATAACTCGCGGAACATCTCGCCCCACGCGACGCCCGCAGCGGCGCGCGCGGTGCGTGGGAACGCGACGCCGGCGCACAGCGCGATCGTTGCGAGCGCGGGCACGAAAGTCGCCGCGAGCTGCGTCTGCCAGCGCCACGCCCAGCTGCCCGACGCCACGCCGATCAGGCCGCCGACAATAATTCCCGCGGGCCACCAGGCGTGCAGCACGTTCAGACGCGCCGTCGTGTCGGCGGGATAGATCGTTGCGGTGAGCGGATTGATCGAGGCCTCCATGAAGCCCCAGCCGAGGCCGCAGGCGAGAAAGCCGAGCCAGAGAACCTGATAAACGCCGCCGCCGCCGCTCGCGAGCGCGGGCGCGCCAATTGCGACGCCGGTGCCGAGCGCGAAGAGCGCGCCGGCGAGCATGAGCGCGCGGCCCATGCCGATGCGGTCGAGGAACACGGTCGCGAACGCGAGCGTGGCGGCGAAGCCGAGCGACGCGGTGCCCAGCAGGGCGCCCGCGCGTTCGCCCGAGTGCAGCGGATCGAAAGCGCGCAGGATCTCGCGCTCGATGCCGGCGATCGCCGCGGCGCGCAGCGAGAACGAGAGCCCCGCGGTGAAGAGCGCGAGCGAGGCGGTCACGAAGATGCGGCGCTGGCGGAGCTTTGCTGTCGCGGGCGAAGTCATCGAGTCTCCCGGCTGCGGAACTCGCACTTCGCCCAGGCGGGCCGCGCGCGCGAGCGTGCGAGGTAGCCGTTCACGTTCGGGTAGAGCGCGAGGTCGAAGCGCGAGAGCGAGAGCGCGTCGAGCACGGCGCCGTAACAGCAGTCGACCAGCGTGAAGCCGTCGCCCGTCATGAACGCGCTTTTCGCGAGCTGCGCCTCCACGATGGCGAGCGCGTCGGCCGCCTCCTCCGCGCCGCGCGCGCGCCGCGCATCGTCGACGGGCATGCCGGCCTGCGGCGCGACGTAATCGGGGAACCAGAGCGCGCCGACCGCGTCCGAGAGATGCCGCGCTTCGAAGAACAACCAGCGCAGGGCGTCGCCGCGCCCGGCCGCCGTGCTCGGCCAGAGTCGCCCTTCGCGTTCGCCGAGGTACGCGAGGATCGCGTTCGACTCCCACATGACTGCTTCGCCGTCTTCGAGCAACGGCACCTTCTTGTTGGGGTTCAGGCGCGCAAAATCGGGGTGGCGCTGCTGCCCGCGAAAAAGATCCACGGACACCAGATCGTGCGCGACGCCGAGTTCGTGCAGCGCGAGGCGCACCTTCTGCGGGTTGAACGACCAAAACCAGTAGAGTCTCACGGGATGCCCCCAGCTTCCCTGCGACTCGGCCGCGGCGCGAGTGGTGTGCGCTCTTCGAGGCAGCTGTAAGCGGTGGGTGTGAGCTTGATGACCGTGTGCAGCGGCATGTCGATGTGCGGGACGTCGCCGCGCGGCAGTTGTTGGAAATAGGCGTAGAGCGCGCGCAGAACGGCGCGGTGCGCGATCACGAGGACGGGCGTGCGATAGCGCTCGAGCTCGATGATCACGCGGTCGAGGCGCTGAATCACGTCCTGATAACTCTCGCCGCGCGGGTAGCGGTAGGCGAGCTTGTCGCGCCTGCGCGCTGCGAACTCGGACGGCAGCGAGATTTCGATCTCGGGGTAAGTCATGCCGTCGCACTCGCCGGCGTTGATCTCGTCGAGCGCGCGCCATTCGCCGGTTTCGATGCCGATCGCCGCCGCGGTCTGCTGCGTGCGCCGCAGCGTGCTCGTCCAGACATCGAGGTCGCCCGCGGCGCCGAAATGCTCGCGCACATGTGCGGCGAGATTCGTCGCGTACTCGCGGCCGCCGGGCGACAGCGGCGAATCGCCGCCGATACGCCCGAGCACGTTCCACTCGCTC
>JANNDT010000121.1:0-3308 GCA_031387905.1 Deltaproteobacteria bacterium
GGCGTCACCTCGAGCACGACGCGCAGCGGCGAGTCGAGCATCTTCGCGAACGCCTCGGCCCCGGCCTTGTCATCGCGGCGCAGATGGTTCGCAAACTCGCGGTAGAACCAGTCCTTGGTCTCGCGGTCCTCGCGCACGCGACAGCGGCCCTTGATCGTGATCGTCTTGCTCGGGCCGAGGTCGGTGCCCGTGCTCGTTATGCACACGGAGACTTGCGGGTTGCGCTGCACCGCGGCGATGCGGTGCCGGTGCGCGCCGGCCGTGAGCCACATCTTCCGTTCTTTCCAGTAACAGCTCATGATCACGCCGATCGGCCAGCTGTCCTTGGTGCACCAGCTGAACACGCACTCGCGGGCGGTGCGCAGCAGGCGCTCCTGCATGTCGGGGTTCAGCCGGTAGATCGAAACGGCTTCGTAGTTCTCGAGATCTTGGGACATGGGCGCTCCTGGCGAGCTGTGTTCAGTAGTTAGGGACGTAGATCTCGCAGGCGCCCTTGTCGGATCCCGCGATCACCAGCATGCGGCCGAACGAGATGTACTGCCCGATCATGAAGCCGAGCTCCGCGATCTCGGCGTCGCTGAAGTGCTGGCGCAGCTCGGCGAGGAACACGGCGTCCACCGCGCGAAAGTTCGTCGCCAGCTTCTCCGCGTAGCGCACCGCGAGCGCGTCGCGCGGCTCGAGTCTGCGCTCGGCCTCGGGCAGGTGGATCTGCTGCACCGTCTGCTCATCGAGCCCTTGACGCGTCGCCGACGCGTAGCGAGCGAAGCTTCAAGTATCGCATTCGTTGAGCGCCGCGATCTTGAGCCGCGCGATTTCCTTGATGCGCGCGGGCACGGCGCCCTCTTCGTGCGCGGGGCGGAAGAATTTCAGATAGCGACCGAGCAGCTCGGGCATCGCTTCGCCAAGGTTCAATCCGCTCATTGGGGGCTCCTGAGAGGGTGTTGCGGTGCGCACGCTACCACGGCCGCGACCCGCGCCTCAGCGAGCCACGCTCGGGAAGACGTACTCGATGTCGCTGAAGGAATCGGCCGCGAACACGTAGAGCAGCCGCAGCACTTCGCTGCCGGTATTGCGCGCGCCGTGCCAGGTATCGCCCGGGATGAAAACGCTCGTGCCGGCGCGCAGCGGATGCTCTTCGCCGTCGATGTGCACGATGCCTTCGCCTGCGAGCACGTAATAGATCTCGCTCTGGACGTGGCGATGTGGAAGGAACGGGCTCGGTTGCCCGGCGCCCACTTCGGTCACGCCGAGAGTCAGCTGCGAGCTCGGCGTGCGATCGCCGCTGAGCAAAGTGCGCCACACCAGCCTGCCACGCACCGCGTCGTCCCAGCCTTCGAGCGGGCACGCGGCCTCTTGCACGACGACGCCTCGAGGCGGATTCATCTCGTTCTCCTGCGCCCGTTCGCGCGAGCGCTGGTTGAGTAGCATGCGACTCCGCTAACAACCTGCGCTGCGAGCCGAGTTCGCGTTGAAACCTCGAGAGGAACCCAGTGACCGAGATGTCCGCTCGCGCCCGCGCCTGGAATGCCGCGATGACCGCAACCCCAGGCGAGCTCGATCTCGTCATTGCGCCGGCCGCGGTGCGCGGCGCAATTCCGCCTGAGTTGCGCGGCGGTCGACATCTCCAGAACGGCCCCGGCTGGACGCAGATCGGCGACCGGCTCGCGCATCCGTTCGATGGGCACGGCTTCGCGCGCGCGCTCGACTTCAGCGCCGATGGCGGCGCGCGGCTGCGCTCGCGCTTCGTGCGCACGCCCGCCTACGAGGCCGAACGCGCGGCCGGCAGGATCGTCTACCGCGGCCTCGGCACGAATCGCTCAGACCACATGTGGGGCAACTGGTTCGCGCCGGGCCTGCGCAACGTCGCCAACACCACGATCGTGCCGTGGGCGGGCCGCCTGCTTTGCGCGTGGGAGGGCGGTCGCCCTTACGCCGTCGATCCCGAGTCGCTCGCGACGCGCGGCGAAGAGACCTTCGGCGGCGCGCTGCCGGAGGGCGCCTTCCTCGCGCACATGCGCATCGACGCGCGAGCCCAGCGCTTGGTCGGGCTCAACATGAAGCTCGGCGTGCAGAGCACGTTCACGTTTCGCGAGTTCGATGCGGCGGGCAAGCAGGTGGCGACCCGCGAAGCCACGCTGCCGGGCGCGCGCTTCATTCACGATTTCGTGGTGACGCCGCGCTGGTACGTGCTGCCTGGAAACCCGATGAAGGCGAGACTCGGCGTATTCCTGCAGGCGCAGATCGGCCAGAAGACCCTAATCGATGCGATCGCGACCGATGCCAAGGCGCCGGGCACGCTGATCCTCGTGCCGCGCGGGCGGCCGGGGCCCGCGCGGGTCGTGACGCTGCCGCAGCGCTCGTTCGTGGTTCACTTCGCCAACGCCTTCGACCTCGACGAGCGCACGCTCGCCGTCGATCTATGCGCCTTCGAGTCGTTCGAGTTCGGCCACGAGTTCGGCTTCCAAGGCCCGAAGCGCCCACTCGACCCGGCACTGCCGGACGGCGGCCCGCCGCAGCGCCTCTACCGCGCGACCGTGAGCGATGGCTCGGACGACGCTGCGTGGCGCCAGCTCTCCGATTGCGGCCTCGATTTCCCGCGCGTGCATCCGGACCGCGACGGCCTCGCTGTGCCTGCGATCTATGCCTCGACCCGAGCCGACCGCAGCAAGTCGGATCCGTTCGACTCGATCGCGCGCGTGGATGCGGTCGATCTCGAACGCCCGACCGACGTGTGGAGCGCGGGCGAGCATCAGTTCGTCGGCGAGCCGGTGTTCGCGCCGCGGCCGGGCGCCGCGGGCCTCGACGACGGCTGGGTGGTCGCGCTCGTGTCCGACGGCCTCGCCGGGCGCACGGAGGTGTGCGTGTTCGACGCGCAGCGCATCGCCGCGGGTCCGATCGCGAGCGTGTCTCTGCCGCTTCAACCTTACGGCTTCCACGGCGCGTGGGAGGCCGCGTAGCCAACGCGCCTGGCGCGCGGTGCTCCCGGCGCTCACACCCCCGCGGCGAAGATGAGCTGCGTGTTCGCGCTGCGCTTGCGAAGCGCGATCAGCGGCGCGTACTCCGGCGACGCAAACCACTCGCGGGCGCGCGCGAGGCTCTCGAACTCGAGAACGATCAGGCGCTGCGGCGACCAGCCGCCTTCTTTCGTCTCGGTCTCGCCGCCGCGCACGAGATAGCGGCCGCCGTACTGCGCGATCGTTCCCGGGACGCGCTTGCGGTATTCCTCGAAGCCAGCCGGGTCGAGCACCTCGACGTTCGCGATTACGTACGCCGCCATCAGTTGCCCTGCTCCAGCCCTTCGAGCTTCC
>JANNDT010000036.1:0-4287 GCA_031387905.1 Deltaproteobacteria bacterium
TAGCGGTAGGGACGACTTCGGCCTCGTTCTGCAGGCCATCGCGCGCGCCGACTTCGTGGATTCGGACGCTCTCCACCACTGCTCCAGCTCCTCTGCACGCTCGGATCAAACGGCGCTCGAATCAAACTCCGATGATGAACGAGCAGCTCGTGGTGCCGCTGCCGCCGATATTGAGTGTCTGAAAGTTCTTCGCGCCTTCCACCTGATAAGCGCCGGCCTGGCCGGTCACTTGCAGTACGGCGTCGAGCACCTGGCGCACGCCGGTCGCGCCCACCGGGTGGCCGGCGCCAATTAGGCCTCCGCTCGGGTTGATCGGGTGCTTGCCGTCGATCTCGAGCACGCCTTCCTCGACCGCCTTCCAGCTCTCGCCCGGCTTGGTGATGCCGAAGTGGTCGATCGCCATGTACTCCGAGGTCGTGAAGCAATCGTGGGTCTCGATGCCGTCGACGCCGTTGACGTCCGCGATGCCCGCGCGCTGCCACGCATCCGTAATCGTCGAGCGCACGTGGGGCAGCACGTACTCAGCGCCCTTGCTCTCTTCGACCTTGTCCGCAAAACGCAGCCGCGCCGTGTGGTGGCCCCAGCCCTTGATGCGCGGGATCTGGTCGAGCCGCAACCCGCGGCCGCGCGCGTAGCGCTCCGCATACTCGCGCGAAGCGAGGAACACCGTCACCGCGCCGTCGGTCACCTGCGAGCAGTCGCTGATGCGAATGCGCCCGCCGACCGCCGCGTTGTCCTCGCTGCGAACCAACGCGTGGTCTTTGTTCATGTACCAATTGCGGGTCTGCGCGAGCGGGTTCAGCTTGGCGTTGTCGTAGTTCAGCCGGCTGATCTCGGCGAGGTGCTCGTCCTTCAGTCCGTAACGCTTGTCGTACTCATCGCCGAGCTTTCCGAACAGCTTCGGGAACGGGAACTCGACGCCTTCCGCTTCCTGTTCGTACCAGGCGGCGGTGCCCAAGTAACTGCCGCCCTTCGCGGCGGAGACGGTCTTCATCTGCTCGATGCCGACGACGGCTTGCAGGTCGTAGCGGCCCGCCTCGATTTCGGCGGAAGCCGCGAGCAGTGCGATCGAGCCCGAGGCGCAGGCCGCCTCGTGGCGGCTGGTCGGCAGCCCGCTGAACGCCGGGTGCACCTCGGTGAAGAACGCGCCGAGGTGGCCCTGCATGCAGTAGAGCTCGGCGGCGAAGTTGCCGACGTGCGCGCTCTGCACTTCTTCGGGCGCGATCTCGCAGCGCTCGAGCGCGCCGAGCACCGATTCGCGCATCAGCGCGGAGAAGTGCTTGTTCTCCTTGGTCCAGTTGCGCGAAAAATCGGTCTGAAAGCCGCCGAGTACATAGACCTCTTTGCGATCGCTCATCAAAGTCTCCAGCTCTGTTCTTACCGAGCCTTCAAGTTATTGGGCCGCCAGCGCTCAGTTCGCGACGAAGAACTTGCCGGGGTTGATCGTCGGGTGGCGGAAGAAGCGCGTCGCGCCGCGCTTCGCAGCATCGCGCAGCGCCGCCGGCACCGGCAGCCCAGCGCCGTCGATCAGCGCGACCGCGCCCGCGGGCGTGAGCGCGTCCACCAGCACCGAAGGCGGCGCCCAGTTGAAGCCCGCGCCCATGATGCGGTCGATGCCGTCGATCGTGTCCGTGACTTCGCCAACGCGGTGGAACGCGTAACTCAGGTAGCCGCCGATCACGCGCCTCGCGATCGCCGCGTACTCGCCCTTCGCCGCGAGGAACGCCTGCATCGCCTCGCCATAGCGCGCTTCGCGGTGCAGGCGCGCGATCTCGTTCGTGTACGAGAGATCCGGCAGCTTGATCTCGCTCTCGGCCTGATAAGCGCCCGTCTTCGGATCGAGCACCAGCCGCGCCTTGCCGTCTTTCTTGAAGAAGCCGCGGCCGGACTTGTCGCCGAGCGTGCCCTGCTCCATCAGCCGGGCCATGGTTTTCGGCAGCGCGAGCGTCGCGTGCGCTTCGTCCTGCGTGCTCGCGTAGACGTTGTCGACGATCGCGCGGTGAATGTCCCAGCCGACGAGGTCGATCGTCGCGAGCGGCGTCAGCGCGCGGCCCGTGTAGGGCCCGACGATGCGATCGACGAGCGCGGGGCCGAGTTCTTCCGCGAGCTGCGCGGCTTCGTTCAGCACCTTGAAGCCGACGCGATTGCCCGCGAACGCCGGCGTGTCGTGAGTGCGCACCATTTCGCGGCCGAGGCGAACCGACGCGAACGCCTCGACGAAGTCGACGACGTCGCGCGACGTCTCGCGGCCCGCGACCAGTTCGGTGCCGACGATCACGTTCGGTGGATTGAAGAAGTGGAGACCCAGGAAGTTCTTGCGGAAGGACGCGCTGCGGCCCTCCGCGAGCTTGTTAATGCTCAGACCCGAGGTGACGGTCGCGACGATCGAATCCTCGCGTCGCGCCGCGTCCACCCGGGCGAACATCTCTTGCTTGAGCGCGAGTTCTTCGGTGAGCGCCTCGAACACCAAGTCGGCGCCGGCGACGGCGCCCGTGAGGTCGCTGGCGTAATCACCCACGCTCGCGCGCAGCGCGACCGTCGGCGAACGCACTTGCTTGATCGCTGCGGCGAGGCCTTCCTCGGCTTTCGCGCGCGTGCGCGCGAGAAACGTCACTCGCGGCACGGCCTGCGTAAACAGCGCGGCGCTGCCAAACCCCATGGTGCCGTTGGCGCCGAGCACGACCACGCGCTCGATCTTTCGCGACGCGAGCAGCGCGCGCAGGTTCTTCGGATTCGTGGCTGCGGGCATTACGGATCTCCAGCGCCGGAAAAGAGGCGCACCTTATCGAACACATGGGTGGCCTGAAAGCACGCAATGGGAGCGTGCGAGCGACTCGGCGTCACGGTGCAGGTGCGCCTTCGGGCGTCTCGCCTCCTGCGCCTCAGAAATATCCAAGGGCGTGCATGCGCTTCGGCTTCTTTGCCCAGCGCGCATCGACCTTCACCCAGAGCGACAGATGTGCAGGCCCTTCCATGAGTTCGGCGATGGCCTTGCGCGCGTGTTGCCCAATCGACTTGATGCGCATGCCGCCCGCGCCGAGCACGATGCCCTTCTGCGAGTCGCGCTCGACCCAAAGCGTCGCGCGAATGCGCACGCCGTCGGACCTCGACTCGTCGAAGGAGTCGATCTCGACGGCGATCGAGTAGGGCAACTCCTCTTCGAGTTCCTCGAAGATCGCTTGGCGAATCTCTTCGGCGGCGAGGAAGCGCAGCGTGCGATCGGTGACCTGCTCGGGGTCGTAGTGCGGGGGCGACTCGGGCAGCAGCGGGGCGAGCCGCGCGAGCAGCTGGTCGATGCCCGCGCCGGTCTCGGCGGAGATCGAGAACTCGCATTCCGCGGGAGGCGCCATGCCAAGGTCGCCCTTGGTCGCGACCACGACGACCGGCTTGCCCTTCCCCATGATCCGCCCGCGCAGGGCCTCCAAACCGTCATCCCATCCCGCGCGCGGATCGACCAGCAATAGCGCGACGTCGCAGTCGTCGGCGACGCCCTCGGCGATTGCGTTGAGCGCGAGGTTCAGCGCGCGCGCGGCCTCGTGCAGGCCCGGCGTATCGAGCAGCAACAACTGCGCGCCGGGTCGCGTGAGGATGCCGAGGATTTTGCTGCGCGTGGTCTGCGGCTTGGCAGTGACGATCGCGAGCTTCTGGCCGAGCAGCCGATTCAGCAGCGTCGACTTGCCGGCGTTCGGCCGGCCGAGCAGCGCGACCACGCCTGCGCGATGCGGCGCGAGTTCATCACTCATGCGAAGCCAGCACGCGCAGCATGGCAGCGGCCGCGGCTGCGAGTTCGGCGACGCGCTTCGAGCGGCCCACGCCCTCGCCCCAACAACTGCCTGCCACGTCGACCGCGACCGCGAAGCGATCTTCCGCGTCGTCGACCTCGCTGTCGCGGACGAGCCGGTAGCTCGGCGTCTCGCGCAGTGTCGCGTGCGACCACTCTTGGAAGCGCGTCTTCGGGTCGCGCTCGAGCAGCGCCCCGCTTTTGATTTCGGCGCCGAAGACGCGCTCTGCGAGTGAAAACACTGGTTCGATTCCCCCGTCCAAGTAAATCGCGCCGACGATCGCTTCGAACAAGTTTGCGAGCACGCGCTCCTTGCGCTCGCCACCGGATTTTTGCTCGGTTCGCCCAAGCCGCATCAGTTCGCCAAGGCGGAGGTGCCGCGCGCGGCGCGAGAGCGAGCGCGTGTTCACGATGGCCGCGCGCGCCCGCGTGAGGTCTCCTTCGCGCCACTCTGGGTGCGCATCAAACAGCAGCCGCGCAACTGCGAGATCGAGCACTGCGTCGCC
>JANNDT010000052.1:0-2615 GCA_031387905.1 Deltaproteobacteria bacterium
GTTCCGCCGGCGCCACGCGCCGCTCCGGGCTCAGCGCCGCGAGTCTCGCCGATGGCTTCTCCATCAGCGAGGTTCCGGAGGTCGTTACGTGCGGCGAGCGCATCTGCAGCAGGTTGCGGTCGTCCGTAATCACTGGCGCGCCCGCGGAGAACTCGGCTGCGCCCGCTTCGTCGAGGCGCAGCCAGATCTCGACGTGCGCGGGCGAGAGCACGCCGAGGCGCGCGAGCACCTCGGGGTCGCGCGCGAGCAGCAGCGGCACGCTCTCCGAGGCCTCCGCGAACGGCGCATCCGAAGCGACGAACAGCATCGCGCCGTGCGGGCCGTAGACGCGCACGTGCGGCCACACCGCGCGCACGGTCGCAATGATGGATTGCAACAGCGCCTCGTCGATGAAGGCCGGGCCCATCCACTGGACGAACACTCCCCCCGGCGCGAGCCGCGAGCGGATCAGCTCGAAAAACTCGCGCGTGTACAAATGCGAAGCGCCCGCCGTCCATGGATGCGAAGCCTGCGCGACGATCGCGTCGAAACGCAGGCGAGTGAGCAGCAGCGCACTGCGCGCGTCGTTCTCGTGAAGCCGGACGCGCGGGTCCGCGAGCGGATCGACTGCGCGATACTTCGAGAGTTCGCGGTTCGCGCGCACCACCTCGGGCTCGAGCTCGATCACGTGAATCTCGGACACGCTGTGCGGGATGCCCTCGACGGACAGGCCGCCGCCGAGGCCGATCACGGCGACGTTCTTCGCGGACGGCCGCACGAGCGACGGGATGCCACCGAGCCAGCGTGCCGAGGCGCCCATGTCGAAATCCGCTTCGCTCGAAACCACCAGCGACTCGGGCAGCCCGTTGTTACGGATCCGGTAGCGGCCCAGCTCGTCGCGCGTGACGAGCACGGTCGAACTCTCGCCCACGGCCGAAAACAACACTGGATGAAGCGTGACTTTCGCTTCGAGCGGCGTCGAGTGAAGCAACTGCAGCGGCTCGCGCGGCGGCAGCAGCGCGAGCGCGATGAAGCCGCACGCGGCGAGCGCGCCGGCTACGCGGTTTCGCGGCTCACAGCGCAGCGCCGTCGCGAACGCGAGCGCGAGGCTCAGCGCGACGCAGGCCGTCAGCACGCCCACGAAGCCGAGCGCCGGCAGCGCCCAATACGCGGCGCCGAGCGCGCCAACGATCGAGCCCGCGGTGTTGAAGGCGTAGACGCGCGCGCTGGCGGCAGAGGCATCGCTCGCGCCGCCGGCGTGAATGCGCACCGCGAGCGGATAGGTGGCGCCGATGCAGAGTGCCGCGGGCAGTAACAACGCAAACGCGGCGCCGGCGTTCGCGAACAGCGCGACGTTCTCGCCCAACGCAGCGGGCAGAAAGTCCGCCGCGAGGAACGCCGCCCACGAGAGCGCCGCGATGCCGAGCTGCGCGAACGCGAACGCCGCGAGCGCGCGAGCGCGCGTCTTCGCGATGCGCGAGGCGATCGCGGAGCCGAGCGCGATGCCGAACAGGAAGCTGCCGAGCATGGTGGCGAAGGCGTACACGCTCGCGCCGAGCCGGTGCGAGAGCAGCCGCGTCCATAACACTTCGTAGCTGAATGAGACCACGCCAGAGAGCGCGATCAGCGGCAGGATGAAGCGCGCGCCGAGCGCCGCCGGCGCTGCGCTCGCGTGCTCGTCCGCCGCCGCGAGCGGCGCGATCCGCGCGAGCACCGCAGCGATCAGGAACACGAGCCCGTTCAGCAGGGCCGCGACCCAGACGGTTCCGCGCAGGCCGAGCGCATCCAGCAGCAGGAACGCGGTGCAGAGCGTGCCGGCCACGGCGCCTGCGGTGTTGAGCGCGTACAGCGTCGCGATGCGCGGGCCGAGCTCCGCGTCGCTGCGCACGGCGTGGCGCGCGAGCAGCGGCAGCGTCGCGCCCATGAACAGCGTCGGAAGCATCAGGATCGCGAACGAGGTCGTCAGGTAGAACAGCGAGATCGCTCCGCCCCGCGCGTCGGGCAAGCCAGGCTGCTCGCCGAACCACGCGAGCAAGAGCGCGGTCGCTCCGTCGATCAGGACCGGAACCGCCAGCGCGGCCAGGCCGACGCCGAGTTCGAGCAGCCCGTAGGCGAGCACTGGGCGTTTCACGCGCGACGCGTAGCGGCCTGCGAGTGCGGCGCCGGCCGCGAGGCCGGCCATGTAGGCGGCGAGCACGGTCGCGATCGCGAGTTCGGAGGTGCCGAACACGAACGCGAACTCGCGCGTCCAGGCCGTTTGATAGACGAGCGCGGCGAAGCCTGAGAGCAGGAAGCAAAGTGCGAGCACCGGAAATGAGAAGTCGCGTCGCACGCTCACTCGCCTCGCGGGAGAACGGTTGCGGGGGGCGCGCACGCTACGGAAGGAACGGGCATTGCGCAGGCATCGGCCGCGCCGTCGCTCCAGATGAGGTGGCCGTCGCGCCAGGTCGCACACACGAGTTCCGCGCTGAGTTCGCGGCGCGCTTCGGCCCACGGCGCACGCAGCAGGCAGAGGTCTGCGCGCGTACCGGGCGCGAGCGGCGCTGCGGGCGCACCGGGCTGCTCGAGCGGCGAGCTGAACAGCGCGAGCGCTTCCTCGGGCGTGAGCGCCTCCGCGCTGCCGAGTGCGCGTCCGC
>JANNDT010000072.1:0-3664 GCA_031387905.1 Deltaproteobacteria bacterium
CTGTCGCTGCCGCGCAGCAGCACGCGCTCCGCGCCGCGCGCGAACTCGCTCGCCGCGGCATGCTCCATTCGCGCAGAGAGATCCGCTCCGCATTGCGGCACGACGCGCCAGCCGGGGGCGCGCACGGCGAACTGCGCGAGCGCTTCGGGCGGGTGCGCAGCCAGCACGAGTTCGAGGCCGAGCGGCGGCGCGTGCTCGAGCATCGCGGCGAGCACGTCGTCGAGCATCGCAGCGTAGAACGATGCTGCTTGCTCCGGTGTTAGGGGCGGGCACAGCCGCGTCTTCACGGCGCCCGGCGCGGGCCACTTCGCGAAGACGACGAGCGCTGCGCTCACGCGGCCTCGGACCCAACAAACGGCAGCGCGACGACGGTGGCCTCGGCCGCGCTCGCTGCGCCGCTCGCCGCGACCCGTAACACCGTGCCCGGTTCGGCGAGCGCCGCCTGCACATAGCCGAGCCCGATCGCGCCGAAGCGCGGTGAGTGCGCGCTGCTCGTGACGCTGCCCGCTTCGCCGCGCTCGGAAGCGAGCGCAGTGCGCGGCGCGGGCAGCGCGGCGCCGCTGAAGCGCAGGCCCACCAGCAGGTGCGAGTGGCGGCCGCGGCTGCGCATGCGCGCCACGACTTCTTGACCCGTATAACAACCCTTGTCCAGCGCGACCGCGATGCCGTCGAGGCGCGCCTCGGCCGGCAGCACGCTCTCGTCGAGCTCCGCGCCGAGCCATGGCGTGCCCGCCTCGATGCGTAGGCGCTCGAACAGTTCTTTGCTCGCGAGTCGCGCACCCGCCGCGACCAGCGCGCTGAGCACCGCCTCCTCGCTCGCGCGCGGCGCGAACAGCTGCAGCGCCGGCGCACCCGTGAAGCCATAACGCGCCGCAATCACCTCGGCGCCCGCTATTGCGAGCGCCGTAACACCGTGGCCAGCAGCCGGCAGCACGCCGCCGAGCGCCGCGAACAGCTCGTGCGCGCCCGCGCCTTCGAGGGCGATGCGCGCCCAATGCGGCGACGCGTCCGCGAGCGCGACGTCGTCCGCGATCACGTATTTCAGGAGGCGCTCGATGACGCCCGCGATTGCGGCGGTTTCCGTCTCGAGCCATAGCTCGTCGCCGCGGTGCAGCAGGTGCAGCTCGCTCACGATGCGCCCCTGCGGCGTGAGCAAGAGGCCGTGCGCGCCGCTGCCTGGCGCGAGTCTCTTCACGTTGCAGCTGAGCATGCCGTCGAGCCAGCGCGCGCGGTCGTCGCCGCGCACCGTAATCACTCCGCGCCCGGGCAGGCGGAAGGCGTTCGCGCTCACGCGTGGCTCCGCGCAGCGGCGATGCGCTGAATTGCAGCGCCCGAACGCGCACCGGCGTGCTCTGGCAGCGCGGCGGCGCCGTGCAACTGCGCCGCGTGCTCCGCCTGCTGCTTGCTCCATTCTTCGAAGCGCTCGCGCGCGATGTCGATGTCGTGCTCGTTGTCGATGTCGATGCCGCAGCCGCCCACCTCGGTGACGATCAGCCGGAAGCGCGTGTCGAGCAGCTGCGAGCAGGCGCGGTCGATGCGCGCGAACGAGACGTAGCGGCGCAGCGCGTCGGCGAGGCTGCGCAAGCGGGCGCGATCGGCCACGCCCGCGAGATGCATCACCGCGAAATACAGCACGAGGCTGAGGCCGCCGCCTTTGTAGGTGAGGAGGCGATACGCGAGCGCCACCGCGTGGAAGAACTCCTTCTGATAACGGTGCTCGTACATGTCCTCGATGTACCAGCGGTGCCCGAAGCGCCCGGGCCGCACGAGGTGGAGGTTGCTCTGGCGCACGCGGCCGTCGGCCACGTTGAAGTAGGCCATCTCGATGCCCGGCTTCCCGAGCGCGGGATAGAACGGCGCGAGCGACTCCTCGGTGACGAGGCCGAGGGCATAATCACAGCCGGCTGCGACCCCGCGCTGAATGAACGTCGAGAGTTCCTGCGGCGCGGCGAACGGGAGATCGGCCGAGAGATAGAGCACTCGCTGATCGAGTTCTGCTTCGAGCGGGTCGCGGCCCTCGGGAGGCGCGCCGGGGAGCAGCCGCCGAAACGTCTGCCAGGCGTTCTCGTAGAGGCTGCCGTATTGCGGCACGACGTAAACCGGCTTGCAGAGCGACGCGCATAACTCGGCATCCCCGCGCAGTGTCGCCTCGAGCCGTTCGGCGTTGCCCACCACCCAGATCTCGGAAACCTCGGGCACGCGCATCAGCACGCCGACCGTGCGCGCGACGAGAGTGCGCCCCGCGACTTCGAGGTAGACCTTCGAGTGGCCGTAGACCGCGCGCGACGCCTTGCCGTCGCCGGCCGTAACAATGGCGGGGATTCTTTCCAACGCAGAGGCCTCTCGATCCGCGAGCGCGAAACAGTTGCGCTCGGCGGAGCCGTGGGGGGGACTCATGGGCGAACCAGAGTAATCGCCCCCGCGAGCGACCGAAAGCGGGGCGCGTCGCCCGAACGCAGCGCATTCTCGCCGCGCCTGATCCAAGCTCCGCCACCGAGTGAAGGCCCGTGTTCTCGGAGAAAACGCCATGTCGCTGCCGCTTCGCTTCGGGGTCGCCTACGACTTCCGCAATCCGCCGGGCAGCGGTATCTCGAACCCCGATCTGTATGCGCGCGTGCTCGCGCAGGCCGAGCGCGTCGACCGCCTCGGCTTCGATCAGATCTGGCTGACCGAGCATCACTTCGTCGAGGACGGCTACCTGCCTTCGTTCGTACCGGTGGCCGGTGCGATTGCCGCGCGCACCACGCGCGTGCGCATCTCCTCCGACATCGTGCTGATGCCGTTCCAGCATCCGCTGCGGCTCGCGGAGGATCTCGCGGTGCTCGACAACTTATCAGGTGGCCGCATCGAGCTCGGCATCGGCATGGGCTACGCGCCGCACGAGTTTGCGGCGTTCGGCACCCCGCGGCGCGAGCGCGTCTCGCGCACCGAGGAAGGCATTGCGGTGCTCCAGCGCGCGCTCAGCGGCGAGAAGTTCGACTTTGCGGGCAAGCACTGGCAGTTCTCGAGCGCCTGCGTGCGCCCGCGGCCCGTGCAGCCCGGCGGGCCGCCGCTTTGGCTCGCCGCGATGAGCGAAGCCGGCGCGCGCCGCAGCGCGCGTTTCGGGCTGAACTTGCTGCCGCAAGGCGACCGCCGCTTCGTGCTCGATCCGTGGCGCAACGCCGTCGCCGCTGCCGGACGGGACCCTAACCAGCACCGAGTCGGCATCATTCGGCCGTGGCTGATTACGGACGACCGCGCGCGCGAGTGGCCGGCGATTCGCGAGGCCGAGCGCTACAAGGCGCGCATCTACGCCGACTGGATTCGCGAATCGGGCGACAACGTCTCGTTCATGGGCGCCGAGACCACCGCAATTCCGCAGACCTGGATCGTCGGCGACAGCGAGACGGTGTACGAGCAGCTCGCCGCCTACATCGCCGCGTTCGGCTTCACGGACGTGGTGACGTGGGCCGCGCCGCCGGGCATCGCGCCCGAGGCGATGGACGCGAGCCTCGAGCGCTTCGCGCGCGACGTGATGCCGCGGCTGAAGGCGCTCGCGCGTTGATGCAGCCAGCCGCTACGCCGCGCTGGCTACGCGCACTCGACGCGTTCGCGTTCTCGAGCGCGCTGGTCGCGTGCGCGGCGGCGGCGCTCGCGGCGGCGGCTTCGCGCGCGCTCGGCGTCG
>JANNDT010000133.1:0-8668 GCA_031387905.1 Deltaproteobacteria bacterium
CGACCTGCCGGCGGGCGGCGCGCGCGTCCTGCAAGGCGCGCGCGGTTACAACGCGACGATCGTTTCGGGCGAGCTCGTCGCGCAGGACGACGCGCCGACCGGCGCGCTACCCGGCCGCTTGTTACGGGCCGGCGCGAGCGCGGGGTGAGCACACGCGCGGCGGCGATTCGGACCCTCGCGTGCGCGGCGTCGCTCGCGGCGTTCGCGTGCGGCGATGCGCGTTGTGGCGGAGAAAGCGCGCACGATGCAGCAGCGCCGGCAGAGGCGAATGCGCCGGCCGAAGCGGGCGCGCCCGCGGACCCGGCCGCGGCGCTGGAACTCCCGATCACGCATTCGAGCAGCGCGCCGGAATCCGCTCCGGCCAGCGCGCCGAGCCGCGAACTCACGGAAGCGGAGGAGCGCGTCGCCGAGGTGCTCGACACCGATCCCGAGGGAGCCGGCCTAGACGCATTAATGCGCATCTCGCGCGAGGACCCAGACGCAAGCGTGCGCGAAGCCGCGGTGATCGCGCTCGGGGACAGCGAGGACGATCGCGCGATCGACGCGCTGATCGCGGCCACCGAAGATCGCGCCCCGCGCGTCGTGCTCGCCGCGATCGATCAGCTCAGCTGGAGCGACGATCGCCAAGGACGCGACGCACTCGAACGGCTCACGCATTCGCAGGACGCGGAGATCGTGGCTGCCGCCGAGGAAGCGCTCGCCGATTAGGGCTACTTCGTGTCCTCGGGCGCGTAGAGCGCGTGCGTGGACGCCGACAACCCTTCGCTGCGCTGCCGACGCGGCAGCGCTTCGAGCAGCGCCAGCGCCGCGCGGTTCGCTTCGCCCGCCACCCAGTACGGCTCGCGCCCCAGCGCTCCGAGCAAGTCGCGCACCACGTCGTCGGGTTTCATCGCGGGCATCGCATCCACCAGCACTCCGGTGGCGCGCGCGTGCGGGGTGTCGGTGAGGCCGGCGATCGCCGCGAGCACATCTACGCCGCGCGGCTTCCATTCCTGGTGGAGGCCCTCCGCGAGCAGCCAGTCGAACGCCTTGGTCGCGGCGTAGGTGGCGACGTGGCTCGCGCCCGCGAGGCCCGAGAGCGAACTCATCAGGATCACGCCGCCGCGTCCGCGCGCGAGCATGCGCTGGCCGAAGTGATGCGCGAGCAAGAGCGGCGCGCGGCAGTTCACGTCGAGCGCGCGCACAAGTTCGTCCACGCTCGTCTCCGCAAACGGTCCCGGGCTCGGTTGCGCGGCGTTGTACACGAGCAGCCCGACCTCGAGCGCATCGGTCGCGCCCGCAAGCTGCGCGGCCACGTCGCGCGCAGCGAGGTCCGCCGGCACCACACGCGTCGCGACGCCGTGCGCGCGCTCGATCTCACCCGCGAGCGCGCGCAGTTGCGCCTCGCGTCGCGCCACCAACACCACATCGCACCCGCGCGCCGCCAATTCGCGCGCCCACGCCGCGCCCATTCCCTCGGACGCGCCGGCAACCACCGCCCAAGGCCCATAGCGAGCACGAAACTCCGCGCGAGAAAACTGCTGCGTCATGCCCCCGAGGTAGCGAACATCGGGGACGTTGGTTCCCGAAAAGCCGGGGACGTTCGTTTGCGAAACGAACAGCTCCGCACACGAAAGGACACGCATGGCCCGCAAGCGCACGCCGGAGAGCGAAGGCACCGTCGTCGTTCTCGAGCACGTCTCGCGCGTGCTGAAAGGCAACCCGCTCGGCGACCCGCACGTCCGCAAGCTGGCGGTCTGGCTGCCGCCGCAATACGACGCCCTGGGCGCGCGCCGTTTCCCCGCGCTCTACGACCTCGTCGGCTTCACGGGCTCCGGCCTCTCGCACCTCAACTGGAAGCCGTTCAGCGAAAACCTAGGCGAGCGCGCGGCACGCCTAATTCACGAGCAGAAGATGCCGCCAACGATTCTGGTGCTACCCGATTGCTTCACGGCGCTCGGCGGCAACCAGTACGTGAACTCCTCCGCGCTCGGCAACTACGCCGACTATCTGACGCGCGAGATCGTGCCCTTCGTCGATCGCGAGTTCCGCACGCTCGCCTCGCGCGATCACCGCGGCTGCTTCGGAAAATCCTCGGGTGGCTACGGCGCAATCATTCACGGCATGAAGTACCCCGGGACTTGGGGCGCGATCGCCGACCACTCGGGCGACGCCTACTTCGAGTTCGTCTACGCCTGCGACTGGCCTAACACCTTGAACGAGCTCGCCAAGCACCGCAGCGCGAAGCAGAAGCCCGGCGTTTACGATGCGGCGAAGCGCGCCGGCGCGCGCGGCCTCGATCGCGGTCTCGACGACGGCCGCGTGAAACGCTTCCTCGCGGCGGTGTGGAAGAAACCGAAGCTCTCGAACGCCGAATCGATGGCGATCATGAATCTGTGCATGGCCGCGACCTACGATCCCGATCCGCGCGCGCCGCTCGGCTTTCGTCTGCCGTTCAACCTGGAGACGGGCGAGCTGCTGCCTGAGAACTGGGCGCGCTGGCGCAAACACGACCCCGTGAACCTCGTCGCGAAGCACGCGCGCGCGCTGCGCTCGCTGCGTGGCATCTACATCGACTGCGGCTCGCGCGACCAGTTCCATATCCACTATGGAACGCGCATCCTCGCGCGGCGGCTCTCGGAGCTGCGCATTCCGCACCGCTACGAGGAGTTCGACGACGACCACTCGGACGTCGACTATCGAATGGACGTGAGCTTGCCGTTTCTGGCGCGAGCGCTCGCGGGTTAACGCCCGATCTTCGCCACCCGCTCGAGGCACGCGCCGATCTCCTGCTCGCTCCGCGCGAACAAGAACGGCAGGATCTCGATCACCGTCGCGCCCGCCGCGAGCGCGGGCTCGAGGCCGGCGGCGAGCGTGGCCTCGAGGTCGAGCCGGCCTGCGCTGTTAGGGCGCGGCGGAATGTGCGCGCGCACTTGTAGCTCGTTCGGGTCGCGACCGGCGCTCGCGAACGCGCTGCGCAGTGCGCGTACGCCCGCGCCGATCGCGCTGGGGTCCTGCGAAATGGGGATCCAGCCGACGCCGAGTTCGGCGATGCGCTGGCAGTTGATCTCGGTGGGCGCGAGGCCAAACCACAGCGGGATGCCGCCCGCCTGCACCGGGAACGGGCGCGAGTAGAGGCCGCGCACGTCCACTGTTTCGCCCTGATAAGTGCCCGGCGAGTTCCTCCACAGGTCGCGGCACGCGCGCATCTGCTCGGCGAGCCGCACGCCACGCGCTTCGAACGGGATGCCTGAGGCGGCGTACTCTTCGCGCTGCCAACCGGTGCCGACGCCGAGGTCGAGGCGTCCGCCCGAGAGCACGTCGAGCGTCGCGGCTTGCTTCGCGAGCAGCACGGCCGGACGCAGCGGCGCGATCAGCACGCTCATCGAGAGGCGGATGCGCTCCGTAACACTTGCGAAGCTCGCCATCGCGATCATCGGCTCGAACCACGGGTACTCCGGCGGGCTCGGGAAGGGGCCGTAGGGGTAGCGATCTGTGCGCGTGCCCATCACGACGTGGTCGGTCATGACTATTTGGCCGACGCCTTCGGCGTCGGCTCTTTTTACGATCTCGGTGACTTTGCGGAAGTCGCCGCCGAGAATGTTTTCGAGGCCGTAGAGGCCTACGGCGGTGCGGGGGGTCATGGGCGGTCTCCTTGTGCGGGTTGCTGAGGCTTGTTGGGGCTGGCCTCGACTCTTCCTTGTGCTTCGCTCGGCTCCGAGGACTCCGCCTCGCTGCGCGCCGCGTTACGCATCGAGCACGCACCTACTTGGGCGCTCGCGGCTTGCGGCACGCATTGAGCCCGCGTTCCGTTGGTAGTGCCTGGATGCCGCTTCGTCGCGCCGCTTCGCTCCGATTTTCTCACCCCACGAGCGGCAAGTCTTGCGTCCAATCGAGCACGAGTTCGCGGCGGGTGAAGCGCCAGCCGTTGGTCTCGCGGCGGTATTCGTCCTGATAACGCACGCCCATGTCGAGCTTGCGCTTTATGCCGTCGCGTTCGTAGATGTGGCGCGCGACGCAGTAGGTCTCGCCACTGGCCGCATCGCCGCGCACGTCGACGAGTTGGTTGTGCACGCAGTGTTGTGTCGTCTGGTACTGCTCGATCAGGCGGATGCCGCGCTCGATCTCCGCGTGCGCGGTCATCGCGTAGCCTGGACCGCAGAGCACGCCGTTGGCGACGAAGAGCGCGACGAACGCTGCGTAATCGCGCCTGTCCACCGCGCGCGCGTAGCGATTCGAGAGCTCTTGCAGCGCGAGGCGGTCTTCGATCGACGCGGACATGCGGGCGGCTCCAACGAGGGGGCACGCTAGCGCGCGGCACGTCGTCGTCGGCCTGCCAATAGCCCCGGTTCGCTTCTTGCAGTTCGACGACGCAGAGCGTTTGGCTGCACCTCCCGGACCGAAGCTGTCGCGGAAGGCCTCAGTCTGCGCGGCTTTCCACAACGAGGCGGGGCGATGAGGGCCCAAGTACGCGAGACCGCGCTGATCACCGGCGCGTCCGAGGGAATCGGGCGGGAGTTCGCGCGCATCTTCGCCGCGCGCGGCTTCGACGTCGTGCTGGTGGCCCGCACCGCAGAACGGCTCCTGCAACTCGCGGCGGAGCTCACCCAGCAGTGCGGCGTCCGAGCGACGCAGATTCCGCTCGACCTGACCAAACCCGACGCAGCGCGCGAGTTGTTCGAGCGGGTGCGCGCGCTCGGCCTCCACGTGGACGTGTTGGTGAACAACGCCGGGCTGATGGAGTTCGGCGCGTTCGCCGAATGCCCGCCCGATCGCCTCGCGTCGCTGACCGCACTGAACGTCGGGGCGCTGACGGCGCTGACGCGACTGTTTCTCGAGCCGATGCTGGCGGCGGGCCACGGGCGCATCCTGAACCTCGGCTCGACCGGCTCATTTGCGCCGATGCCTTCGCTCGCCGCCTACGCCGCGAGCAAGGCCTACATCCTGTCGCTTTCGGAGGCCCTCTCCGAGGAGCTCCAGGGCAGCGGCGTCAGCGTCACCTGCTGCTGCCCCGGCTTCACCGAGACGCAGATGGCGAACCAGATCGCCGGCGTCGAGAAGTTGAAGGGGCTGGCTCCCCTAATGGATCCAGCCGAGGTGGCGCGCGACGCTTATCAGGCCTGCATGCGCGGGGACGTGCTGCGCGTGCCGGGCATCGCGAACCAACTGCTGATTCGGGTTCTCGGGCTGCCGCCGCGTGGGCTGGTGCGGCGGCTAGGCGGCGCGATCGGGCGCCGCGCAATGCACGTGCCGAGCCCGCACGGATAGACAGGAGAACGCCATGCACAGGCTCCACGGCGCGGACGCGCTCTTTCTCTACAGCGAGACGCCGACGCAGCACATGCACACCCTCAAGATCGGGATCCTCACGCCAGGGTCGGAAGGCTATTCGTTCGAGCACGAGAAGCAGAAGCTCGCGGCGCGTCTGCACCGCGCGCCGCCGTTCCGATGGCGCGTGATTCCGACGCCGCTCGCGCTGCATCACCCGCTCTTCGTGGAGAGCGAAGTCGACATGGACTTCCACGTACGCCGCGCCGCGCTGCCGGCGCCGGGCGGGGCTGTCGAACTGGGCGAGTTGATCGCGGAGATCGCCAGCCGGCCGCTCGACCGCAGCAAGCCGCTCTGGGAGATGTGGGTGGTGGAGGGCCTAACAGGCGGCCGGGTGGCGTTCGTCTGCAAGATCCACCACACGCTCGCCGACGGCGTCGCGAGCGCGGAGTTGCTGAACGAATTCTTGACGCATGACTCGGACGAGGAGCTGCCGCGGGGCGCGCCGGTCTTTCGGCCAGAGCCTGTGCCAGCGCGTGGCGAGCGCCTGCGCGCCGCGCTGCGCGATCTCGCGGACTTCCTCCCGCACGCGCTGCGGGAGCTCGCGAAGAACGTGCGTGCTGTGCGCGAGCACAGGCGCGCTGCGAGCAGATGGCAGAGCGCGGCCAGCGCGCCGCCGCGTGCGGCCAGCGCCCCGCGAACCTCGTTCTCGCGCGTGCTCTCGGCACAGCGCCGCTTCGCGTTCACGGCGTTGCCGCTCTCGGAGGCGAACGCGGCGCGCAAAGCTCTCGGCGCAACCCACAACGATCTCGCGCTCGCGCTCGCGGCGGGTGCGCTGCGCTCGTACTTGTTACGGCGAGGGGAGCTTCCGGCCGAGCGCTTGATCGCCTCCGTGCCCGTCTCGCGGCGCACCGAAGCGGACAAGGGGCGCTACGGGAATCACACGAGCGTGATGTACGTCCCTTTGGCGACAGATCTCGCCGACGCGGGCGAACGCTTCCGCGCGACGCAGGCGGCTGCACTGGCCGCGAAACGACTGTTCCAAGAAACCAAGGGCGCGCAGCTCTCCGACTGGCTCGAACTGTTCCCGCCGTTCGTGAGCCGCGCCGTCTTCAGCCGGCTCCCAACTTGGCTGATGAGAGTCGGGCGGCCCCCGCAAGCAAACCTGATCGTCTCGAACGTGCCGGGCGCTCGCGAGGTCCTTTATTACGGGAAGACGCCCGTCGCCGAGTTCTACTCCGTGGGTCCGCTGCTCGAGGGAATCGCGCTCAACCTCACGATCTGGAGCTATGGCGATGCGCTCGAGCTGAGCGTGCTCGCAGATCGCGATGCGCTGCGCGACGCCTGGGAACTCGTCGCGGACCTGCGGGCCGCGTTCGAAGAACTCGTGAAGCTCGCGGCCGCGCAGCCTGCGCGGGCGAGTTGAGGTCCAGCCATGCCCTACGCCCATTACGAACGGCTGTCGGCGATGGACGCGAGCCAACTCGGTCTCGAGACCGGCGGCGTGCACATGCACATCGGCGGCGTCTCGATCTTCGAGGCAGCGCCTCTGCTCGCCGCGAACGGCGCCGTCGATAGCGATCGCATCGAGCGTTACGTCGAGTCGCGGCTGCACCGGCTGCCGCGCTATCGGCAGCGGCTCGAGTGGACGCCCATCGAAGGCCAGCCCGTTTGGGTGGACGACGAGCGCTTCAACCTCAAGTACCACGTCCGCTACACGAGCCTGCCGCGCCACGGCGGCGAACGCGAGTTGAAGCGCCTGGTAGGCCGCATCATTTCGCAACAGCTCGATCGCGGGAAGCCGCTCTGGGAGATGTGGTTCGTCGACGGAATGCCGGGCGATCGCATCGCACTCATTACGAAGATTCATCACTGCATGGCCGACGGCGTGGCGGGCGCGAGCTTGATGACTGCGCTGATGCGCACGGATCGCGACGATCAGATCGAGCCGCCGCGCGCTTGGCTGCCGCGCCCCGTGCCGTCGCGGCGCGCAATGCTGGAGGACGAGCTGCGCCGCCGCGCTGCGCTCCCGCTGCAAGCGCTGCGCGCGCTCGCGGGTGGGCTCGCGACTCCGAGCGCCACCTGGCGCGAGGCGCGCGAGTTGGCCGCGGGCATCCGCGAGTCCGTCGCGACGCAGCTGGCCGAGACGCTCGCGACGCCCTTCAACCTGGCGATCGGGCCACATCGCCGGCTCGACTGGGCGACCAGCGACCTCGCTGCCGTCAAGGCGATCGGAAAGCGCCTCGGCGGCACGGTCAACGATGTCGTGCTGGCGGTCTTCTCAGGCGCCGTCGGCCAGTTCCTCGAAGAGCGCGGAATCCAGCTCAGTGAGGCCCCGTTCAAGGCGCTCGTGCCCGTGAGCATGCGCGACGGCAAGAGCGGCGGGGAAGCCGCCGGGAATCGCGTGGCCTTCGTGATCGCGGAGCTGCCGATCGCAGAGCGGGATCCGGCGCAACGCCTCGAGCGAGTCGTCGAGGAAACGCGCAGGCTCAAGCGCTCGCGCATGACGCGCGGCACCGACGCGCTCGTGAGACTGCTCGACGCGAGCTTCCCAGCGCTGTTCACGCCGATCGCGCGGCTCGGCGCGGGCGGCGACGCCTACAACCTCGTCGTCACCAACGTGCCGGGCCCGCAATTTCCGACGTATCTGTTAGGGGCGAAACAGCTCGAGACGTATCCGTTCTCGCCGCTGTTCGCGAACCAGGCGCTCACGGTCACCGCGTTCAGTTACGACGGCCGCCTTTACTGGGGCTTCAACTCCGATTGGGATGCGCTGCCCGAGCTCCACGAACTCGTACAAGGCGTCGAGCGCGAACTCGAGTGTTTCCGCGCAGCAGCGGAGCTCGCCCCCGCGCCGAGCCGCGAGCTCGCGAAGGAGCCCGCTGCATGAGCAGCTTCAACCTGTCGGAGTTGTTCGAGCGCGTCGCGGATGCCGTGCCTCAGCGGATTGCGCTCGTGGCGGCGGAGCGTCGCTCGACTTACGCCGAGCTCGAGGCGCGCGCGAATCGGCTCGCGCACGCGCTCGCGCGCCGCGGCGTCGGCGCCGGCGACCACGTCGGGCTCGAACTCGTGAATGGCACGGAGTACGCCGAGGCGATGATCGCCGCCTACAAGCTGCGCGCGGTGCCCATCAATCTGAACTACCGCTACGTCGCCGGCGAGTTGCGCGCGCTGTTCGAGGACGCCGAGCTGCGCGCGCTGATCGTGCACCGCGAGTTCGCGCTGCGCGCAGTCGCCGCGAGCATCGGGATCGTGCCCGAGCGAGGTGTGCTCGTCGTCGAAGACGGCAGCGGCGCGGCGCTCCCGAGCGAGGCGCCGAGCGATTACGAGGCGGCGCTCGCAGCGGAGAGCGACCAGCGAGACTTCGGAGGTCGCAGCTCCGACGACCACTACATCGTCTACACGGGCGGGACGACCGGCC
>JANNDT010000016.1:0-1719 GCA_031387905.1 Deltaproteobacteria bacterium
GAGACTGGCGAGGAGAACGTGATCGAGTTCGTCGCCGTCGAATCCAAACCGTACAGACTGATACCGTCGCCAACCGCGCCGCCAATGCACGTACTGTCCGGGTCCCAGATGGTTAGGCGCCGTCGATGATCGTCGCGATGACCTCTCCCGCGTAGGACACCGTGACGCTTCCCACCCCCCCCCGAGGCGGAACCCGGCGTGCCGTTTGTGCTGCTCGTCCAATCTGTCCAGAGCGTGGCGGAGAAGGCAGGGACGCCCACTAAGCCACCAAGAGCAGGCAACTCGCGATCGCCAATCGTGGGAGAACTCGCACCTCCACTGCCTCCGGCGCCGCAACAGGCACTGGGATGGATGTGGTCGCGAGGGGGGAGGAGGTCGCGAATCGCCGGTTGCTCGTGTTTCCGGGCGAACAGTGCGCGCCGGCGCGTGCGGACTGAGCGGACGCCTACCTCGCCACCGCATCCTTCGGCACGTTGAACAGCTTCCCCTCGCCGTTCTTCACGAGGTAGAAGCCGCCCCATTCCTTGAGCACGGTCACGGTGTCGCCGGGACTGAAGCTGACTTCGGCCACGTCCTCGCTCAGGTTGGACTGGTGCTTCAGCGAGATCGCCTTGGTGATCGAAGCCATTCTGGAACTCCTCGAAACGGTGCGTCGGAAGGCGGCGGGTTGTAGCCGCGGGCCACGGGCGTTTCAACGCGCGGCGGGCCGGTAAGCAGCGGCGATCGCGGTGATTTCGCGCGCGCCGGCGCGGCGCAGCACGCGCGCGGCGGAGGCGAGCGTGGCGCCGGTGGTCGCTACGTCGTCGATCAGCCACACGCGCTTGGGGGCGCGCTGAAGCGCGCGGAAGGCGCTCGCGACATTGCGCTGGCGCGCGCTGCGCGAGAGGCCGGTTTGGCTCGGTGTGTCGCGTGTGCGCTCGATCGCGCCGGGCTCGAAGCGCGCGCCGCATTCGCGCGCGATTGCGCGCGCGAGCACCGCGGGCGGGCTGAAGCCGCGCTCGCGCAGGCGGCGCGGGTGCAGCGGCACGGGGATCACGGCGTCGGGCGCGGGGCCTGCGCAGCCGCGGGCCGCGCGCAGCGCCCACGCAATCGCGACGCCATCTGCGGCGGGGTCGAGGCCACGAAAGCCTGGCTGCGGGTACTTGAAGCGCTGGATCCATTTCGCTGCGCGGTCTTCGTAGGAGACGCCGGCGTGCCACGCGGCGAGCGGGCGCGGCGGGCGTGGCATTGGATCGCACGGCGGCTCGTCGCAGCGCGGGCAGAGCGCTTCGCCAGTTGTTGGGGCGCCGCAGTCGGCGCACACGGGCGGCAGGAAGAAGTCGAGGAGTTCGCGAAGCAGCATGACGTGCTTTCGCGGGACCGAGGCGGGGTAAGCGAAGAAACCTAAGCGCCGGAGATCAAGCTCCGGCCGGTCATCTCCTTCGGCTGCGGAATGCCCAGCAGCGCGAGCAGCGTGGGCGCGACATCGGCGAGGCCTCCGTCCGCGAGCTTGCGCCCGCGCGTGCTGCGCGTCGCCCACCACAAGGGCACGGGGTTCGTGGTGTGCGAGGTGTGCGGCTCGCCGGTCAGAGGGTCCACCATCAGCTCGCAGTTGCCGTGGTCGGCCGTAATGAGGGCCTCGCCGCCGCGCGCGAGCACGGCGTCGATCACGCGTTCGAGGCACGCGTCGACGGTCTCCACCGCCTTCACCGCGGCGGGCAGGTTGCCGGTGTGCCCGAG
>JANNDT010000141.1:0-2446 GCA_031387905.1 Deltaproteobacteria bacterium
CAGCGGGCGGCGCGGCAGGCGCGTCCTTGCCGCATGCGGCGAGTGCGGCGGCAAGCGCGAGCGCGGAGAGTGAACGGACAGAACGAAGGAGCGAGCGGCGCATGCATTACCTCGATGTGCGCGCAGCATAGTGAGACCGCAAGGGGTCTGACCCCTTTCGGTCTCACTTCGGCAGCAGATTCGCTCGGCTAACGTGCGCGGCCGCTCGATAGTGTTCGTTCCCGTCATTGCGAGGTTCGTTCGTGTTTCGACGCTTGCCGCTGCTCTCGGGATCGTTGTTCGCGCTCGCCGCGCTCGCGCTCGCGAGCTGCAAGCCGCACGACATCGCGCTCGACACGAGCGGGCCTACCGCGAACTGGCCGCAGTATGCGGGCAGCACGTATGGGCTCTCGTTCTCGCCGCTAACGCAGATCTCGGCCGCAAACGTGAAGTCGCTCGAGCTGGCTTGGGAGCATCGCTCGGGCGATTTCAGCGCTGCGACCGCCAGCGCGAGCAGGACCTCGTTTGGCGCGCGACCGATCGTGCCGAACGACACGCTTTATTATTGCACCGCCTTCAACAACGTGATCGCGCTCGACCCCGAGACCGGCGCCCAGCGTTGGCGCTTCGATGCAAAGCTGCGCAATCGCAAGCTCGAGGGCCCGTACCCGCTCGTCTGTCGTGGCGTCTCGTACTGGCGCGAGTCTGCCCTGACAGGCGCCGTGTGCGAGGAGCGCATCCTCAGCGCCACGCTCGATTCGGAGCTGATCGCGCTCGACGCGCAGACGGGCGCGCCGTGTGCGGGCTTCGGCAGCGCTGGCCGCGTCGATCTGCGCGCAGGCGTTGGCGCCGCGCCGGCCTGGGAGACGTATTCGACCTCGCCGCCGCTCGTGCTCGGCGACATCGTCGTGGTCGGCGCACTCGTCTCGGACAATCTGCGCGTCGATGCGCCGAGCGGCGTGATCCGCGCCTTCGACGCTCGCACGGGCGCGCTGCGCTGGGCGTGGGATCCCGTGCCGCCCGGTTGGCAAGAGCGCGTGCGCGCGCCCGGCGAGCCGCTCTACACCGCGGGCACGCCCAATGCTTGGTCGATCCTCTCGGGCGACCCCGAGCGCGGCCTCGTGTTCGTGCCAACGGGCAACCCATCGCCGGATCTGTTCAACGCGATCCGCCAAGGTCTCGATTATTACGGCAGCTCGGTGGTCGCCCTGAAAGCGGAGACCGGCGAAGTCGCGTGGCATTTCCAGACCGTGCACAAGGATGTATGGGACTACGACGTGCCCGCGCAGCCGACGCTCTTTCAAAGCCCCGGCGTTGGCGGCGGACGCCCCGGCGTGATCGCGCTCACGAAGCACGGCTTCATGTTCCTGCTCGACCGCGAGAGCGGGCAGCCGCTCTATCCCGTGGAGGAACGGCCCGCGCCGCAGGGTGGCGCGGCGGGCGAAGAGCTGTCGCCGACGCAGCCCTGGCCGACGCACCCGGGCCCGCTCATCCCGACGTCCCTAACCGCTGAAGACGCTTTCGGCTTCACCCCGATCGATCGCGCGGATTGCCGCGAGAAGCTGGCGGGCATTCGCAACGACGGCCTGTTCACGCCGCCCACGCGCGAAGGCTCGATCGTGTATCCCGGCACCGCCGGCGGCCCGAACTGGGGCGGCGCCGCGATCGACGAGGCGCGCGGCATCGCGTACGTGAACAGCATGCGCGCGGCGATGGTCGCGCAGCTCGTGCCGCGCGCAGAGTTCGAGCGACTCGACTGGAAGAGCGTGCAGTATCCGACCGAACTCTACCCGCAGACCGGCGCGCCCTACGGCGTGAAGCGCGGCGCGCTGCTCTCGAGCTTCGGCGCGCCGTGCGTGCCGCCGCCGTGGGGCTCGCTCATGGCGGTGGACCTAACGACTGGCGCCAAGAAGTGGGAGGTGACGCTCGGCACCACGCGCGATCAGGCCCCGTTTCCGCTCTGGTTCAAGGACGGCGCGCCGAACCTCGGCGGCACGCTCGCGACGGCGGGTGGCGTGGTCTTCATCGGCGCCACCACCGACAAGTTCTTCCGCGCTTTCAGCGCCGAGACGGGCCGCGAGATTTGGCGGGAGCGCACGCCCTATACGGCAAACGCAACGCCGATGACGTATCGGCTGCGGAAGAACGGCAAGCAGTTCGTCGTGATCGCTGCGGGCGGTCACGGCTGGAGCGAGCCCGGCGACGCGCTGCTGGCGTTCGCGCTGCCGGGCGTCGTGAAGTAGCGGCGGGTTCGCGCGCGCTCACGGCGCGAGCGGTTCCCGTAACACCTCGCAGAACTCGGACACTCCGCAGGCCGCGGCATCGTGGGCGAAAACGCGCAGCAGCGGCGCCGCGGCGCGCGCGAACTCGACCGTCATGAAGCCGTTGCGCCGCCAGTTCGCGCCGGGCGCGCCGCACACGGCGCTCGTACTCGCGCCGGCGCCGCTCACGACGTGCGCGCCGAAGC
>JANNDT010000174.1:0-2169 GCA_031387905.1 Deltaproteobacteria bacterium
CGACGACCGCGAGAATGTCGGCGGACGCGCTCGCCTCCGGCGCCGACAGGAGCAGCTCGTCGACGCGTTTCGTCAGGGCGGACTCTCCAGCCGGATACCATGAGCCCGCGACGTTGGGTCCGAGCCAGGTCATCGGCGGGCCTGCGCGATCTGTTCGATGCCCGACTCGATCGCGGTGACCACCTGGCGCGGGCTCCTGGCGCTCGTGTCCACGACGAGATGGGCCTGGGAATAGACGCGCTCGCGGGCCGCGAGCATCGTGCGCAGCTCGGCCATCGCGTCGGGGCGATGGGCCATCGGCCGCCGGTCGCCCTGGGCGATGACCCGCCGCCAGTGCTCCTCCGGTCGCGCCCGGAGCCAGACCACGGTCGCTCGCCGGCGGAGCATCTCCCAGGATCCGGGCTCGTTCACCACGCCTCCCGCAGTCGCGACGACCGCGGGGCGGCCGCTGCCGAGGATCCGTGAAAGGGTCTCGCGCTCGACCCTGCGGTAGTAGCGCTCGCCGTGCAGCTCGAAGATCTGGTCGATCGGCAGCCCGCAGGCCTTCTGGACCAGCGCGTCCATCTCGATGAACGGCACGCCCCGGCGCTTGGCCAGGAGCGGTCCGACCGTGCTCTTGCCCGCTCCGCGCAAGCCGACGAGCGCGATCACTCCGGAGTCGGAACCGTCGAAGCGCAGCAGCTCGTCGGGCGCGACGTCGAGCGCGTCGGCGAGCGACACGAGGCGCAGCAGCGAGACGTTTCCGTCGCCCGCCTCGATTCTCGCGAGGAAGCGCACCGAGAGTCCCGAGCGCTCGGAGAGCGCGCCGCGGCTGAGCCCCGCGGCCTGCCGCAGCCCCCGTACCCGCTCCGCGAGGGCCGCGAGCAGCGGCGGGCCGCGGCGCGCCACCTTCTTCTTGCCGAGCGACGTCTCCACGATGATGAGTCCTCCCAACTATGCACTATAGTGCATCAGGATCATCTCCCGAAGCGCCCAGTTTCAAGTATAGTTCCCGCCGCTCCCGACCAAGCGAGGACCTCGATGGAAACCCGAACCGATCCCACGACTCCGATCTCGTTTCAGACTTCTCCCGACCTGTACCGTCATTGGAAGCTGACGGTGGACGGGCCCATCGCGCGGCTCGTGATGCAGGTTGCCGAGGACCAGCCGCTGCGCGCGGGCTATCAACTCAAGCTCAACTCCTACGATCTGGGCGTCGACATCGAGCTCAACGACGCGGTCCAGCGCCTGCGTTTCACGCACCCCGCCGTGCGTTGCGTGGTCGTCAGCAGCGGGCGCGATCGCATCTTCTGCGCCGGCGCCAACATCCACATGCTCGGCAGCTCCTCGCACTCGTTCAAGGTGAACTTCTGCAAGTTCACCAACGAGACGCGCATCGCTATCGAGGACGCCTCCCGCGCCAGCGGTCAGAAGTACCTCGCCGCGCTCAGCGGAACGACCGCGGGCGGCGGCTACGAGCTGGCGCTGGCCTGCGACGAGATGGTGCTCATCGACGACGGCAACTCGGCCGTCAGCCTTCCCGAAACCCCGCTGCTGGCCGTGCTGCCGGGTACCGGCGGACTGACGCGGCTCGTGGACAAGCGCAAGGTGCGCCGGGATCTCGCGGACGTGTTCTGCACCACGGCCGAAGGAGTCAAGGGAAAGCGCGCGAAAGACTGGGGGCTCGTGGACGAGGTCGTGGCGCGCAGCGGATTCGCCGAGGAGATCGAGCGCCGCGCGAAAGCGCTGGTGGCGTCGGCCCCCCCCGCCCGCGCAACCGAAGGGATCGAGCTGCCGCCGCTGGCCAAGAAGATCGGCGCACACCGGATCGACTACGAGCACGTGACGCTCGAGCTCGACCGCGTCGCTCGCCGTGCCACGCTCACCGTACGCTCTCCCGCGAGCGCCGGGCCGAGCGACGCCGCGCAGATCCGCCGCCTGGGCGCCGCCTTCTGGCCGCTCGCGGCGTTCCGTGAGATCGACGACGCGCTCCTCCATCTGCGCCACAACGAAGAGACGATCGGGATCGTGCTGCTCAAGACCGAGGGAAGTGTCGACACGGTCCTGGCGATTGACGCGATCCTGCAAGCAAACGCGGGGGACTGGCTCATCGAAGAGACCCGGCTGCTGATCGCACGCGTTCTCCGGCGCCTGGACCTCACCGCGCGCTCGCTGTTCGCGCTCATCGAG
>JANNDT010000191.1:0-7081 GCA_031387905.1 Deltaproteobacteria bacterium
GCGAGCAGCCTCGCTGCCGAGCCGCGCGCGCAGCTTGCGCGCGTTGCCGGCGACGCGCGCGCCGCGCAGTTCGCGCCGCTGCTGATTGCGCTGCTCGGCGACGAGCGCCCGCGCGTGCGCTTCTTCGCCGCGCAGTCGCTCGGTGCGCTCGGCGCGCGCGAGGCGGTCGGCCCGCTGTTCGAGTTGTTACGAACGAACGCGGATGCGGATGTCTTCATCCGCTACGCCACCGCTTGGGCGCTCCAACGAATCGGCGACGTCGACGCGGTGCTCGCGCACGCGAGCGACGACTCGCGCTCGGTGAGGCTCGGCGCGCTGCTCGCGCTGCGCTGGTGGAAGGACGCGCGCGTCGCGCAGTTTCTCGACGACGCGGATCGCTTCCTGGTCGCCGAGGCCGCGCGCGCGATTCACGACGTGCCGATCCCCGGTGCGAACGCGGCGCTCGCGGCAAAGCTCGCGACGCTCGAGCCTGTTCCGAATGACGACGTCGAGACGGGCTTCGCGCTGCATCGGCGCGCGATCGCCGCGAACCTCGCAGAGGGGCGCGCGGGGAACGCCAGCGCGCTTGCGGCCTACGCGGCGGACACGCGTCACGCGAAAGCGCTGCGCGAAGTCGCGCTCGAAGCGTTTGCGCACTTCACGAAACCCGAGCCGCGCGAGATCGTGCTCGGCTTCTATCGCCCGCTCGCCGAGCGCAAGCCCGACGTGGTGTTTGCGGCGCTCGACCAGCACGGGCGCGCGCTCGTGCGCGGCGATCTCAGTGAGCGCGCGATGGCGATCGCGACTGATTACGGCCGGCTGCCGCTCGAGAACGCGGAGCTCGCCGCGCGCGCGAACGATGCGAGAGCGACACCAGCGACGCGCGAGGCGGCGCTGCGAGCGCTCGCGGGGCGCGCGGATGAGAGCGCGCACGCCGAAGCCGTGAGAGCTGCGAGGCTCGCGCTCGCGAGTGACGCGCCAGCGCTGCGTGCGACCGCGCGCGAGGTGCTCGCACAGCTCGCGCCCGCGGAAGGTGTTACGGCGCTGCTCGCGGTCGAGCCCGCTGCGCCGCGGATCGAGCGGCAGCGCGGATACGCCGCGCTCGCGCGCGCACACGACCCGCGCGCCGAGGCGGCGCTCGCGCGGGCGCTCGACGCGCTCGCGGGCGGCACGCTCGCCGCGGACGAGCAGCTCGACGCGCTCGAAGCCGCGCGCGCACACGGCAGCGCCGCGCTCGCCGCGAGACTCGCCGCGTACGAGGCCGCACTGCCCGCCGACGACGTGCTTGGGCGTTACGGCTTCGCGCTCGCAGGCGGCGACGCTTTGCTTGGCGCCTCGGTGTTCGAGAGCGAAGCCGCGGAGTGCATGCGCTGTCACGGCAGCGGCGGGCACGGCGCAGGGGCGGGGCCGGATCTCACGGGCGTCTCGCAGCGCCACGACGCGCGCGGCCTGCTCGAATCCGTGCTGCTGCCGCAGGCGCAGATCGCGCCCGGCTTCGGCGCAGTCGCCGTAACACTCCGCGATGGGAGCGTGGTGAACGGTGCGCAGCTCGAGGAGAGCGCGAGCGCGGTCGTCGTCGCTACCGGCGAGGGCGAGCCGCGGCGCATCGCGCTGCGCGAGATCGCTTCGCGCACGCCGCCCAGTTCGGCGATGCCGCCCACCGCGTTCGGCCTCACGCCGAGCGAACTGCGCGACCTGATCGCATACCTGCAAACGCGCTGAGCGCGCAGCGCTCGGTTCAAGAGGAGAAATCGATGTCGAGTTTCGCCCGAATCCGCAGCGTGGTCGCGTTCGCACTGCTCGCGAGCACCGCGCTCGTACTCACAGGCTGCGACGTGCTGCGCGGCTGGTTTCCCAAACACGAATACGAGACGACGCCGCCCGAGCTGCCTGCGGACCTAACAGCGCCGGCGCTGCTCCTGTTCACCAAGACCAACGGCTTCCGCCACACCGAGGCGATCCCAGCCGGCGTCGCGCTGATCCAGGAGATCGCCAAGAGCCGCGGCTGGTCGGTGTTCCACACCGAGAACGGTGCGGTCTTCAACGCCGCGCAGCTCGCGAAGTTTCAAGCGACGGTCTGGCATCAGGTGAGCGGCGACGTGCTGAATGGCGACCAGCGCGAGGCGTTAAAGAACTGGATCGAGGCGGGCGGCGGCTTCGTCGGCGTGCACGGCGCCGGCGGCGACAGCGAGTACGCCTGGCGCTGGTACGTCGAGAGGCTGATCGGTGCGCAGTTCATCGGGCACACCATGGGCCCGCAGTTCCAGACCGCCACCTGGCGCACCGAGAACCCGCTGCACCCGGCTTCGGCGAAACTCCCTGAGAAGTGGCAGCACGAAGAGGAGATCTACTCGTTCGACCGCAGCGTGCGCGAGCGCGCGGGTTTTCTGGTGCTGGTGAACGTGGACGAGAGCACGTATTCGCCGCACATGAAGATCCTGCTGTCGGACAAGGACATCGCGATGCAGGACGGCGACCACCCGATGGTGTGGCACCACTGCGTCGAACACGGGCGCGCGCTGTATTCGGCGCTGGGGCATCAAGCGAAAGCCTATGCCGAGCCGGAGATGAGGGTGCTCTTGGAGGGCGCGATGGCGTGGGCCCTGCGGGTCGAGGGGATTGGCTGCGAGTGAAGCATGGGATTCCTAGCGGAAACCCCCGAGGAGATCTGAGATGAAGCTCGGCCTAATGCTTGGGTATTCGGGGGCGAGGCTCGAGATTCCGATCGAGACGATTCAGCGCGCCGAAGCGCTCGGCTTTCATTCGGTGTGGACGGCGGAGGCGTATGGATCGGACGCGACCTCGCCGCTGGCGTACATCGCGGCGCTGACGAAGCGCATCAAGCTCGGGACTGCCGTCATGCAACTCGCGGCCCGCACGCCGGCGTTGGCGGCGATGCAGGCGGCCACGATCGATGCGCTGGCGGGCGGGGATCGCTTCATCGCGGGCTTCGGCGTATCGGGGCCACAGATCGTCGAGGGTTGGTATGGCCAGCCGTGGGGGCGGCCCTATCACCGGATCAAGGACTACGTGACGATCGTCAAGAAGATTCTCGCCCGGGACGGCCCGGTGTCGTATGACGGGCCGGAGTTCCAGTTGCCGTACAGAGGCCCCGGTTCGCTGGGAATCGGCAAGCCGCTGCAGTCGATCCTGCACATGAACCCACGCATTCCGGTTTGGCTCGGCACCGGCACCGAGACGAACGTGAAGCTCACGGCGGAGATTGCGGATGGCTGGCTGCCGCTCTCGTTCGTGCCGGGGATGATGAAGACGTACCGGCCGTGGCTCGAAGCGGGCTTCGCGCGCGCGGGCGGCGGCAAGTCGCTCGCGGGCTTCGAGATCATGCCGATGTGCTTCGCGCAGATCACGAGCGACGTGCGCGGGGCGCTCGCGCGCATGAAGCCCGGCACCGCGCTCTACGTGGGCGGCATGGGGCACAAGAGCAAGAACTTCCATAATGACATGATGGTGCGGCGTGGCTACGGCGAGGCGGCCAGGCGCATCCAGGAGCTGTTCCTCGCGGGCAGGAAGGCCGAGGCCGCGGAGGCGGTGCCGGACGAGTACCTCGATGACGGCGCGCTGGTGGGTCCGCGCGCGCGCATCGTCGAGCGCTATGCGGAGTGGCGCGATTCGGGCGCCACGGGGCTCGTGCTGAACGGCGCGAACCCGGAGGCGATGGAGTTGATGGCGGAGTTGGCGGGGAAGTAGTCGCCGCCAGCGCGCGTTCAATCCTCGAAGCGCAGCCCCGTCGCCGCGCCCGGTGCGTGCTCGAGCAACTCGATCACGTTGCCGAACGGGTCGCGCCCGTAGGCGAAGCGCGTCGGCGCCTCGCCGAAGAGCGGCGCGTTGAATGCGACGCCGTGCGCGGCGAGGTGGTCGTAGTCTCGCTGGATCTCGTCGCTCGCGAGCGCGAAGTGTGTAATGCCTTGGCGGTTCACGCGGCGGCTCGGCGTGCCCGGTTCGGTTTCGCGGAACTCGAACAGCTCGATGCAGGAGTTGCCCTTGCGCAGCATGCGCACATGGCACGCGGCGTCGGCGAGCCCGAGCGCTTCGCTGAGCGGCGGGTAGCCGCTCGGCAGCTCCGCCTCCATGACGGGCTTGAAGCCGAGCACACCGCAGTAGAAGTCGAGCGCTCTCTGCATGCTCGGCACTGCGAGCGCGGGATGGTGAACGCCGAGGATCATGCGAAGTCTCCCAGAAAGCGCGAGTGGAGTCGTTAGGCCGCGATCGGAGTGCGCGAATCGGCGCTGCGCTGGGCGGAGCGCGGAAACTGCATCGCGCCGTCGTCGATACGCCCATGGCCGATCAGGAAGAGGTCGAGCGCGTAGTTCTGATAGAGCTTCCACGGCAGCTTCGAGCCTTGCTTCGGGAACATGTGCTTGCTGCGCTGGATATAGCCCGACGTGAGCGGGAAGAGTTCCTCCTCGCGCACCTCCGGATCACTCACCCGGGGCCGGCATTCGAGGTGGCCGTGCTCCGCCATGTAATTGAGCAAGCGGCACATGTATTCGCAGGTGAGGTCGCACTTGAGCGTCCACGAAGCGTTCGTGTAGCCGAACGACCAAGCCAGGTTCGGCACGTCGCTCAGCATCATGCCGCGGTAGGTCATCTGCTTCGAAGGGTCGATGCGCTTGCCGTCGACGCTGATCTCGAGGCCGCCGATGAACTTCAGGTTGAGACCGGTGGCGGTGATGATTAGGTCCGCGGGCAGCTCATCGCCCGATTTCAGGCGGATGCCCGTCTCGGTGAAGCATTCGATCAGATCGGTGACGACAGAAGCGCGGCCTTCGCGCAGCGCGACGAACAGATCGCCATTCGGGTCGAGGCAGAGGCGCTGATCCCACGGGCCGTACGCGGGCGTGAAGTGGCGCGCGATGTCAAAGCCCGCGCCGAGCGCTTTCCGTACGCCGCCGATGAAGAGGCGCTTCGCGCGCTCCGGCGCGCGCTGGCAGAACTGGAACATGAGCGAGCCCAGGATGATGTTCTTCCAGCGCGTGATGCCGTACGCGAGCATTGGCGGCAGCCAGCGCCGCAGCGCGTTCGCGATGGGATCTTGGTCGGGCGCCGCGACGATATAGGTGGGCGAGCGCTGCAGCATCGTCACGTGCGCGGCGTGCTCGGCCAGCGCGGGGATGAGCGTCACGGCCGTCGCGCCACTGCCGATTACCACGACGCGTTTGCCCGCATAATCGATGTCCGCGGTCCACTGCTGCGGGTGCACGACGCGGCCCGCGAAACTCTCGGCGCCCGGGAACTCCGGCGTGTAGCCGCCCGCGTAGTCGTAATAACCGCTGCACATGAACAGGAAATTGCACGTGAAGCGCACGAGTTCGCGCGACTCGCCACGTTCGACTTCGACCGTCCAGCGCGCCGTCTCGCTCGACCACGCCGCGCGCTTCACGAAGTGCCCGAAGCGGATCCTGCGGTCGATGCCGTTCTCGCGCGCGGTCTCGTTCAGGTAGGCGAGGATCGAAGGGCCGTCCGCGATCGCCTTCGCGTTCGTCCACGGCTTGAACGAGAAGCCGAGCGTGTACATGTCGGAGTCGGAGCGGATGCCGGGGTAGCGGAACAAATCCCAGGTGCCGCCGATCGCGCCCCGGCCTTCGAGGATCGCGTACGTGCGGCCCGGCGACTTGTCTTGGAGGTGGTAGGCGGCGCCGATTCCGGAGATGCCAGCGCCGACGATCAGCACGTCGAAGTGTTCGGTGGACATTGCGGGCGAGGCCTCCGGGCGCGGCGAACGGCGGGCGACCTTACGTGGGATCGGGAGGCCGGTCCAGCCGGTGGAAGATCGCGCCCGTGCGGCGATAGCCTCTACTCCAACCAAGGAGACCCCATGAGCTTCCAGATCCCCGAGCACGTGCAGGAAACCCGCGAGCGCGTGCGCCGCTTCGTGGAGGAGAAGTGTTATCCCGCGGAGCCGCTGCTCGAGAACCGCGGCGACGAGAAGGGCCGCGAGATCGTGCGCGGCCTGATGCGCGAGGCCAAGGAGGCCGGCCTGTGGGAGCTCGGCCACCCCAAGGAAATCGGCGGCCACGGCATGCCGTTCCTCGATTACGTGTACGTCAACGAAGTTGTTGGGCGCTCCGAGCTGGCGATGGTGGCGCTCGGCACGCACTCGCTGCAGGACTCGATCATGCTGCACCTGTACGCGTCGCCGAAGTGGAAGGACGCGTACCTGAAGCCACTCGTCGACGGCGAGATCTTCCCGAGCTTCGGGATGACCGAGCCCGACGTCGCGAGCTCCGACCCGACGCAGCTGAAGACCACGGCGCGGCTCGAGAACGGGCAATGGGTGATCAACGGCAAGAAGTGGTTCACCAGCGGCGCCAACCGAGCGGCCTATACGACCGTAATGGTTCGCACCGAACTCGATGCGCCGGATCACGGCGCGTTCAGCATGATCATCGTGCCCACGACCACGCCCGGCTACAACATATTGCGCGACGTCAAAGTGATGGGACACGCGGGCGGGCACTGCGAAGTGCAGTACGACGACGTGCGCGTGCCGGAAGAGAACCTGCTCGGGCCGCGCGGCGCGGGCTTCAAGATCGCGCAGAAGCGCCTCGGGCCTGGGCGCATCTTCCACTGCATGCGCTGGCTCGGGCAGGCACAGCGCGCGTTCGACCTGATGTGCGATCGCGCGAACAACCGCGTCGCTTTCGGCGGCCCGCTCGCGGACAAGCAGCTGATCCAGAAGTTCGTGTTCGACAGCGCGGCCGAGATTCAGGGCGCGCGCATGCTGACGCTGAGTGCGGCGGAGAAGATCGACCGCGGGGATGAGGCGCGCGTGGAGATCGCGCTGATCAAAGTCGTTGGCGCGTCGATGCTGCACAACGTGATCGATCGGGCGATTCAGGTGTTCGGGGCGATGGGTGTTACGGAGGACACGCCGCTCGAGCGCATGTATCGGAGTGCGCGGTTTGCGCGGATCTATGATGGGCCGGATGAGGTGCACATCACGAACACGGCGCGGCGGATTCTGTCGTCGTATCGGCGTGGGGATGGGTGGGACTTTGGGCTCAGGTCCGGTCGGGACCACTCCATTGAGGTTACCGTAGACCACCCAGCGGCCGGCGAATCCTTTTTCAGCTGCCAGCCC
>JANNDT010000197.1:0-13508 GCA_031387905.1 Deltaproteobacteria bacterium
GCCGATCGCGTGTCGGCCGAGGCCCCAGGCGTGCCGCTTCGGATCGGCCGCGACCATCGCAGCGGCGGCGGCGCCGACCGCGTCCACGTCGTCCATCTCCCACGCCGTGTGGTGCAGGAACGCGAACGGCCCAGGTTGAACGAGCAAGTTGTGGTGGTCGGTCGAGCAGCGCAGAAACGCGGCGCCGACGCCCGCGACTTCGTCGCTCACATGGAAGCCGAGGCCGTCCACGAAGAAGCGCCGCGTCGCGGGCGCGTCCTTCGAGGCCGTGACGACGTGCGAGAGCTTGCGCGGGCTCGTCCGCGACCGCGCGACCACCGGCGAGCGGGCGTTCACGCGGGCCGCGCGCCCCGGCCCGTTGGTCGCGAGCTGTGCGCTCTCCGCCTGCGCGACGCGGGGCTCGATCGCGAGCGTCACGTGCACGCCCGTAACAGGCTCCTGCGCGCTGAGCGCACCAGCGTCACGCCCGCACGCGACGCCGAGCCGCGCGAGCGAAGCCTGTGCACGCGCGAGGTCCTCCGCGTCGTCGACGCCGACGCGCAGCGCGAGCAGCGCGCGCCGCGGCGCTCTCACGAGCTCGAGCTGCTCGCCGCCATCGGCAGTCGCGAAACGCCCGGCCGAAACCTCGGCCAGCCCAAACTCGCGATAGAAGGCGCGCGTTGCCTCGAGCGCGGATTCGGGGATGCCGACTTGGATTCCGGAGAGGCGATGCAGAGGCATTAGGCGTTCCCTCGCGCGATGAGTGCGGTGTTTGCTGGCTCCGCGATCACGCGGTTCTCGAGCGCGCCGAGGCCCTCGATCTCGACGCGCACGACGTCGCCGATTTTCAGCAGGCGCGGCGGCTTCATCGCGATCCCGACGCCGCCCGGCGTGCCCGTTGCAACCACGTCGCCGGGCTCGAGCGTGAACGCCGTGCTCAGGTGCTCGACGAGCGCGGCGCAGTCGAAGATCAGGTGCTTGGTGTTCGAGTCCTGGCGCACTTCGCCGTTCACCCAGGTGCGCAGGCGCAAGCCGCTCGGCTCGATCTCGTCGGCGGTCGTGAGCCACGGGCCCAGCGGGCCGTGCGTGTCGAACGACTTGCCCATCGTCCACGTGGGAATGCGCAGCTGCCAGTCGCGCACCGTCACGTCGTTCACGACGAGGTAGCCGGCGATCACTTCGTGCGCGCGTTCGCGCGGCACGTGGCGACAGCGCGCGCCAATCACGAAGCCGAGCTCGCCCTCGTAGTCGAGCGCCGTCGAGACGCGCGGCATGTGCACGCCGTCGTGCGGGCCGGCGACGCAGGTGCTCTGCTTGTTAAAGACAGTCGGGAGCTTCGGCGCCTCGAGGCCCGCCTCGGCGACGTGGTCGGCGTAGTTGAGGCCGATCGCCAAAAATTTCGGCGGGCGCAAGATCGGCGCGGCGAGCGTCACGGATGCGAGCGGCGACCGTTCGCGCGCGTTGGCGGCAGCCGTCTTCGCGCGCGCGAGGGCAGCGGGTCCGGCGGCGAGCAGCGCGACGAGGTCGCGCGGCAACTCGGGCGCCGCGGCGAAGAGGTCGACGACCTCGTCATCCAGGACGATGCCGACGCGCGGCGCGCCGGCCTGAGTGAAGGTGCAGAGCTTCATGGGCGGTCCTTTCGAGGTGTCACCACGGGAGCGTGTCTCCGAGCCCATGCGCGAGTTTCTCGTTCACGTCGCTCGCGCTGTGCACGTGCTTCGGGGGCGAGTGAAACGTCGCGTAAGGCGTGAGCCGCACGACCACGCGGTCCTCGCGCTTCGCGCCTTCCTCCACCATCGGGCGCACGGCCTCGGGCATTTCCTTGCCCGCCATCACGCCCGCGATGCGCAGCATTAGGTCGACGACGGCCTTCGGCTCGCGCTCGAGCTTCGCGTCGCAGTACACGACCAGAGAAGCCGGCGGCCACTGCTCGTCGAGCACACACAGCGACACCTTGCCGAGGCGAGCCACCTCCTTCGCCTTCGCCCGCTCGCCCATGGTGGAGACGAGCAGGTCGTCGCCCTCGCTCACGTAATAGACGATCGACTGCGCGGGGCCCTTGCTCTTGCGGTTGGTGCCGAACACGGCGGTGCGGTGCGCGCGCACGAAGGCGCGGCGTTCTTCTCGATTCATTGGATGTCTCCGTTGTGGGCGCGCATCGCGTTGGAGTTCTCGAGAACGCTCACGCTCGGCTCCGCTTCATCCTGGCCGGCTGAGGCAGTGCGCGGGCGCCGCTCTGCGCGAGGGCGCCGTCGATCAGCAGGCTCACGACGGCCGCTGCGTGCGCCTCGGCCATCTGCGGCGTGCGCGGGTCGCGTCCGGTGATGCGCTCGAACTCGGGCGCGACCGCGAACAGGTGGGTCGCCGCGCCGATCATTAGGTAGTGCAGGTGCGCGGCGTCGACTCCCGGCGCCGCATCGCGAATCAGCGCGACGGAGGCCTCGAACAGCGGCTTCACGTGGCGGGCAACGAGCCAACGCAGCCGTGGGCCGTCGTGCGCGCCCTCCTGCGTCATGAAGCGATGGAACTCCGGATGCTGTGCCGCGAAGCGCACGAAGCGTTTCACGATCGCGCGCAGCCGCGCGGCTGGCTCGACATCGCGCAGCGCATCGGTCGCGGCGCCGAGATCGGCGGCGAGCGCGGCGAAGACCCAGTCGACCGCCGCCTCCCAGAGCGCCTGCTTGCCGGCGAAGTGATAGGTGACGAGGCCCTGCGGCACGCCGGCTGCGCTGGCGATCTCGCGGGTCGTGGCGCCGTCGAAGCCGCGCTCGGCGAACGCTTCCAGCGCCGCCGACAGGATGCGGTCGGACGCGGGCTCGGGCTTGGCGCGGCGGCGCGGAGCGGGACGGGCGCGCGAGGATCGACTGGCCATCGAGCCATCTTGTTCATTCGAACAATCTTTGTCAACAAACTTGTTCGGCTGAAGAACGCGCGATCACGCTCGCGCTGAAGGAGCCCGGCTAGCGCAGGCCGGTCAGTCGCTCGGAAACTTCCCAGAGGCGCTCCGCCAAGGTCTCGTCGGCCGCGTGGCGGCTCGCCTTTGCGACAGCACAGTCGGAGAAGTAGGTGCCGGAGAGCCCCTGCGGGTCGGGGCGCGTCGCGACGTAACAACTGGTCGCGGCGCCTTGCGGGATCGTCTTGCTGAAGGGCCGCATGAACAAGCTCATCGCCCCGCTCACGAGCGGGCTCATGCTGCGCCCGAGGTTCGTCCCGATCAGGCCTGGGTGTAGTGAGCTTGCCGAACGCTTCGGGCCGAGGCGGCGGGCCAACGCATTCGCGAACAGCACGTTCGCGAGCTTCGACTGCCCGTAGGCGCGCCACGCTCCGTAGCCGCGCTCACCGCTCAAGTTGTCGAACTCGATTCCGCCGGGCGGCGCTTGGAGATGCGCTGCGCTGCTCACCACCACCACGCGCGCCGCTTCGGCGGCGTCGAGCTGAGGCCGTAACAAGTTCACCAACAGGAAATGACCGAGGTGGTTCGTCGCGAACTGCTTCTCGACGCCGCCGACTTGTTCGAGCCTCGGCAACGCCATGATTCCGGCGTTGGCGATCAGCAGGTCGAGCGGCCGCTCGAGTCTCGCGATGTCTTTCGCGCAGGCGCGAATCGAAGCCTGGCTCTCGAGCTCGCAGGCGAGCGGGATCAGTGCGCCGGTCGCCTGCCGGCAGGCGGCTTCGGCCTTCGCGAGGGTGCGCGCGGTGCCGATCACTCGCGCGCCTCGCAGCGCGAGTACGCGCATCGTCTCGAACCCGATGCCGGAGTTGACGCCGGTGACGAGCGCGAGTTTCCCGCGCAGATCGATGCCCGCGGTGACTTGCTCCGCGCTGCTGGACTTCCCAAACGAGGCCATTCCTACTCCTTCGTGACGCGAGACGTCGCTTATCCGCGCGTGGGGCTCAGGCCACCGGCACCAGCTTGATGCCCATCTGAATGGCGGCTTCGAGAGCGCCCGCGACGTATCTGTAGTCGACGACCATTCCGTCGCGCAGCCGGAAAATGCTCGCGATGTCGAACTCGAGCGTCTTACCGGTGGCGGGTACGCCGAACAGCGGCTGCGAATGTGTGCCCTTCATGCGCCACACACCCACGACTTCGTCGTCCGAGGCGATGATCCGCTGCACCTCGATCGTGACATCGGGAAAGGTCCGGTGAAAGTTCTCGACGTGGTTCACGAGCCCCTGCCGGCCCGTGATCGGCTGCGAGTGGTCCACCATGTCTTCGGCGGCGAACTTCGGGATCAGCTCGAGTCGCCGCTTTCCGACGACCTCTTCCAGATAGATGCGCATGACCTCGGCGGAACGTTCTCGGCTCATCGACAGCCTCCTTCGTTGATTGGTGCAGTACGTTCGATTGTCATGGATCCCCAGGCCGGGATCACGCCCAGCCGTCGTAGTGAACGACCTCGCTGAGAGGCCGACGGGACACGGGGCCGAACTTGCCCATCGGGTAGCCGACGGGAATCAGGCAGAGCGGCTCGACCGTCTCCGGCAGCCCCAACACTTTCCTCACGGATGATTTGTCGACGAGCGGAAGCGTGGTGGGGACAGCGCCAAGGCCGAGCGATCGAGCGGTCAGGAGCAGATTCTGAATGCCCGGCCAAACCTCGCCGCCGGCGGCGGCCCCAGCCGCGAACGTATCCGGGTGGGCGGCCTCGAACTCGAGGCACACCACGATCAGCACCGGAATTTCGTGCAGGTGGTTCGCCTGCCACTCGATCGCATCCATCATGCGTCGGCGCTTCTCGACTTCTTGATGTCCGATCCAGCCGGACATCGCTCCAACGTCGCTCATGCTTCCACGGCTGCCGGCGGCGACTCTATCGATGACTGCTCGCGATGCGGCCACATATCCCAGCGTCGTCTGCTTGTTGAGCGCGGCCAGCTCCAGCTTGATTGCCAAATCCCGGACGACGACCCAGTGGCGATCCTGGGCGTTCGAGCCGGTCGCCGCCTGATGACCGGCCTGGAGCAGCTCCATCAGGAGAACCTCCGGGATCGGGTCTGGCTTGAGGCGCCGCATCGCGCGGCACGACTGAAGGATTTCCTTGAGGGTCGGATCGGGTGTCACGCCCATTGCTCCTTCGCGGTTCCCCTGCGCTCAGAACACCACGGGCAGCGCGAGCGCGGTACGGAAGCTGCCGCCCGTAATTACTGGCGCGGGCGCACTCGGGTCGCGGCGCAGTCTCGGTAGCCGCTCGAGCAGCACGCCGAGCGCGGTCTCGAGCTCGAGCGTCGCGAGATGCATGCCGAGGCAGGTGTGCGCGCCTTGCGCGAAGGCGATGTGCGGCTTCGCGGGGCGGTGGATGTCGAAGCGGTCCGGGTTCTCCCAACGCGCCGGGTCGCGGTTCGCGGCGCCGACGATTACGGCGACCGAAGCGCCCGCTTTCACGGGCACGCCCGCTACTTCGGTATCTCGCGTCGCAGTGCGCGCGAACGCGACGAGCGGCGGCTCCCAGCGCAAGCCTTCCTGCACGGCTTGCCCGATCAAGTCGCGATCTTGCTTCAGCGCGTCGAGCTGGTCCGGATTGTTGAGCAGGCCGCACATTAGGTTCGAGAACGCGCGCGCCGTCGTCTCGAACGCCGCGGGCGAGAGCAGGCGAATGAAGGGCAGGATTTCTTCGGCGCTGAGCTGCGCGCCGTCGAGCTCGGCGTTCGCGAGCAGCGTGATCAGGTCGTCGCCCGCGCACCCGCGCGCCGCTTCGATGCGCGGCGCGAAATACTCACCCAGCGCCTTCGCGGCGTGCAGCGCGGTGCTCGCCGTCAGCTGCCCCGTCGTCGACTGCCCTGACAAGATCTCGATCGCCCAGCGCGAGTACTGCATGCGATCGCGCTCGGGCACGTCGAGCATGCCGGCGATGATCGCGAGCGGGAACGGGAAGGCGAACTCGCGCGTGAGTTCGGCGCGGCCACGCGTCGCGAACGCGTCGACGAGCGCGTGCGCGTACGGCACCACGAGCCGATCGCGCCATGACTCGAGGGCGCGGCGTGAGAACGCCTGCTGCACGACCGCGCGGTAACGCGTGTGCTCCGGCGGATCCATCTCGAGGATGCTGTGCCCGAAGATGACGCCGATGAATTTTGCATAGCCCGCCGAGGAGAACGTGCGCGCGTCGCGGAAGACCTGAGAGACGGCGTCGAAGCCGAGCGCGAGCACCGCGCCGTCGCCGAGCGGGCTCGCAAGCGCGGCCCCGCGCTCGCGCATTGCGCCGAAAAACTGGTACGGGTCGGGCGGCCCCATGGAACCGATCTTGCTGAACTCAGCGAACAGCGAGTCCATTTCAGTTGCAGCGCTCAACTTCACTCCGCGATCGTGAGGCGAGCCAGCATACGCCAGCGGCGCGGTGATAGGCTGCTCGCGTGCCGCCCATCGAACTCGTGTACGAGACCATCCAGTTCTCGCCGTACTTCGGCGGCGACGATCCCGACCTGCCGGGCCAGATTCGCGCCGCTGCGCGCGCGGGTTTCGCGGGCATCGGGATCGATCACCGAGGCACGCTGCTGCACTTCACGCAGAAGCACGGGCCGTTAGGCGACATCGCCGAGCTGCTCGCCGAGAACGGACTCGCGTGCTTTGCGATTCAGGATCTCAGCATCACCGACGACGAACGCGAGACGCTCGGGCTCGCAGAGCGCTGCGCGGAAGCAGCGGCGGTGCTCGCGCCGAGTTGGGTGCACTGCTGCTTCACCGCGCCGATTCGCGACGACACGATCGCGCTGGTTCGCCGCGCGCTCGCGCTCGTGCGGCCAGCCAGCAGCGCGCGCTTCTCGCTCGAGTTCCTGCCGTGGTGCGAGATGAACGACGTGCGCACGACGCGCGAGGTGATTAGGCGCAGCGGCGAGCCCGATGTGAAGCTGCTCGTGGACAGCTGGCACGCGCATCACGGCCCGTCGAGTTGGGCGGACCTCGAGAGCCTTTCGCTCGAGGAGCTCGCGTACTTGCAGTTCGACGATCACCCGCCGCTCGCGAGCCAAGACCTGTTCAGCGAGACGATCGACCGGCGTGCGCTGCCAGGCGATGGCGAGTTCGATCTCGCGCGCTTCTCAGGGATCTTCAAGGCGAAGGGCTACGACGCGCCGGTGAGCGTCGAGATCTTGAACCGCGAAATGCGCTCGTGGCCGAAAGACGTGTTCGCGCAGCGCGTGTTCGACGCAGCGATTCGTTATTGGCGCTGAGCGAAGCAGCCGGCGCGAGAGGAGGAACGATGAAACGCATTCTGCTCGCACTCTTGGTGCTGATCGCCGCGGCGGTCGCGCTGCCTCCGCTGTGGTTCATGCTGTCGCCCGTGAGTGCGCCCGCGCTCGAGGCGCCTGAGAAGTTCGTCGCGCTGGCGAGCGGCGTGCGTATGCACGTGATCGAGCGCGGCGAGGGGCCCCCAGTCGTGCTCGTGCATGGGCTGCCCGGGCAGGCGAGCGAATGGCGCTCGACGACCGAACTGCTCGCGGCGCACGGCAGGCGCGTGCTCGCGATCGACCGCATCGGTTACGGCCACAGCGATGCGCGCGCGAACGATGACTTCACTCTCGACGCGAACGCGCGCGAATTGCGCGCGCTGCTCGCAGCGCTCGACCTGCGCGACGTGACGGTCGTCGGCTGGAGCTACGGCGGCGGCACCGCCCTGACTGCAGCGCATCAAGAGGCCGCGAGCGCAGAAGACGCTCGCATTGGGCGCATTGTGCTCGTGGGCAGCATGGGGCCGGGTATCGAGCGGGGCGCGCCGCCGCTGCCGATTCGCTTGCTGTTCTCCGCGCCGGTCATCAGGTGGGTGGAAGCCGTACCGCCGATCGGCGCTGCGATTCAGCGCGCAATGAGCGTCGGCGCGTTCAGCGGGCAGCCGCAGCCAGAGTGGTGGCTGCCGGGCCTCGCCGCGAACTTGTCGCAGCCAAAGACGTTCGCGGCGTTCACGGGCGAGGGCGACTTCGAACGCAACAGCGCGATGCCCGACACGACGGGGCTCGCGCTGCCGATCCTGATCCTGCACGGCGACCAGGATCGACTCGTGCCGATCGCCGTCGGCCGCACGCTCGCCAACAACAATCCGAACGCCGAGTTGGTCGAGATCGCGGGCGGCAGCCACATGCTGCCGATCACGCATGCGGCGCTGCTCGCGGACCGCATCGCCTCGTTCAGCGCGCCACCGCCACCCGCGGAGCCGGTCGCGCCTCTCGAACCCGAAGGAGACTCGCCTAGCGCATCGCCGGAGAGCTGGATGGAGACGCTCGTGCTCCGCTGAGTTCGCTCAGCGCGCGTGGCGCGCGACGAACTCCGCAACGTGCTTCACCGCCCACGCCGGCTCTGGGCAAAAGCCGTGCAGGCCGACAAAGCCGTGAATCATGCCGGGCCAGATCTCGAGTGTTACGGCGACGCCGTCGCGGCCGGCCCGCGCGGCGAGACGTACGCCGTCGTCGCGCAGGTTGTCGATCTGGCCGTACTGCAAGAGCAGCGGCGGCAGGCCGCGCAGGTCGGCGTAGATCGGTGACGCGTGCGGGTGTCGCGCGTCGCCGTTCGGGCCGAGGTAGTCGCGCCAGCGCGCGCGCATCCACTCGGGGTTCACGAACACGTCCTCCGCAACTGGGTTGCGCGCGGATTCGCCTGATACTTCGGCGTCGAGCCAGCCGCCGAGCGAGACGCCGCACGCGGGCAGCTTTGCCCCGAGATCGCGCAGTTTCACGAGCGTCGTCACCACGAGGCCTCCGCCGCACGAGTCGCCCACGAGCGCGATCTTCTCGGGCGCGATGCCGCTCGCCACGAGTCCCTGATAAGCGGCGACGCAGTCGTCGAGCGCCGCTGGGAAGCGGTGCTCGGGCGCGAGCCGGTAGTCCGCGATGAAGGCGCGCGAGCCGGTCGCACGCACGAACCAGGCGGCGTAGAACGTGTACTCGAGCGCGCTGCACGAGACGAGCGCGCCGCCGTGGAGGAACAGGATCGCGGGATCGCCCGGTTTCCCCGGCTGCGCCTTCAGCGATACCCACACGCCGCTGACGCCGCCGAAGCTCGCGGGCTCCGTCGCGATGTCCGGCCCCGGATCGTGCCCGTGCGCTGGCTTGAACTTCGCGCGCACCACTTCGTAGGAATCGCCGGGAACCGCGATGCCTTTGGGAAAGCTCGCGAGCGCTGCGGTGAACTCGGGGCTCGGCCCGCTTCGCTGCGCGCGCTGCTTCGCATCGCTTGCGCTCACCGCAGGCCGTCCCACAGCGCGCGCGTCGCCGCGCCCGGATCGCGCAGCAAGCCCACGTGTTCGCCGAACTCCATCACGCTCCGGTCGCTAGCCCCGTAACAAGGCCACGCGCCGAGTTCGGCGCAGCTCGGGTCGCCGCTCTTCACGAACGCCGTCCAGGCCGCGTGCATCTTGTGCGCGAGCGCATCGGGCCGCTCGCCGGGCCCGAGCATGCCGTCGACGCCGGGCCGCTCGAGCGTGTTGAACGCGAACGGAATCTCGAGCGCGTGCGTCGCGCCGAGCCGCCCGCCGAACGCGCGCGACTTCCAGCTGAACAGGTACTTCCAGGTGCGCCCGCCGCTGGCGGCGTGCGCTTCAGCGAGCCGCACGGCGGGCACGCGGAACACGTGATCGGTAGAGATCGCGAGCGCGATCTCGCGCGCACTCGCCCCAGCGTACTCGCGGCGATAGGTCGCCACCGCGCGCTCCGCGTCCGGGAAGTAACGCCCGGCCAGGCGTGTCAGCCTCACGTCGTTCACGTCCGGTACACCGAACAGCGTCATCTCGTCGGCGTTGGTGCCGATCAGCACGTTCACGTCGCGCGCCTTGCCGTCCCTAATCGCATCGAGCGGCGGCTCCGCGATCGCGCGGCCATCGACGACCGGCAGGAACGGCATGCCGCCGATGCCACCCGCATCTTCGATCACGCGCTCGCGCGAGAGTCTCTCGACCTCCGCCTGCGCAGCGAGAATGCGCTCCGGCGAAGCGGCCAGCAGCTCCGCAATGCCTCCCGCGCCAAGCGCCTTTGCGAAGTGGCGCGCTACTTCGGCGCCGGCCGCCGCGGGCAGCACGTGCTGCGCCGCGCCGCTCTGTGGGATTGCGCCGCGGAACAGCCCGCTCGCCCCCGCCGCGCCGAGCAGAATGCCGACGCTCATGCCGCCCGCAGATTCACCCGCGATCGTGACGCGCGCCGGGTCGCCGCCGAACGCCGCGATGTTGCCCTGCACCCAGCGCAGCGCCGCGAGCTGGTCTTGAATCCCGCTCGAGCCGCTGCTGGAATAATCACTCCCGCCGATCTCGCCGAGCGCGAGATAGCCGAGCGCGCCGAGCCGGTAGTTGATCGAGACCACCACCACGCCTCCGTGCGCGAACGAACTGCCGTCGTACCACGGAATTGCGCCCTGCCCGCTCCGGAAGCCGCCGCCGTGGATCCACACCAGCACGGGCCGGCGCGCGTCGTCGCAGGCGGGCGTGCTCACGTTGAGTGTTAGGCACGCGGCTTCGTCCCAGCGCACGTTCGGGCTGCCGACGAGCCCATCGCCCGGCAACTGCGGCGCCGCGGGGCCGAAGCGCGTCGCATCGCGCACGCCAGCCCACGCCTCGTGCGGCTCCGGCGGCCGAAAGCGCCGCTCGCCAGCGGGCGGCGCCGCGTAGGGAATGCCGGCGAACAGCAGTACGCCGTTCTTCTCGCGGCCGCGCACTTCACCCGAGAGCGTCTTGGTTTGCGTCATGCGCGCGAGGGTGCACCGCTCACATGCGCCCCGCCATCGACGTCTTCCAGCGCCCGAGCCAGTGCCGGTTCGCGTCCTGCGCGCGCGCTTCGCCGATGCGCTCCACGTCCCAGAGCCGCGAGAACGTAAAGGCGCGCGGGCACTGCGCGTAAGCCTCGTCCACTTCGAGCAACAGGCCTTGCAGAACTTTGGTGTTGTCGTCGCTCGCGAACACTTCGGGCGCGATGCCCGCGAGCCGGCCGTCGGTCTTCTCGACGAGCGAGACGCGCCCGTTCACGCGCACCGTCCAGTCGCAGCCGGGAATGAAGAACAAGAGCGCGGCTTTCGGATTCGTCTCGAGGTTTTCATAAGACTGGAAGAGCTTGTTGCCCGCAACGTCGGGAAGCAGCAGGCGCCGCTCGTCGAGCACTTTCACGAAGCCCGGTGTTCCGCCCTTCGGCGAGGCGTCGCAGTTGCCTCGCGCATCCGCGGTCGAGAGCACCGCGAACGGCGCCGCGCGCACGAACTCTTGGATCATCTCGTTCATTAGGGGGAAGATCTTGTTCACGACGAGCGGGACGGGCTCGCCGAACTTCTGTTGTGCGCGGTTCATGGGGTCCTCCGGCGGGCGATGCTAACCGCGACCCCGCAGCAGCCGCGAGCGGGCGAGTTCGTCACGCCCATATACTCAGTGCGTGCGAGTGCTCTTGACCGGAGCGAGTGGCTTGTTGGGTTCGCACACGGCACGCGCGCTGTGCGGCGCGGGCCATTCCGTGCGCGCGCTCGTGCGGGACGCCGCCAAGGCGGAGCGTGTGCTGCGCCGGCTTGGCGTCACCGCCGAGTTCGTGAGCGGCGACGTCACTGACCGCCGCAGCGTGCGCGCGGCCCTCGTTGGCTGCGACGCGGCCGTGCACGCGGCGGCGCTGACGAGCCTCGATTCCCGCCAGCGTAAGCAGATTTTTCGGACCAATGCCCGCGGCGCAGAGCACGTGCTCGAGTCGGCGTGCGATGCGGGCCTCGATCCGGTCATCCACGTCTCGAGCGTCGCCGCGCTGTTTCCGCCGCGCGGTGATCGCCTCAGCGCGGACGACGACGTGAAGCGACCGCGCGATGCCTACGCGGCCTCGAAAGCGGCGGCCGAGCGGACGGCTCGCAGTCTGCAAGCGAAGGGCTCGCCGGTCGTGATCTTCTACCCCGGTCAGCTGCTCGCCCCGTTCGACCCGACCGTCTCGGACGGCGTGCGGTTCCTAATCACCTACCTCGAGCAAGGCGTGATCCCGACGACGCCGGGCGGCATGCCGCTGATCGACGCGCGCGATGTCGCCGCGGCCATCACGGCCGCGCTCGAGCCCGGGCGCGGCCCGCGCCGCTACATGGCCGGTGGGCACTTTCTGCACTTCGATGAACTCGCGACGCTGCTCGAGGAGATCACCGGGCGCCGGCTGCTGCGGCTTCCGATGCCCGGCTCTCTCACGCGCGCTTTCGGGCAGCTCTCCGACCTGACGCAGCGCTGGCTCGGCGTCTCGCTCGGCGGCGCCAGCGCGGAATCGACCGAGATCCTCACGCGCGGCGTGCCGACCGATGATGCGCTGCTGCGAGAAGAACTCGGCATTCGGCTGCGCCCCGCGCGTGTGACGATCCGCGACGCGCTCGACTGGCTGTGTCGCGAGGGCGTTCTCGACGCGAAGTACGCACCGAGACTAGCGCGGTAACTAGAGCGAAGAACTCGCCAGCGCCGTCTGCTTGGCCCAGCGATAGTCCGCCTTGCCCGCCGCTGTGCGCTCGACACGCTCCACGCGCACCAACTCGCGGGGCAGCTTGTAGGACGCCAGCTGTTCGCGGCAGAACGCACGCAGGCTGTCGAGCTCGAGCGCGGCGCCCGCGCGCTGCTGCACCACGGCAACGACGCGCTCGCCCCAGCGTGCGTCGGGCACGCCGACCACGAGCGCGTCGAAGATCGCGGGGTGCGCCTTCAGCGCCGACTCGACCTCCTCTGGAAACACCTTCTCGCCGCCCGTGTTGATGCATTGCGAGCCGCGTCCGAGCAGCTGCACGCAGCCGTCGGCCGCAACCGTCGCGAGATCGCCGGGCAGCGCCCAGCGCACGCCAGCGAGCGTGACGAAGGTGGCGCGCGACTTATCAGGGTCCTTGTAGTAGCCGAGCGGGATGTGGCCGCGGCGCGCCAGTTGGCCGACTGCGCCGGAACCGGGTGCGATCGGGCGCAGCTCCGAATCGAGCACCGCGGTGTCGGAGCCCACGCGAAAGCGCGCGCCGCCCGGGCCGACGCCGCCCGGCGCCTCCGTGCCGATCGCTCCCGTCTCCGAGGAGCCGAGGCCGTCGAGGAGCACGCGCCCCGGCAAGAGCGCCGCGAGCCGCTGCTTCAGCGCTGGCGAGAACAGCGCGCCGCCGGAGGCGATCACGAACAAGCTCTTGGCGACGGGTCGACTCGCGCGCGACTCGAGCTCGTCGCAGAGCGGCGTGGCCATCGCGTCGCCGACGATCAGCAGGAGATTCACGCGCTCCGCGTCGATCAACCGCCAGATCTCGGCCGGATCGAAGGCGCCGCGCCGCGTGGTGACGAGGGTGCCGCCGGTCGTGAGCTCGCTCCATAACAACCACTGCGCCGCAGCGTGCATGTAGGGCGGCGCCGCCAGCGCGACCATCGGCTCCGGCGTGATGCGCGAGGCGAGCTCCTCCGGCGCCGCGATCGGCTGGCCGCTGCGCATCGGGTCGCCGCCGCCCATCGCCGCGAAGAAGATGTCCTCGTGGCGCCAGACCACACCCTTCGGGCGGCCGGTCGTCCCGCCCGTGTAGACGAGGGTGGGGTCGTGCGAGGTGCGACCTCCGAGGTCGGGGTGGGGGCGCTCCGGGGGGGGCGCCGGGGGGG
>JANNDT010000241.1:0-13668 GCA_031387905.1 Deltaproteobacteria bacterium
CGTTCACCCAGGTGGAGATCACGAGATCGTTCTCGAGGCCGAGTTCGTCGGGCGTCACGAGCGCCGGCCCGAACGGGCAGTGCGTGTCGAACGACTTGCCCATCGTCATGGTCGGCGTGCGGCGCTGCCAATCGCGCACGGAGACATCGTTCACGACCACGAAGCCCCCAATCACTTCGCGTGCCCGCTCGCGCGGCACGTGGCGGCAGCGTCGGCCGATTACGAAGCCGAGCTCGCCTTCGTAATCGAGATTGCGCGAGACGCGCGGGCGCACGATCGCGTCGAACGGCCCGCTGGTCGCCGTCACCTGCTTGTTGAAGACGAGCGGCACGTCCGGCGGCTTCTGGTTCGTCTCCTTGGCGTGGTCCGCGTAGTTGAGACCGATGCCGAGGATTTTCGGTGGGCGCAAAACCGGCGCATGCAGCTTCACGTCCGCGAGCGCGATGCGCGGCCCCTCGGCGCGCCGCGCCGCCGCGAGCGCCACTTCGCCCGCCTCGAGCAGCGCGAGCACGCTCTTCGGAAGCGCGGCGTGAGAGAGATCGACGACCGTGTCGCCGTCGAGGCGGCCCCATCGCAAAGAGCCCTGATGAGTGAACGAGACGAGTCGCATGACTCCCTTTCTGGCGCGGGTCAGCGCAGTTCGCCGATCGCTGCGGTCGACCCGGGAGCGAATGAGGCTAACTTGGCCACATGCGCGAAGCCAAGATCTCCCAGGTCAAGAATCAGCTGAGCCGGTATCTGGCGATGGTTCGGCGCGGCGAGGTCATCCGGATCCTCGACCGTAACACGCCGATCGCGCAGATCGTGCCGATCGGGCAGGCAGTGGGAAGCGCTTCCGTCGGCGAGGAGGGCCTCGCTGAACTCGAGCGAAAGGGGCTGGTGCGGCGCGGCTCGGGGAAGATCGATCGCGAGTTGCTGCGCTCGAATCCGCCGGGCAAATCGCCGGGCGTCCTGGACGCGCTGCTCGAAGAACGCGACGGGCGATGAAGTTCTGGGACTCCTCGGCCTTGATACCGCTGCTCACCAACGAGCCGGCGAGCAACACCTGCCGCGGCTGGCTTGCGCTCGATCCGATCGTGCTGGTCTGGTCGTTCTCCGCCGTCGAAGTCACCTCCGCACTCGAGCGGCGGCGGAGAGAGGGGCGGCTTCGGGGTGCGCAGCTCGCCACTGCGAGGCGGCGCCTCGGGAAACTCGAGAGTTCGTGGAGTGAGATCGCGGCCTATGAGGCCGTTCGCGCAAAGACACGCCGCCTGCTCGCGCTGCACGCGCTTCGTGCGGCGGACGCGCTGCAACTCGGCGCCGCTTTGATCGCGTGTGAGGACCGTCCGGCGGCCCTCGACTTCGTGACGCTCGATGCGCGCCTGGCGAGCGCGGCAGAGCGCGAAGGCTTCCCAGTTCGCACGACCTGAGGGTCGGCCTCAACCCTCGAACATCTTCCGCGTACTCTCTCCGATGATCTCGACCACTTGCTTGCGCGGCAGTTTGTCGAACATCGCTCGCGCCGCGCGGTTGTCTCCGCCGGGGATGCAGATCGGCCCGCGCTCGCGCGCGACGAGCAGGTGATCGAGCGCCTCGCATGCGACGTCGGCGGGATCGGCAAACGTGGTGGGATCGACGCGCGGCTTGTTACTGAGCAAGCCCGGCGTCGCGGTGTTGCCCGGGCAGAGCGCGACGACGTCGACGCCGAGTTCGCGCCACTCCCACCAGAGGCCCTCCGCGAGCACGAGGTCGAACGCTTTCGCGGCGGCATACTCGGCCACCCAGCCCGTGCCTTGGAAGCCTGCGAGCGACGAAGTGATTACGAGCCCGCCGCGGCCGCGCGCGACGAGCCGCTCGCCGAGCACGTGGCTCGCCACGAGCACGCCGTTCACGCCGACGCCGACCGCGGCCTGATGGCGCGCGAGCGGCTGGGCGAGGAACGCGCCGCTGAGCGGCAGCATCGCGGTGTAGACGGCGAGGCCGAGATCGAGCTTGCCGAGCACGCGCGGGAGACGTTCTGAGAGATCGGGCGCGGCGAGATCGAGGCGCGCGGTTTCGACCTCGCTGCTCGTGTTCGCGGCTCGCACGCGATCGCCGGCGCTCTCGAGCAAATCGTCGCGCACGTCCACTAGCAACACCGAGAGTCCGCGGCGCGCGAGTTCTTCCGCGAACGCGAGGCCGATGCCCTGCCCCGCGCCGAGCACCACACTCCACGGGCCGTAGCGCCGGGCGAACTCGGCGCTCATTCGTGCAGCCCGCCGAAGCGCGCGACGTAGCCCGCGAAGCGCGCGCGCACGCGCTCTTCATCGAGGCCGTACTGCGCGAGGTCGTACTCGTGTTTCCCGTGCTTGCCTTCGGGGTTCTCCGCCGCGTACGCGCGGATCGCAGCGCGCGAGGCCGGCGGCAGCGGCAACGCGAAGTGCGCGTAGATGCGCTCGGCGCAGGCGAGCGGGTCGCTGGTGAACTCCGCGTACGGCACGTCGAAGAAGCGCGCGGCGTTCGCCTTCTCGCGCACGGCGAGCCCGCGGTCGAGCGAGCGCGCGTAAAACTCGAGCACCGCAGGGCCAAGCTGTTGGGGATCGAACGCGAGCGTCGCCATTAGGGCCTGCGTCATGCTGCACGCCGAGGCGATGCAGGCGAGCGGGTCGCGGTGGTTCCACACGATCGCGACGTCGGGGAAGGTTGCGATCAACGCATCGAGGCCCCATAAGTGCGCAGGCGCTTTCAGCAGCCAGCGCTCGCCCGGACGCTGCCAATCGAGCAGCTGCATGAGTCGCTGCTGGTAGGCGTACAGCGCGCGCAGATCCGCGGCTTCCCCCTGGTACCAGCTCGCGTAGGGCTCGACGAAGATCTCGACGCCCATCTGCACGCCGTGCATCGCGTAGGCGTGCAGCAGCACGCACTCCTCCGGCGTGTCGGCGCTCGTGAAGTGGATCTTCGTGAACTCGGGGCGCTTCTCGCGACCTTGGGCGTAATAAGCATCGATCGCGGCGCGGCGCGGGTCGGGCGTGCCGGGCGGCAGCGGCAGCGGATCGGGGCACTGCGTCTCCCAAAGGCGCAGTGGGCGCGCGGCCGGGTCGGCACCTAACAGGCTGAACAGCGCCGACGTGCCGGAGCGCGGCAGGCCCGTGAGCACGACCGGCTGTGTCACCGCGCGCGCCGTGATCTCCGGGTGCTGCGCGAATGCGGCCTCCAGCTTGAGCCGCGTCGCGAGCAAGTTCACGAGCCGGCGGCGATTGCGCGTGCGGCCCTTCTCGGTCCAAGCGCTCGCGTCGTAAGTGCGCAGCAGCGCGCGTAGGCCGGGCAGAAACTCGTCGCCGCCGAAATCTTCGAGTCTCGCCGCGGCGCGCGCCTCCGTGAGAATCGCAGCTTCGTCGAACGTCACCGCGCTCACTTCGCGAGTTCCGCCAGCTTCACCACGCGCGTTCTCGGATCCGGGTGCGTCTTGGCGCGAATCCAGCGCACGCACATCGTGCCGCTCTTGTGCCCGCCGGTAGCGAGCCAGTTCGGCAGGCCCGGATCGCGCGCCGCAACAACCGCCGTCACCGTGCCGTCAGCCTTGTACTCGGCGGTGTGCTTGTTGATGTGAATCTTCGCGAAGCGGTAATCGAGGCTCTCCATCCACCAGTTCGCGAGCTGGAAGTTCCAGAAGTCGCACTCCGGCGGCGCGAGTTCGACGACCAGCGCCTCGTCATCCGCCAGCGCCCAATGACTGTGGTAGTACGCGATGTTCGGGTCGCCGCCGGCCGCGAACGCCACCTCGTGGGGGAAGCGCGGCAACTGGTTCGTGTGCTTGGTGAAGCCCTCGCTCCATTTCTGGAAGAGGCGCGAGGTGCCGAGCACCATCTTCGCCGCGCCCTGCAGCATGCGATCGAAGCGCACGGGATCGAGCGGCTTCATCGGGCTGGCGCCGCCGACGCGCTCGATCTTCACCTGCGCCGGCTCTTCCTTTGCGTGGTCGAGCCGCGTCTGGCGGATCTGGATCATGCGCGACTCCGGCTCCATCGGCAGCCAGTTCGCTTCGCTCGCCGGCTTGTTACTGGAGGCGATGATCTCGAACGAGCCGTTCGGGCCGAGCTTCATGTCCTTGGCTTCGAGGTAGCCCGTCGTCTGGAGCGAACCCGTCGAGGCGTAGTTGCCCTTCTGCGAGCCAAAGCCGAGGTAGTGCACCGTCCCGCGCGTGCCCCAGATCCGATAGTCGTACTGCCCGTTCACCGGCGCGTTCAGATAGATGTTGTCAGGGCTGTCCATGCCCATCTTCACGGTCTCGCCGGTGGTGCGCTGGAAGACCGGGCGCTCGGAGTCGGACGCCTCCACATAAGTCTCTAGGCCCGCGCGCAGCAGGCGCGTGAGATACCGGTAACCCTCGGCGCGCTCGAGCGGATCGAGCGGCGTCGATGGCGCGAGCACCACCGCGCCGGCGGCCTTCAGCGTGTCGCAAAACTCTTCCCACGCGCGGCCATCCATCAGGCGCTGGACAGGATCGACTTGCTGGCTCACGGCGCATCTCCTCGCGGCGAAGGCACGCGAGTCTATCGCGATGCATCGGGCCGGGGCCGTAAGCTCACGCGCATGACGCCCCGCTTCGGTCTCCAGCTGCACACCCTGCGCGACGACCTCGCGCGCGACCTCGAAACCACGCTCGCGTTCGTCGCGCGTTGCGGCTACGCGGGCGTCGAGAGCGCCGCGCTGCACGGCCGCAGCGCCGGCGCGTTCCGCAAGGTGCTCGACTCGAACGGCCTCGCGGTGTGCAGCGCGCATGCGATGCCGTTCGGCGAGGGCGCCGCGCGCACACTCGACGACGCGCAGGAACTCGGCGCGCCGCTCGTGGTGGTCCCGTTCGCACACCCGGATCGCTTCGCGAGCGCGAGCAGCGTGGCCGCGCTCGCGGTCGAGCTGAACGCCGCCTGCGCGCTCGCGCAGAGCCGCGGTCTGCGCCTCGGCTACCACAATCACTTCTGGGAGTGGCGTGCGCTCGAAGATGGGAGCACCGCGTTCGACGCGCTCGTCGCGCGGCTCGATCCCGCAGTGGAGCTCGAGATCGACATCTATTGGGCAAAGACAGCGGGCCGCGATCCCGTCGCAGTGATCGCGGAACACGGCGCGCGGGTCACGCGCCTACACCTAAAGGACGGGCCAGCGGACAAGCCCGAGTCACCGATGACCGCGCTCGGCGATGGCGTCGTCGGCCTGAGCGCTGCGATGAAGGCGGCGACACACGCGGACTGGATGCTGGTGGAGCTGGATCAGTGCGCGGGGGAGATGCGCGAGGCGGTGAGGAGGAGTGTGGAGTGGTTGGGGCTTCAGTCCTCGACGAAGTAGTCGGAATCGATCTTCTTCATCTCGTACGCCCGCACGGTCGAGACTCCGACATTGTGATCGACCATCAGCGCAGCCAGCATGACGCCATCGATCAATACGATCTTGCTGTCGATGATCGATGCGTACTCCTTCGCATCCCGTGAGAAGTCTGACGTGGTGATGAACACGCCCTTTCGCGCGCGATGCCCTTGCAGCGCACCGGCAAACTTTTGGATCTCAGGGCGCCCGACTGTGGCTTCCCAGCGCTTCGCTTGGACATAGATCACGTCCAGACCAAGCTTGTCTTCCTTGATGATTCCATCGATTCCACCGTCTCCGCTTTTCCCTACAACGCTTCCCGCTTCCCTCAGCGTCCCGCCGTATCCCATCTGAACGAGCAGCTCCACAACGAGCCGCTCAAAGAATGCCGGGGACGCCGACATCACTTGATCCAACAATTCCGCCTCGAGGTCGACGCGCAAACGCTGATAAGCGCTGTCGAGTCCCTCTTCAGGCGTGGTGGCCGCACCAGCCGAGTCCTGGTCTGGCGCTTCTGCTGCGCTGGTGTGCCGGAGGTCTCGGAAGGCAACGTACTCCGGAAACTGCTCCAGGAACTTCATATCGATTCGCGATGGGTGAGACGAGAGCACTGACTCCCCTCGCGCGGAGACCCTGTAGATCCCTCTGCGAACTTTCTCCAGCAGGCCCGCCTTCTTCAGGTAGGTGATGGCCCAGGCCACTCGGTTGCGTAGAACGGTCTGTCGCCCGCTTGGCAGGAGTTGCTCCGCGTCGGTTTCGGTCAGCATGAACTCGCCCGCTATCGCCGAGACCGCGTCAGCGGTGGAACGCTCCGCCCCGCCGGACGCGAAACGGAGAATTGGAAGCATCAAGGTTTGAAAATCAGGAATCGCCATCTCGTTATCTCCTCACACTACCAGCACCGTCCGCACGCCCTTCGCCGCGCGCAGGTCCGCAATCGCCTCGTTGATCTCGCTGAGCGGCCGCCGCGACGTAATCAGTGCGTCGAGGTCGAGCCGCCCCGCGCGCCAGAGTGCGAGGAAGCGCGGGATGTCGCGTACGCTGTTGCAGTCGCCGAGCAGCGTGCCGCGGATCTTCTTGCCCATGGACGCGACGAGCGCGGCCGGCGCGAGCGTCACGGCCTGATCGAGGGGCGGCGCGCCGACAACGACGATCGTGCCGCCCATGCGCGCGGCGAAGAAGCACTGGGTGACGAGCGCGGCGACGCCAGCGGCTTCGAAGGCGTAGTCGGCGCCGATGCCGCCTGTTAGGTCTCGCACGGCTGCGAGCACGTCGTCTCGGCTCGGGTCGAGCACGTGCGTGGCGCCGAGCGCTCTCGCGGTCTCGCGCCGCGACGCGACGGGGTCGCTGACGATCACCATGGACGCGTTCGCGAGCCGCGCGCCCTGCACCACCGAGAGGCCGATGCCGCCGAGTCCGGTGATGAACACCGTCGCGCCCTCTTCCACGCGCGCGGCGTTGAGCACCGCGCCAACGCCCGTCTGCACCGCGCAGCCCACCACGCAGGCGATTTCGAGCGGCGTGTCCTGCGGGACGACCACGGCGCCTTGTGCGTGGGTCACGGTGTATTCCGCGAAGGCCGCGACGTTGAGGCCGCGCCACACTTTCTCACCTTTGCGCGTGAGCCCGGTCGAGCCATCGGGGAACGCGCCGGTCATTACGCCCATCGCGAGCGTGCAGATGCTGAACTCGCCGCGCACGCACCAGTAACAAGTCCCGCACGGCGGGCACGGCGTCAGCACCACTTTGTCGCCGCGCTTGTGCGAATGGACGCCGGCGCCCACGGCTTCGACCACGCCCGCGGCTTCGTGGCCGAGCACGATCGGCGTGGTCATGCCCGCGTCCATCACGGTCACGTCGGAGTGGCAGAGCCCGCAGGCATGCACGCGCACCAGCACTTCACCCGCGCGCGGATCGCGAATCTCGACGTCGTCCACCAACAACACCGGCTTGCCCTTTTCGACGTGCAGCGCTGCGCGCATGAAAGCTCCTGGTGCGTGAGGCGGCGCAGCGTAGGCCGCGGGGTAGGATGCGCGCGATGTCTCACCGCGGGTTCCGCACATGCGCGTGATGGTCACCGGCGGCACCGGCTTCACCGGCTCGCACACGGTGCGCGCGCTGCACGCGGCGGGGCACGAAGTGCGGCTGCTCGTGCGCGACCGCGACAAGGTGCGCCGTGTGTTCGAGCGCGACGGCTTCGTGCCGAGCGACGTCGTGGTCGGCGACGTGATCGACGAAGCCTCCGTCGCGGAGGCGATGCGCGGCTGCGACGGCGTCTTCCATGCCGCGGCGCTCGTCGACTTGCGCCGCTCGATGGCGCAGCGCGTGCTCGACACCAACGCGGCGGGCGTCGAGCGCGTGATCGCGGGCGCGGCGAAACGCGGGCTGCCGTCGATCGTCTACGTCTCGAGCATGTCGATCTTCTTTCGGCCGAGCGCCGTGCCGCTCACGCCAGAGAGCGAGATCGTGCCGCCGACCACGGCGTACGCGCGCTCGAAGGTCGATGCGGAGCACGTCGTGCGGCGACTGCAAGACGGGGGCGCCGCGATCCGCATCTCCTACCCGACCGGCATCGTCGGCCCGGACGACCCCGGCATGACCGACGCGAATCGCGCGCTGTGGGCTTGGATCGCGCAGCTGTCGATCGACACGGACGGCGGCTTCCAACCGGTGGACGTGCGCGACGTGGCGGCGCTGCACGTGAAGCTCCTCGAGCTGCCCGCCGGCCCGCATCGCTACGCGGCTGCATCGCCGATGCTGTCGTGGGCCGAGAATTACGCGGTGATCGAGCAGGTGACGGGGCGAAAGCTGCGGCTGCGCATGCCGATCCCCGGCGCCGGCCTGCGCGCGCTCGGCCACGTCGGCGATTTCGTGAAGCATTTCGTGGACTTCGCGTTTCCGCTCACGTTCGATTCGATGCTGTTCGCGACGCAGTGGCCAGGCGTCGACGCGAGCCGAACCACGCGCGAACTGGGCCTCAGCTTCCGGCCAGCGGTCGAGACCTACGCGGACGCGATTCGCTGGCTGCAACGAGCGGGGCACATCTCCCGGAAGCTGGCGGGCCGGCTCGCGGAATGAATCGCCAGCGCAGCGCGTCGGCGCGCGTTCGAGCCCGTTCGCAGCCGTCCGGCAATCCGAGAATCGCACCAAAGGGGTCAGACCCCAATGGTTCGATTCTTCGGGGTCGCGGGCTCAAGCTCTCGCGCGCGCGCTCCGAAAAGCTTCGCAATGGCGACGGCTTGGGAACGGAAGACGCCGGTTCGTGAGGCGGCAGCGGCGGCGCAGAAGCGTCCGCGCGTGCTCGTCGTCGACGACGACGCGGGCATTCGGCAATCGCTCACGCGGCTCTTCGAACGCGACGGCCTCGAAGTGGACGCGGTTCGCACGGGCGCCGAGGCGCTCGCAGCGTTCGCCGATCGCGCGCCGGATCTCGCGGTCGTCGATGTCGGCCTGCCCGACCTCGATGGCCTCGCGCTCTGCGAGCGCATCCGCGCGCACGCGAACGGCGCCGAACTTCCGCTGATCGTGCTGACCGGCCAGAACGACGAGCGCACCCTCGCGCGCGCCTTCGACGCCGGCGCCAGCGACTTCGCGAGCAAGGAGGAACCGCTGGCGGCGCTCGTGCACCGCGCGCGCTTCCTGCTGCGCGCCCGTAACAACGCCAGCGCGCTCCGCGAGAGCGAAACGCAGCTGCGCGAAGCACAGCGCCTCGCCCAGCTCGCGAGCTGGCGCTACGAGCTCGCTTCGCGCGCGCTCACGGGCGCGCCCGAACTGTGGCGCGTGCTCGGCACGCAGCGCGGAGTGCTGCCCCACCTCGAGCGCGGCGAGCGCGAAGCGCTGAGCGCGTGCATGCGCGAATGCCTGCAGAGCGGGCGCGTCGCGAGCGGCGAGCTGCGCACCGCAGGCAGCGACGGCGTCGCGCGCACGCTCCGCTACCGCATGCACCTCGCGCTCGATGAGCACGGCGATGCGCTCGCGCTCGAGGGCGTCGTGCAGGACATCAGCGCATGGCGCCGCTCCGAGGAGCGCGCGGAGTTCCTCTCCGAGCACGACCCACGAACGCAGCTGCCGAACCGCGCGGGCCTACTCCACGAACTCTCGCGCGCGGTCGAGGCTGCACGCCGCGAGCAGCGCGAGATCGGCGTCGTCGCGCTCGGCCTCGAATCGCTCGAACGCGTGGCGGAGACGCTCGGGCGCGACGCGGCTGAGGCGCTGCTGCGAGAAGCCGCGCAGCGCTTGATCGCTGTCGCGAACGGCGCCTTCGTGGCGCAAGCGAGCGAAGCGCATTTCGCGCTGGTGATTCCCGGCGTGCGTGGAGGGGACGCGCTCGCGGCGTGCGCGGATCGCGCGCTCGCGGCTCTCGGCGCGCCGATCCGCGTCGCCGACCACGAGATCCTGATCACCGCCACGGCCGGCGTCGCGCGCTTCCCAAGCGACGGCGAAAACGCGGACACGGTACTGCGCAGCGCCGAGCGAGCCCTCGCGCAGGCGCGCCGCGGCGGCCCGCGCGTGCAGTCACACAGCGCGACCATCAGCGCAGCCGCGCTGCGCCGCTTCACGCTCGCGAGCCGCCTCGCCGGCGCCATCTCGCGCGGCGAACTCGCGCTGCACTATCAGCCGAAGATCGCGCTCGGCACGGGCGAAATCTCCGGCTTCGAAGGGCTCGTGCGCTGGGCCGAGCCAGAGTTCGGCCTGCTCGCGCCAGCCGAGTTCATTCCAATCGCCGAGGAGTCCGGCCTAATCGCTCCCCTCAGCGAGTGGGTCGTGCGCGAAGCGTGCCAGCAGATCGCAGCCTGGCAGAGCGCCGGCCTCGGCGACGTGCCGATCGCGGTGAATCTCTCCGCCCACCAATTTCAGCGCGAGGGCATCGCAGCGCGCGTCGGGGCGATTCTGCGCGAATGCGGCACGAACCCGAGACTGCTGGGCATCGAAGTCACCGAGAGCGTGCTGCTCGCCGACGCCGAACTCGCGATTCGCGAACTGCGCGCGCTGCGCGAACTCGGCATCGAACTCGCACTCGACGATTTCGGCACCGGCTTCTCGTCGCTCTCGTACCTCCGCAGACTGCCCGTGAGCATCGTGAAGATCGATCGCGCGTTCATCTCCGAGATCTCGACGCGCGAAGATGCCGCGGCGCTCACGGCCTCGATCGTCGCGATGGCGAAGGCGCTCTGGCTACGCGTCGTCGCGGAAGGCGTCGAGAAGGAAGCTGAGCGCGACCTCGTCGCGATCTGGGGCTGCGAAGAAGCGCAGGGCTACCTGTTCAGCCGCCCCGTCGTTGCCGACGAAGCCGCGCGACTCTGGCGCACACGCGGGCCGGGCACGGCAGCGGAGAATGCAGCGGGCTAGCGTGGCGGCGCGCTCGAAGCAGCGCGGAGGCGCGCATGGCGAGAAAGCAGCGGAGACCCGAGGGCCGGCTCGCGGGCAAAGTCGCAGTGATTACGGGTGGAGCGAGCGGCATGGGGCGCGCGACGGCGCTGCGCTTTCTCACGGAAGGCGCGAGCGTCGTAATAGGCGATATGAACGAGAGTACGGGCAAGGAGACGCTCGAACTCGCGGCGCGACTCGGCGCCGATGCGCGCGCCGCGTTCGTGCGCACCAACGTCGCGGACGAAGACGACGTCGCCGCGATGATCGAGCGCGCGCTCTCGGAGTTCGGCGGCCTCGATGTGGTGTTCAACAACGCCGGCATCGGCGGCGCGCTCGGCAGCCTGCTCGAACTCGACGTCGAAGACTGGGACGCGACCTGCGCGGTGCTGCTGCGCGGCGTATTCCTCGGCATCAAGCACGGCGGCCGCGCACTCAAGAAACTCGGCCGCGGCGGCTCGATCATCAACACCGCCTCGGTCGCCGGCCTCTCGGGCGGCGCGGGCCCGGCTTGTTATTCCGCGGGCAAGGCCGCCGTGATCAACATCTCGTCGTCGGCGGCGCTCGAGTTCGCGCCGCTGCTCATCCGCGTGAACGCGATCTGCCCGGGCGGCATCCTGACGCCCCTGCTCCACCGCGGGCAGGAGGAGCAGACCAAGCAGCGGCTCGAGCGCCTCCAGCCTTGGCCCGCGCACGGCCGCGGCGATCACATCGCGAGCACGGCGCTGTTCCTCGCGAGCGACGAGAGCGAGTTTGTTACGGGCGAATCGATCGTGGTGGATGGCGGGCTCACTGCGGCCGGGCCCTCGCTCGCGCGCCACCGCCCCGAACCGCCGAGCGACGACATCGCGCAGCACTTCGATTTCGTCGGGCTCGATTGGGGCAGCACGGGCAAGGCAGCGGTGGTGAGGAAGCTCGCGCCGAAGGCGTGAGGATGAGCGCGCTTCGCGGCGGCGCGGGCGTTGGCCCCAAACCGGCTTCTGGCAGCGAATTAGACCGCGTGCTCCCCGGCCAGCGTCTCCGCCTCCGCCAACCAACTCGCGTCGAGTTTCTCCGGCGCGAGCTCGGCCTCGCGCGAAACCTCGCGTTGCAGTGCGGCTAGCACGTCTTCGCGCGTGACGCCGGGCGCCTCGTCCTCCACCGCGCCCGTCGTCGCGGGATCCCACGGCACGCTCATCGCTGCGTAGACGGGCACGAGCACGTCGCGCACGCGCGCGGAGTGCTTCACCACGATCACGCCGCCCACATGCGCGGCGCCCTTCACGAGGCGTTGGCCCACGCCCATGAGCTTCGTCTTGCCGCGCGCGTTCACGCTGTGATCGCCGGGGCAGTATTCGCCAGGCACGGCCCCGACGCGCGCATCGATCCCTAATGACTCGAGCGCACGCGCCACGACGCCAGCGATCCAGTCGAAGCGCGCGGAAATGGCGCCGCGCGGCTCGGGGTCGGGCACACACCAGGCGAACGCGATCGTCTCGCTGTGAAAGACGGCGGCGCGGCCGCCAGCGAGGCGCAAGATTGCGCCCCAGCCTTGGGCGCGCGCGGAGGCGACCGCCTCGCGGAATCCGGGGCGCGCGCGGTCGAGCACCGAGAACGCGACGACGTCGCTCGGTGTATGCAGGCGCAGCGATTCGCGCGCGTGGCCGCGCGCCGCGGCGTGCAGCAGCGCGCGCGATACGCCGGTGTCGAAGGCCGCGCGCTCGCGAAACGATTCGGTGTAGAGCGAAATGGTGCGCAAGACGGCGCAGGCTAGCCGCGGGCTAGCGTCGCGCGCCTTGCTCGAAAGAAGTGGAGGCAGCGATGGGGCCGCTCGAAGGGATTCGTGTCGTGGAACTCGGCGTTTGGATCGCGGGGCCGGCAGCGGGCGGGATCCTCGCCGACTGGGGTGCGGAGGTCGTGAAGATCGAGCCGCCCGGTATCGGCGATCCCGCGCGCCTCTTCCAGGCAATGCTTGGCGCGGACCTGCCGTTCAACCCGCCCTTCGAGATGGACAACCGCAGCAAACGCTCGATCGGCCTCGATCTCGGCACGCCTGCTGGCCGCGCGCTCGCGCTCGAACTGATCGCGAACGCCGACGTGTTCGTGACGAACGTGCGCCCGGCAGCGCTGGCCCGGCTGGGGCTCGACGCGCCGACGCTCGTCGCAAAGCACCCGCGCCTCGTCTACGGACTGATTACGGGTTACGGCACGGAAGGCCCTGACAAGGACAAAGCTGCCTACGACATCTCGGGCTTTTGGGCGCGCTCGGGCATCGCGCACATGCTCACGCAGCCGGGTTCGCACCCGCCGTTCCAACGCGGCGGCATGGGCGATCACGGCACCGGCATGGCTCTGGCGGGCGCGATCTGCGCAGCGCTCGTCTCGCGCGCGAAGACGGGCCGTGGGCAGCTCGTCTCGACCTCGCTGCTGCGGCAGGGGCTCTACACGCTCTCGTTCGATCTCGCGACGGCGCTGCGGCTCGGCACCGGCCTCGCAGTCGCGAAGCGCAAGAGCATGGGCAACCCGTGCATCAATAATTATCAGGCAAAAGACGGCAAGTGGTTCTGGGTTGTTGGGCTCGAAGCGGATCGCCACTGGCCGCCGCTGTGCCGCGCGGCCGGGCACCCCGAGTGGGCCGACGACCCGCGCTTCGCGACGCCGCGCGACCGCGCGAAGAATGCCGAGACCCTAATCGCTGCGCTCGATGTGGCGTTCGCCACGAAGACGCGCGCCGAGTGGGCGGCAGAGTTCGACGCGATCGAAGACATGTGGTGGGCGCCGGTGCAGGACCTCGAAGAAGTGATCGCGGACGAACAGGTGCGCGCGGCCGGAGGGTTCTGCGAGGTGCCCGACGACGGCGCGACCACGACTCTCCCCGCGACGCCAGCAGATTTCGCGGGCACCCCGTGGGCGCCGCGCTGGATGGCGCCCGCGCGCGGGCAACACAGCGACGAGGTGCTGCGCGGGCTGGGCAAGAGCGCGAGCGAGATCGCTGCGCTGCGC
>JANNDT010000293.1:0-14841 GCA_031387905.1 Deltaproteobacteria bacterium
GGCCCGGCCAGGCGATTCCCAAGCCCTCGACGAACTCCTCGTCGGTTCCGAGGAAGCCGAGCAGCGCTGCCCACACGAGCGTCATGCAGAGCACGTGCAGCGCGCGCTTGTTACTGCGCGCAAAGCGTTCGAGCACCACGATCGCGGAGCCGAGGAAGAGCAGCGAGTTCGCCGCGATCGCGAGCAACAGCGCGACGATGAAGGTGAGCGCGACGGCGCCGAGCGCCTGCGCGAGTAGCGACGCCTCGGCTGCGTCGGCGCCGCTCATTTCGCGTCCGGCCGCAGGTGCGGGAAGAGAATCACTTCACGCAGGTTCGGCGCGTCGCAGAGGACGCGCACGAGCCGGTCGACGCCGACGCCGAGCCCGCCCGTCGGCGGCATGCCGTGTTCGAGCGCGGTCAGGAAATCTTCGTCCATCGGATGCGCTTCGTGGTCGCCCGCAGCGGCGTCCTTGCGCGCTTCCTCGAAGCGCGCGCGCTGGTCGTCGGGGTCGTTGAGTTCGCTGAAGGCGTTCGCGAGCTCCATGCCTGCCATGAACAGCTCGAAACGCTCCACCACGCGCGGATCTTCGGGCGCGCGCTTGGCGAGCGGCGACAACTCGGTCGGGTGATGTGTCACGAAGGTCGGCTGGATCAGCCCTGGCTCGACTCTCGCGGAGAAGATCTCGTCCACGAGCAGCGCCCAAGTGGGCGCGTCGCTGCGCGCGATGCCCGCTTTCGCGGCCGCAGCGCGCAGTGCGGCGAGATCCGTCGCCGCGAGAATGTCGATGCCAGTCGCCTCGCGAATCGCGCCCTGCATCGTCACGCGCTTCCAGTCTCCGCCGAGTTCGAGCATGCCCTCGCCGTTCGGCACGGAGAGCGTCCCGAGCGCGGCTCGCGCCGCGTCCGTCACCAGCGCCTGTACGATCGTCATCATGTCCGTGTAATCGGCATACGCCTGATAACACTCGAGCATGGTGAACTCGGGGCTGTGCTTATGGCTGATGCCCTCGTTGCGGAAGTCGTGCCCGATCTCGTACACGCGATCGAGCCCGCCGATGATCAGGCGCTTCAGGTAGAGCTCGTCCGAAATGCGCAGGTACAAATTCTGATCGAACTTGCCGTGGTGCGTCGAGAACGGCGTCGCGGTGCCCCCGCCATAGAGCGGCTGCAGCACCGGCGTCTCGACTTCGAGAAAGCCGCGTGCGTCGAGCGTGCGGCGCAGGGACGAGATCGTCCTGATGCGCAGCAGCGCGATCTCGCGGGCGCGCGGGTTCGAGAGCAGGTCGAGGTAGCGCTGGCGGTAGCGCGCCTCGACGTCGACGAGGCCGTGCCACTTTTCGGGCAGCGGGCGCAGCGCTTTCGCGAGCAGCTGAATCGCGCGCACGTCGAGCGTGAGTTCGCCCTTCTGGGTGCGCCAGACGACGCCTTCGACGCGCACGAAGTCGGCGACATCGAGGTCTTTCACGAACGCGAACGTCTCGTCGGGCGTGATGCCGCGCCGCGCGCTCACTTGCAATGTTGCGCCGTCGTCGGCGAGCGTCGTGAACACGAGCTTCCCGAAGCTGCGCGTCGCGCGAACGCGGCCGACGATCGCCGCAGCGGGCTTCTCCGCGTCGAGCTGCTCCGTGGTCTTCGCGTCGTGCGCCGCGCGCAGTTCGCGCACGCGCACGTGCGCGCCGACGTGCGCAGGAAACGGATCGACGCCGGCAGCGCGCAACTTCTCGAGCCGCTCGCGGCGCGCCTGAAGTTCCTGATCGCTCACGCTTTCTCCTTGGATCTCGCGCTCGCGGCGCGCTGGAGCAGCGAAGCGCGAATGAACTTGTCGATGCCGCCTTCGAGCACGGCCATCACGTTGCCGATCTCGACGTCGGTGCGGTGATCTTTCACGCGCTGCGTCGGGTTCAGCGTGTACGAGCGGATCTGGCTGCCGAACGACACGTCCGCCTTCTCGCCGCTGATCGCCGCGTGTTTCGCCGCGCGCTCCTGCTCCGCCCTGTCGTACAGGCGCGCCCGTAACACCTTCATCGCCTTCGAGCGGTTCTTGTGCTGGGAACGCTCGCTCTGGCATTGCACCACGATGCCGGTCGGAATGTGCGTGAGCCGCACCGCCGAATCGGTTTTGTTGACGTGCTGGCCGCCGGCGCCGCCAGACCGGTAGGTATCGACGCGCAGGTCTTTCTCGTCGATCTCCACCTCGACTTCGTCGTCGAGATCCGGGAAGACGTCCACGTTCGCGAACGCGGTGTGGCGGCGCGCCTGCGCATCGAAGGGCGAGATGCGCACGAGCCGGTGCACGCCGGCCTCTTCCTTCAAGTAGCCAAACGCATAATCACCGGTCGCAACGAACGTGACGCCGCGCAGGCCGGCTTCGTCGCCCTCCTGCGCGTCGAGCAGTTCCATCTTGTAGTCGTGGGCCTCGCACCAGCGCGTGTACATGCGGAATAACATCTGCGCCCAGTCGGCGGCGTCGGTCCCGCCAGCGCCGGAGGTGATCGTGACGATCGCGCCGCCGGCGTCGTGCTCGCCGCCGAGCATGCGCTGCAGCTCCGCGTCTTCGAGCCGCTTCTCGGCGAGCGCGAGTCTCTCGGCGGCCTCGCGCGCGGTGTCGTCGTCGCCCGCTTCGTTCGCGAGTTCGAGCAGCACCTCGGCGTCGCTCTGCGCTTCCTCGATCGCCGCGAGCCCAGCCAGTTCGCGCTCGACCGCGCGCTTGTCTCTCAGGATCTGCTGCGCCTGCTCGCGCTTGCCCCACAAATCCGGACGCGCGCTCTCGGCTTCGAGCCGCCCGAGCCGCGCGCGCAGCGCCGGCTCGTCAAAGCCGCCCCCGGAATTCGTCGAAGCGCGCGCGCTGCGCTCGGGCGCGCTGCGTGAGTTCGATGCGATCCAGATCGGGCGTGCTCGCGGATTCGCTCATGACGTCTGCTTCCGGCCTCTGTGCAGTGCAATCAATGAGCAGAGCACCGTAGCGGCTGCGCAGGCCTGCGCGAACACCTCGCCGTGCTTGGTGTAGAAGGTTCGGGCCTCGCGAACCGTCACATCGCCCACGACGAAGTGGCGCTCGAAGATCCGCGTCCGCGCTTCCACGTGGCCCTCGCCGTCGATCAGTGCGGAGACTCCCGTATTGGCGGCACGCGCGAGCGGCAGGCGCGTTTCCGCGGAACGCAGCGCCGTCATCGCGAGAAACTGATGAGGTGAACCCGTCCGTCCGTACCACGCGTCGTTCGTAATACCGACCAGCAGCTGTGCGCCGTCGTCGGCGAAGCGCCGCACGAGATCGGGGAAGATCAGCTCGTAACAAATCGGGATGCCGACGCGGATCGACTCGCCGTTCGCGAGTGGAACGTCGATCGCGCGCGGGAGCTCGCCCGCCGAGACGTCGCTCGCGGTGGCGCCAGTCGCGACGGCGCGGATCAAGCGGCCGAGCAGCGGGCGCAGGGGCAGGTACTCACCGAACGGGACGAGGTGCGATTTGTCGTAACGATCGAGCAACACGCCTTCGTGCGAAAAGACGAACGCGCTGTCGTAGAACGCGGTCGGCCGGCCGTTTGCGTCGAAATCGGTGCCGACCGCTCCCACGATCAGTGGCGTGCGCAGCTCGCGCGCCAGTGCGGCGATGCGGTCGCGCAGCTCGGGGTATGCCAGTGGCGCGGGCACCGCGGTCTCGGGCCAAACGATCAGCTGCGCGCCGTCCGCGGCCGCGCGCCGCGAGAGATCTTCGTACGCGAGCAGCGTGTCCTCGAATGCCTGCGCGGTCCACTTGACGCCTTGATCGATGTTGCCCTGCAGCACGGCGACGCGGAGCGAGCGGGAACCGCCCACGAAGGACGCGACAGAAATCGCCGAGTAAGCGTGCAAGCCGGCAACCAACGCGATGCCCGCCCACGCAGCCACTCTTTTCGCGGGCAGCGCGATCACGCTCGCGCCGAGCAGCACCGCGATAAAGGAGACGCCGTGCACGCCGCTCAGCTGCGCGAGCCCGAGCGCCAATGCGTTGTCATGCCAGGCGTACCCAATCCCGCCCCACGTGAAGCCCGTCAGCAGCCACGAGCGCAGCCACTCGAACGCCGTCCACGCCGCGGCCAGCGCGAACGGGTTCGCGAGCCCGCGCTGCGCCAGCAGCGCCGCCACGAAGGCGAAGCCCGCGATGAACGGCGCGATGTAGAGCGCCATGCCGAACGGCGCGAGCAAGCCAGCTATTACGGGCGCGTGGCCGTACGTCACCGTCACGACGTACGCCCAGTGCAAGAGCGCCGCGTGCGCGAGCCAGCCCGCGAGGAAGCCGACGCGCGCCGCGCGGCCGGGTGTTAGGCCGCGCAGCGCGAGCAGCAGCACAGCCGGAGCGGCGGGCGCGAGCACGAGCCCGAGATCGAGCACGAACGCGCCGCCGAGCGGCTGCGGGAACGCGAAGAACGTCGCGGCGACGTAGGCGAACAGCCAGCGCCACGGCATCACGCGACCGCCTCGAAGAGCGTGCGTTCGCGGGCGCGCATGCGGCGCGCGTCGCGCGCGAGTTCGTGGTCGTACCCCAACAAGTGCAACACGCCGTGGATCAGGAGGCGCAGCAGCTCGTCGTTCAGCGAATGTCCGATCTGCGCCGCCTGCCGCGCCGCGACGCCCACCGCGATCACGACGTCACCCAACAACTCGGCGCGCCGCTCGGCGTGCGCACCTTCGACCAGCGAGTACGACAGCACGTCGGTGGGGCTCTGCTTCCCGCGGTGCGCCCCGTTCAGCGCGGCGATCTCGTCGTCCGAAACGAGCGCGAGCGAGAGTTCCGCGCGCGGCAGCGCGAGTTCGGCCAGCACGCGGCGCGCGCGGCGCGCGAGCAGCCGCTTGTCGAAGCGCGCCGCGCCCCGCGGCGGGCCGGCGATGCGCACGCTCATTTCGCGCCGGCGCCGCCGTCCTCGCCGTCCGCGCGGCTGCTCCCGTTGCCCGGTTGCAAGAGCCCCGCGCTGCGGCGGTCGTAGGCGCGCACGATCGACTGCACCAGGGGATGGCGCACGACGTCGAGATCCGTGAAGCGCATGGTTCCGATTCCGTCGATGTCCTTGAGTACGTCGAGCGCGTCGATCAACCCGCTCGGCTTGTCGGTCGGCAGGTCGATCTGGGTGATGTCTCCCGTAACAACCGCCTTCGAGTCGTAGCCGAGCCGCGTCAGGAACATCTTCATCTGCTCGGGCGTCGTGTTCTGCGCTTCGTCGAGAATGACGAACGATTCGTTCAGCGTGCGTCCGCGCATGAAAGCCAGCGGCGCGACCTCGATCACGCCGCGCTCCATCAAGTGCTCGGCCTTCTCGAAATCCATCATGTCGTGGAGCGCGTCGTAGAGCGGGCGCAGATACGGGTTCACTTTTTCGGCGAGGTTGCCCGGCAGAAAGCCGAGCTTCTCGCCGGCCTCGACCGCCGGCCGCGCCAGGACCACGCGCGCGACTTCCTGACGATTCAGCGCCGCGATCGCCATCGCCATCGCGAGGTAGGTCTTGCCGGTGCCGGCGGGCCCGATCGCGAGCACCACATCGTGCTGCTCGATCAGCTCGATGTAGTGGCGCTGCGAGAGGTTCTTCGCGCTGATGCGGCGGCGCGAACCGACGTGGGAGAGCACGTCGGAGTACACCTCGCGCAGCGGCGTGCCGGGCTCGGTCGCAACGGCTTGGATCGCCGAATGCACATCGCTCGGCGCGACGGCGCGTCCTTCGCGAAGCAGGCCGTAGAGTTCTTCGAGCACTTGCCGCCCGAGCCGCACGCGATCCTCGGCGCCTGATAACCGCACCTGGTTGCCGCGCGCGTGCACCTGAATCCCGAGATCTTGCTCGACGATCCGCAGCGTGCGCTCGCGTTCCCCATACAGCGCGGAGGCGAGCCGGTTGTCGTCGAAAACCAGCGTCTGACGACTCGTGGCCTCTTGTGCGCTCAGGTGAATCGCTCCCTCTGCGTACCGCTACTCCTCGGGCAGTAGGACCACGAAGTTGTCGCCGCGGCGAGCGAAATAATATGCGGCTGGGTCGGGCGTCGCCATCGCCGTCGGCGAATCGCGCAGCGCTGCTTCGAGATCCGCAGGCCATTCAGCGTGCCGGAAGCGGTAGGCCTCGACGGCATTGCGGATCAGCGCGCGCTCCATCGAGACACGGCCCGCTCTCGCGAGCGCGGCGGCGTCGCTCGTCGCTTCCGGCGCGTTCCCGCGCGCGAACACGAGCGCAACCAGCGCGAGCGCGAGGGCGGCGAACGCCGCGATGCTGGTGGCCGACGCGAGCGAGCGCCCCACACTGAACGAGACACGCGGGCGCGAGCGGGCTGAGATTGCGCGCGCGAGCGGCTCGATCACGCCCGCCCGGCGCAGTCGCGAGAGCCAAAAGACGCCGTCGAACTCGCCCATGCGCGCGAGGTCGATGATGCGGCGCGCAGCGACGCGGCCATCGATGAGAACGAAAAGCCGCTCCGCTTGCGCGATCCGCGTAGCGGAGTCCGTGGCAGCCCGTTCGCGAAACACGGCGAACGCCTCGGCCGGCTTCCAGACCGTGTCGAGTTCGCACGCGTCGGCGTCAAACGTTCGCCACTCGTCCACCATGCGCAGTCCGTCCATCAGGATCTGCTCGGCGGGGATGCGCTTGGTCGCGTCGCCCTCGCCCAGCACTGGCTGCGCGGTGAAATGGAACGAGCCCTGCGTCCAGCGCAGCAACTGGAACATGGTGTTCTGGGTGAGCAGATCGACGGCTTCTTGAAGCTGCGCCGCTCCGAGTTCGTCGCGGCGTGCGATCAGCGTCAGCAGATCGCCCTCGCCGTCCTGCACCCCCCGCTCGAGCGCGAGCATGCGTTCGGGCGGCACCAGGCCGCTGCGTACGAGTTGGTCGCCGAGCGCTGCATGCTCGTAGGGCCCGACGTTCTCGCCGTGGACCACCGCTCCGCGATCGAACACGATGCGGACGCGGCCCGCCTGCCCGGTCACGTCGAGAACGCCCGTCTTTTGCTGCTGGCCGATCAGCTGGAAGACTTCGCCGATGCCGAAGTCTCGAAGGTTGCCGTGCAGCGCGACGCTCACGCGATTACTCCTCGGCCCGCAGCACGAACGCGAGCGCCGTCGACAGCAGGTACAGCGCAGCGAGCGCGACCCCACCGAACTGCGACACCAGGAGCGGCAACGCGCCGAGCGCGAGCGGATCGACCAGGCCCGGCGTGCTCGCGCCCGCGACCGCGACCCCGGCTGCGAAGGCAAACGTGGCAGACAGCGCGAACAGCGGTCGCCCGAAACGGAAGCCAGCCGCGCCCGGCACGATCAGCGCGATCACGCTGAGTAGTCGCTCGGTTCGCGCGCGCTGGCGGCGCAGGCGCGTGAGCTGAGCAATGCGCTGCGTGGAGTCGCCGACGGCGGCCTGCAACGTGCGCGCGAGGTCGGCGTAGAAATCGCGCGGTCCGGCGCCTCGCCTCAGCGCACCGCCGATGGCGATCGCAGCCGCAAACGCGAACCCGAGCGTGCTCAGTGCCGTGACAAAGCTCGCGCCGAGTAGGCCCGGCGCAATGCGTGAGCGGAGTGCCGCTGCGAGCCGCAGATGCGCTCCGCTCGCGTCGGCCCGCGCGAAAACCGCCGCGGCTGTGAGCGGCGCGTCTGCGACGACGGTCGAGGTGCCGCCCGCAACTTGGCCGGTGATCCGCTCCACTGCGAACGGGTCGAGGTTCTGGGCGTTCGTGAGAGCGCGGTCCTGGTCGTCGAGGCGCACGGAGCGGCCGTACGCCTCCGAGAGGTTGAAGAAAGCTACCGGCGTCGGCGCGAGCGCAGTGGACTTCTCGTAGAGCGCGATCGCGCGTTGGTTATCGCCGAGCGCGAACGCGACGTTCGCTGCGTTGTTCAACACCTCGGCGTCTGGGTGCGCCTCGATCACGCGCGCGAAGTAGTCCGCCGATGCCAGCAGATCGCCGGCCCGCTTGGTGTGAAGCGCGATCGCCCGAGCCGCGAGCGGATCCGTTTCCGCTGTAGCGAGGGCGATGCCGACCTCTGCGGGAGTGGGGATGCCCGCCTCGATGCGCTGCGCCGCTACGGCGACCGGGTCGCTCGCAAGAACAAGCTGGCCGCTCGCCAGCCGGTCCAACCCGGGGTGGAGCGCGACGATCGCAACGCTGGCAACGACCAGCGCGCCAATGCGCTTGACTGCGGTCCCGTTCGCTACCGCGAGGGCGCCCATCCCGAGCAGGGCGCCCGCCGGCCCTTCGATTAGCGCGAACAACACTACGACGGCGCCGAGCGCGGCAAGCGCGGCAGGGCCACCCAGCTTCAAGCGAGTGGCGCCGAGGGCGTGAATCAAACTGGGCACGGAGTTCGCGGCGCCGAGCCCAAGGAAAAGCGCCGCCCAGGCGAACGCAGCGAGCCCCAATGCCCGCTGCCAAGCCACCGTCGCAAAGGCGCGCGCCTCGAGATGATTCGGGATCGCAGCGAACGCGTCGCTCAGCGCCTGCACGCCGCCGCGCAGGTCGCCCGCTTCGAGCTTTGCTGCGGCGAGGGCCGCGTGCGCCGCCGGAAGATTTGGCGCGAGCCACACGGCGTGCTGCGCGCGAACCGCCGCGGTGCCGAGTTCGTCCGCCGCGAGCAGTGCGCGGGCGGGTCCGTCGAGGTCGCGCAACCCCATCGCGAGGCCCGCGCGCTGTGTGCGCTCGACTCGCCCCGCAAGGCTCTTGGACGGAAGTCGCCAAGCGCGGTCGATGGCCGAGCGAACCGGGTCTCGATCGGGCAATTCGGCCGCGGATGCCGGTGGCCACGCAGCCAGAACCGGAGCCGGCGCGAGCGCCTCGGCGGACGCGACCCCTGTCGGGGCCGGCTCGGCGGGGGCGTCGGCTCGGGCGCGCGCGCTGAGTGCGGTCGCGGCGCCTACGGCCAGCGCCAACCCGATCGCCAGTGCACGCGAACTCCCGGTGACCCGCACGCGCAAAGCTCTCGCCCTCCGAGCAACTCTCATCGGAGCGCCGCGAGCGCGGCATGAGAGCCTGCGCGTCGCCGTCGCAGCGAAGAGGTGCGGCGGAGCCAAAACGCGTCGTCTATGTTGCGCCGCCTTTTTCGGGCGGCCCGCGCGAGCGGGGCCCCGTTTCGGTGGCGCTCACGTCGGCCCAACACGTGACCCCGAAGAGGCGTGATCCAAACAGGAGAATCTTCCGTGGCAACTCACAAGTCCGCCGAGAAGCGCGCCCGCCAGGCCGACAAACGCCGCGTGCGCAATCGCAGCATCACGAGTTCACTGCGCACGCGCGTCAAAGCGGTGCGCGACGCGATCGCCAGCGGAGACAAGACCGCGGCTGCAGCCCGGCTGCACGAGGCGGAGACGGCGCTGCGCAAGGCGGCGTCGAAGGGTGTGCTGAAGAAAGAGACGGCGAGCCGGCAGGTTTCGCGCCTCTCCAAGGCCGTGCACAAGGCCGCGAGCGCCTGACCGACACGCGCGGCTGCTGACTCGCCGCGCCTCCCACCCCGAGCGACGCGGCGGGCGAGCGCTCCCTAAGCCGCCAGCCCCAACACCAGCCGCTGCAAAGCCAGCTCCGCCGGAATCGCGCCCGCTCCCTTCAGCACCTCGTCCACCTCATGGATCGCGCGCAAGCAGCCCACCAACCGCGCCGGCGTGTATCGGCGCGCTTGACGTTCCAGCTTCTGCACCATGAATGGGTGCCCCGCCGGCGGCTGCCCCGCCCGCGTGCGCGCGAGCTTGCGAAAATGGCCCGCGAGGGCCGCGAGCAGCACTGGCCCCGGCGCGCCGGCGTCGAGCATGCGCCCGAGCAGCCCGAGCGCGTCAGCGGTGCGCCCCTCGCCGATCGCGTCGGTGAGGTCCCACACCGGCTGTTCGGCCAGCGCGCAGATCGTCTCCTCCACGTGCGCCCGCGTCACCTTCACGCCCGGCCCCGCGAACAGCGCCGCCTTCATCAGCTCTTGGCGTAGCGCGAGCAACTGCGGCCCGATTGCCTCGGCGAGCAGTTCGAGCGCAGCCGCCTCTACGGCCGTGCCCTGCGACTTCGCTTCCCCGCGCAGGAAGGCGAGCGCTTCCTTGATTCCCTTCGGCGGATCGCACGCCACCAAGGCCGCTGGTTCGGCGAACGCCTTTACCCAGCGCGAGCGCCGATCGATCTGCTCGGCGATCACCACCAGCACGCAGCTGTCGCTCCTCGCGACGTCGCGCACCGCCGCGTCGAGCGCTTCCGCGAGCGCTTCACCCTTGCCGCCCTTGCGCGCTTCCGGCTCGCGCAGAAACACCAGCCGCCGCTTCGCGAGCAGCGGCAGGGCGCGCACGCTGTCGTAGAGCTGGCCCGGCGTGGTGCGTTCGCCGGCGAGCTTCTCGAAGTCGAAATCGCCGCCGTCCGCGCCGAGCGCGGCCCGGCGAATCGCCGCGAGCGCCTCGTCGCGCAGCAGCGCTTCGGCCCCGGCCATGAGGTACGCGGGGCGCAGCCGGCCGCTCGCGAGCTCGTGCGCCAGTTCGCCGGGCGTCACGGCGCGATGCGCTCGAACAGCGCGTCGTGGATGCGGCCGGCGAGCAGGCTCGCGAGCCGGCGAAGGGCCTCCTCGCGATGCGTGCGCTCCACCTCGACGTCGGCGCTCGCGACGTAGCGCTCGGTTTCGGTCTGCGAGCTCACATCGAGCGGCACCACGGTTCCGTCGCGGCGCGCGACTTTCACGGCGAGGCCAAGCCGCAGTTCGTATTCGAGCGCGAGCGCGATCGACGAGAAGCTTTTGCGCGTGACGTCCAGCTGCGCGACCGAGCCGGAGATCACGAGATCCGCGCGCGCCGGGTCGTCCACCACGCGCAGCGCGCCGCGGCGCAGGAACTCACGCGCGAGCGCATCCGAAACGAGCGTCTCGAGGCCCGGCTCGAAGGTGTCGTTGCGCAGACCGCTGATCGCGACCGTCTTCGCGTCGCCGAGCGCGTCGGCGTAGCGCACGGGCTGGTAGCCGCAGGCGAGCGCGAGCGCGCAGACCGAAAGCAGCATCGCGAGGGCTCGCCGAGTCACGTGCCGCGGATTAGCCCAGCCGCGCGCCCTACTCCAGTTTGAGCAGAGCTTTCGCCACGGCCAGCACGCGGTTCGCCTGAATCGGCTTGGTCAAATACTCGTTCGCGCCGAGCGCGAGCGCGCGTTCGCGGTCTTCCTGGGCGCCCTCGGTCGTGATCACGACGATCGGCATGGCCGCGAGATCGGGCTCCTGGCGGATCAGATGGATCAGCTTGAGTCCGTCCATGACGGGCATGTTGATGTCGATCAGCGCCAGGTCGAAATCGTCGGAGGTGACTTTGCGCAGGCCGTCCATGCCGTCGCTCGCCTCGACGATCTCGGCGCCGCGCAGGCGCTTCAGCGCGAACGCGAGCAGCTGCCGCATGGTGGGACTGTCTTCCACGATCAAGATGCGATGCCGGTCCATGAGAGCCCTCGTGCGATGACGGTTCGAGTCGCCGCTACTTGGTGAGCAGATCGATAAAGCCCTGAATGGTGCTGAGTTTGCGCTCCGACTGGCTGTGCAGCTGCGCCGCGAAGATCGCGGTGGCGGCGTGGCCCGCGAGCACCGCGAACAGTTCGTGATCGAGCGGTGAGAGTCCTGCGTCCTTTTGTGCGAGCAGCTCGAAGATCGCGATCGCGCCGATCGGGCGATCGTTCACCTTGAGCGGGATCGCCACGAGCGGGCTGCCGTAATCACTCGATTCCTGCTCGCCGCTGCACTGGGTCGCGCCCGTGGCGACGGCAGTGCCGACGACACCCTCGCCGAGCGGCATGCTCGGAAACACCGCGACGTCCTCGCCTTCCGACGCGACGGCTTCGAGCAACCCCGTCTTCTCGTCGTGCACATACACCGCAAAGGTCTGAGCGCCGATCAGGTTGATCACGATCTCGATGATGATCTTGACTACCTCGGCCACGTTCAGCGTCGAGTGCAGCTGGTACGAAGCGACGTAGAGATTCGCGAGGTTGTTGTTCTCCGCCTCGACCTCCACGAAGCGCGAGGCGAACTGTTGGTTCTCGGCTTCGAGCGAGCGCATGCGCTCGAGCGCGTCGAGGCGTTCGCCTTCGAGACCGCGGATCTTCTCGAGCAGCTCAGCGCGCAACTTCGCCCACTCGCCGGTGTCCTGCGCCGCGTCGTCCTGACGCGTCTCGACCTCGGCGAGGCGGCGCCGCAGGCGCGCGTTCTCCTCGACGAGTTCCTTGGTGAAGTCCGCGCCCCGGCGAAACACCGCCAGGAACTCATTGGCGCGGTCGAACAAGTCGTCGCTCATGTCTCAGCCCTCGCGCTTCGCGTTTTCGCTGGCAAAGCCGTTCTGGATCGCATTTGGGATTTCGTGCAACGCGAGCACCGCATCGACGGCGCCCATACTCACGGCTTGTCGCGGCATGCCGTAGATCACGGCGGTCTCCTCGGACTCGGCAATCACGTTGCCGCCGCCGCGCTTGACGGCGAGCGCACCGAGCGCGCCGTCGTCGCCCATGCCGGTGAGCACGACCGCGAGCAGATCCGGCCCATAATGCTTCGCGGCCGACACGAACAAGCGATCGACGCTGGGTGCATAGCGGTCGCCCGCGGCGGCCTCGGCGATGCGAACGACGACACTCTGGCCGCGCGCCTCCAGTTCGAGGTGCTGGCCGCCGGGTGCGATCAGGATCTCGCCGGGCCTGGGGACGTCACCGGCGACCGCCTCACGCGCTGCGAACGGCGTCGTCCGCGCGAGCCGATCCGCGAAGCTGCGCGTGAAGCCGGCCGGCATGTGCTGCGCGACGAGGAAGGCGCAGCGCGCCTCCGCCCCCAGCGCGCCAAACAACTGCAAGAGCGCGGCCGGGCCACCGGTCGACGCCCCGATCGCGACGACGCGCGCAACGCTCTTGCCCGTGCCTTTCGCGACGGCCAGCGGGCGCCGCAGGCGTTCGCGGACGCGGTCGATGCGCAGCTCGCGCGCCGCGAGCACCTTGCGCACGAGCTCGCCCTCGATCGTCGCGAGCTCCGGCGTCGCGCGCCGCGTCGGCTTGGTGACGAAATCCACCGCGCCGAGTTCGAGCGCCTTCCAGACGCCGTCCTTGCCGCCGAGACCGCTCACTACCAAGACGGGCGTCGGCTTCTGCGCCATCAGCATGCGCAGGAACGTGAAGCCGTCCATACGCGGCATCTCGAGGTCGAGCGTAATCAGGTCGAGTTCGAGGCTGAGCGCCTTCCGCAGCGCTTCTTCTCCGTCGCGCGCGAAGTCGACGACCTCGATCAGCGGCGAGCGCGCGAGCAGCTGCGCGATCGTTCGCCGGCTGTAGGCCGAGTCGTCGATCACGAGCACGCGGAGCGGACGCTGCTCGCTCATCGCGCGCCGCTCCCGCTGGTCGCGTTGCGCAGCGCTGCGAAAGCCGCCGCGTGGCGCGCGTCTGCCGGCGCCGCGCCCTGCTGCGGCTTCTTGTAGACGAGATCGCTGCGCAGGTGTGCGAGTTCAAAGGCGCTGGTCAGTTGAATCAACGATTCGCTGTGCCCCAGTAACAAGTACCCGCCGGGCAGAATGCGCTCGCCAAAAGCGTCGATCACTCGCTTCTTCGTTTCGCGATCGAAGTAGATGATCACGTTGCGGCAGAGCACGACGTCGAGCGGCCCGAGCAGCGCGAAACGCGCCGGCTCGAGCAGGTTCATGCGCGTGAAGTAGACGTGCTTGCGCACGTCCGGCGAGAGCGCGTGCAGGCCGTTCTGCTCCTTGAAATACCGCGCGCGCAGCTCCGGCGGCGTGTCGCGGAAGGAGGCCTCGCGGTAGACGCCCTCGCGAGCCTTGGCGAGACAGCGGCGCGAGATGTCGGAGGCGTGAATGCGTAGGTCCACGCCGGGCCGCAGCCCCGCTTCGAGCGCGAGCATCACGATCGAGTACGGCTCTTCGCCGCTCGAGCAGCCGGCCGACCACACGTTGACCGGGCCGCTTCCGCCGCGCATGAGCCGTTCGGGAATGATCTCCTCGATCAGCGCGCGCAGCTGATTTCGTTCGCGAAAGAAGTACGTCTCGTTGGTGGTGAGCTCGTCGACGATCGCGGCGATCTCTTCCTCGCCGCCCGTCTGTTTCCGTAACAGGTAATGGTATGACGCGAAACTCTCGACCTCGAGCTGACGCATGCGCCGCGCGAGCCGCTTCTCCAGCAGGAAGCGCGAGTCGTCGCCGAACCAGAGCCCGTAGCTGGCCTTGAACAGGTCGCGAAACATCCGGTACTCGGAGTCGCTGAGCGTCGGCGGCGTCTCGCTCCCGAACACGTCAGGCCTCCAGCCCAGCGAGCGCCCGCAGCAGTGCGGCGCGCACGAACTCGTCGCGCTCGGCCGCGAGCCGCGCATGCAGATGCGGCACTGCGCTGGCAAGGCGCTGCGCGGCGAGTTCCGTCGCCGCGCGGGCGCGCACCGACCACGCCACGTGAGCGAGCATTGGAACCAAATGGGCGCACTGCGCGGCGTCTCCGTGTGCACCGATGCAGGCGACCGCGCGCTCGGCGATCTCGGGCTCTACCGAGCGCAGGCCGAGCAGCGCAATCGCGGCCGCGTCGTGGCCGCCGATGCGCTCCAGCGATGCGAGCGCCGCTAGCGCCGTCAGACCGTCCGCTCGCAAGCCCTCGGCGAGCAGCGCCAGCGCGCTCTCGCGCGCTTCCGGGCGCACGGCGCGCAGCGCCAGCGCACCCATCACCGCGCTGCGCACGCGCGGGTCGCGGTCCGCCGCGAGCGCCGCGAGATCGCCGTCCGCGCCGGGTAGGTCGAGCTGCGCCGCGGCCGCGGCCGCAGCCGCGCGCACGACGGGCGACTCGTCCGCCAACGCCACCCGTAACTATTCGTCGCCCGCGTGCCCGAGACGCAGGATCGGTTAGACCGCCTGCCGCCGTATGCCCGCGCTCGATTCGGCCTGCTGCGAGCGAATCCGCT
>JANNDT010000311.1:0-5239 GCA_031387905.1 Deltaproteobacteria bacterium
ACGGCGCGCTGCATCTCTGGACATCCCTCGCGAAGGAGACCTGATGGCCCCTCTCGACCTGCTTCACGCGCGTATCGAGAGCCCGCTCGGCTCGCTGCTCATCACCTCGGACGGCGAGGCGCTCACCAGCGTGCGCTTCGAAGAGCAGGCGCACTCGGCGCCGCTCGCCGCGGGCTCGCGCCGCGACGATCGCGCTGCGCCGCTCGCCGAGGCGGCGCGCCAGCTCGCGGCGTATTTCGCATGCGAGTCGCGCACGTTCGCGCTGCCGCTCGCGCCACGCGGCAGTGAGTTTCAGGGCAAGGTGTGGGCGGCGCTCGGCGAGATTCCGTTCGGCAAGACATCGACCTACGGCGCTCTCGCGCGGCGGCTCGGCGCGCCTAATCACTCGCGCGCAGTCGGCCACGCCAACGCCCGCAATCCGCTCTCGATTCTCGTGCCGTGTCACCGCGTCGTTGGCGCGAACGGCGCGCTCACGGGCTACGCGGGCGGTGTATGGCGCAAGCGCTGGCTGCTCGAGCACGAGGTCGCGTTGCAACCGCAACCGCAACCGCAACCGAAGCCGCCGAGCCGGGCGTGAGCGAGCAAGCCACTTATCAGGGCGGCTGCGCGTGCGGCGCGGTTCGTTACGAAGCGCGCGGGCCGGCCGAGAACCTTTGCTTCTGTCACTGCGCGAGTTGCCGCCGCAGCGCGGGCGCGACGCCGGTGGCGTGGGGCACGTTCGCGACGCAGCGCTTCGCGATCAAGCGCGGCGCGCTCGCGCTGCACGAGTCGTCGCCGCCCGTCGCGCGCGGCTTCTGCGCCGCGTGCGGCACGACGCTGAGTTACGCGCACGCGTCGCGCGCCGGAGAGATCGACGTCACGCTCGCGAGCCTCGACGCCCCGGCAGTTCTCACGCCTAACTGCCACATCTGGGTGTCAGATCGCATCGCCTGGGCGCCGCTGGCCGACGGGCTACCCCAATTTGCAGGTTGGCGATCCGACGGCTGAACCCCTACACAGCGCCGCCATGTCGGGACCACAGCAAGCCGGGTCGGCGCACGCGCCCGCCCGGTCCTCGAAAGAGCGTTCGGCTCTCGCGCTCGGCGCCCTCGGCGTTGTCTACGGCGACATCGGTACTTCGCCACTGTACGCGCTTCGTGAGTGCGTGAGCCCAGCCCACGGGGTCGCGCCTACGCCTGAGAACGTGCTGGGTTTGCTCTCACTGGTGTTCTGGGCGCTCGCGCTGGTCGTCGTGCTCAAGTACCTGGTTTTCGTGCTGCGCGCCGACAACCAAGGCGAAGGCGGCATCCTCGCACTCTTCGCGCTCGTCGAGCGCAGTGCGGATTCGCCGCGCCGGCCCCCGCGCGCGTTGCTCCTGCTCGGGCTCTTCGGCGCAGGCCTGCTCGTTGGCGACGGTGTCATAACGCCCGTGGTTTCCGTGTTTGGCGCGATCGAAGGCATCGAAACGCGCTTGCCCGCAATGCAGCCGCTGATCGTGCCGCTAACGATCGCGATTTTGATGGCGCTGTTCGTGGTCCAACGAAAAGGCACCGCGAAGATCGGTCGCGCCTTCGGCCCTGTAATGATCCTGTGGTTCCTGGCGATCGGCGTCGCGGGATTGCGCGCGATCTTCCTCGAGCCCGGTGTACTCGCCGCAGTGAATCCGCTCTGGGCCGTGCGTTTCATGCAGCACTTCGGCCACGCCGGCTTTGTGCTGCTCGGCTCGGTCGTGCTGGTGATTACGGGGACCGAGGCGCTGTACGCGGACCTCGGCCACTTTGGGCGCGAGCCGATTCGCGCCGCGTGGTTTGCAGTCGTGTTGCCCGCGCTCCTGCTCAATTACTTCGGCCAGGGCGCGATCATGCTGCACGACCCGAGCGCAGCAGCGAGTCCGTTCTACGCGCTCACTCCGGGCTGGACGCTCTACCCGATGCTCGCGCTCGCGACGGCCGCGGCAGTGATCGCTTCTCAGGCGCTGATCTCGGGAGTGTTCTCGATGACGCGGCAGGCGGTGCAACTCGGTTACTGGCCGCGCACGCGCATCGTGCACACCTCTGCGCGCGAGGTCGGCCAGATCTACGTGCCCGAGGTGAACTGGGCGCTGATGGTCGCTTGCGTCGTGATCGCACTCAGCTTCGGCGGATCGTCTGCTCTCGCTGCCGCTTATGGCATTTCCGTGACGGGCACGATGATCATTACGTCGATTCTGTTCGCGTACGTCGCTCACACGCGATTCCGCTGGAACCCGCTCGCGATCTTGGCGCTGCTCGCACTCTTTCTGACGATCGACGTCGCATTCTTCGCAGCCAACGCCGAGAAGCTGCTCACGAACGGTGGCGGCTGGTTCCCACTCGCGGTGGGCGCTGTCGTCTTCACAGTAATGACCACCTGGCGCGCAGGGCGCGACGCACTCGCGGGTTCGCGCGAGATGCGCTCGCTCTCGCTCGATCTGTTCCTGGCGGACGTCGGCGCCACGCGCCCGATCCGCGTACCCGGCACTGCGGTCGTAATGAGTGGAACTCCGGACGGCGTGCCGGTCGTGTTGCTGCATCACTTCAAGCACAACCGGACGCTGCATGACCGCGTGGTGTTGCTCACGATCGCGACGGACCGCCGGCCGCGCGTGCCGCTCTCGGAGCGCGTCAAGCTCGAAGAGCTCGGCCATAACTTTTTCCGCGTGAGCGCGCGCGTCGGCTTCATGCAGGACGCGAACGTGCCCGCGCTGCTTGCCGAGGCGCACACGCTCGGCCTCGAGATCGACGCCGATCAGGCGAGCTACTTCCTCGGCCGCGAATCGTTGCTCACCACCGGGCCGGCGAAGCTCGCGCGCTGGCGCAAAGCGCTGTTCGCGTTCTTGTCGCGGAACTCCCGGCCCGCGACGCAGTTCTTTGGCCTGCCGCCGAACCGCGTCGTAGAGATGGGCGCACAGGTAGAGCTTTAAGCAAGCGGCGCCTCGCCGCGCGCAGCGAGCCGCAGGCGAGCGAAGTGAACGCGGTAGCCAGCGGGCGCGAAGCGACCGCGTGATAGGCTGACCGTAATCAGCACTGGACTCGCGCGGATGCCGTTCTCGCTCTCGGTCGGTGCGCGCTGGGCGCTTCGCTACACGGTCGCGATGGCCGCGACGCTGACGGTGTTCGCGGTGGTTGTGTACGTGGTCGTGGCGCAGCACGGCGAGCGCGCAGCAGCGCTGGTCGCGAGAGCGCAGGCTGGCGAGTTGCTCGCCGCGCTCGAAGCGCAGGCGCGTTACGGCAGCGCCCCCGAATACGAGGCGTGGTGCGCGGAGCAGATCGCACGCCGCGTCGCGCAGGCCGACCCGGAGCTCGGGCTCGGCATTCGCCTCCTGCGCTTCGATGGCCGCGTGCGCCACGACGCGGGTTCGCTGAAGGGCGTGCAGTTCGCGTTGCCCGAAGACGTTGCGCGCGGGCGGGCTCCGCTCGAAGTTTCCACCGCGAGGCTCGCGACGTCCGAGCGCTTCTTCATCGCCTCCACGACCGCGCCCGCGGGCTTCCTGCAAGTCGCCGTCTCGACCCGCAACTGGGAGGAAGGCCTCGCAGTTCTCAGGAACGTAATGCTCGCCGCGCTGCCGTTGATGCTGCTCGTGTGCGGCGCCGCGGGCTTCCTGCTCGCGCGCCGCAGCCTGGCGGCGGTGGACGAGATCAGGCGCATCGCCGAGCACGTCTCGAGCGCGAATCTTCACGAGACGATTCCGACGAGCGGCTCCGGAGACGAACTCGACCGCCTCGCCGCCACGCTGAACGCGATGATCGCGCGCATCCGCGACGGCGTGGCGCAGATGCATCGCTTCAACGCCAACGCGGCGCACGAACTGCGCACGCCGCTGCATCGCCTCGGCGCGCAGATCGATGCGGTGCTCTCGCGTCCGCGCGACGCGGAGGCGTATCACGCGACGTTGCTCGAGCTGCGCGAGGAGGCGGACGCGCTCGGCGGCGCGGTGAACGCGCTGCTGCGCCTCGCACAAATGGAAGCCGGCCTCGACCCGGCGCACACCCAGCCGGTGGAACTCTCACAGTTGTTACGAACCCAGCTCGAGTTCTTCGCGCCGCTCGCAGAGCAACGCGGCGTTGTGCTCGCGATCGTGCCGCCGCTGCCGGAAGCGGTGGTGCGCGGCGACGCGAGCTGGCTCGAACGCTTGTTCTCGAACTTGCTCGACAACGCGGTGAAGCACTGCACCGCTGGCGACCGCGTCGAAGTGCTGGCGCGCACGGAGGCCAGCCGCGTTTTCGTCACGATCTCCGACACGGGGCCGGGCATCGCGCCCGCCGATCTGCCGCAGCTGTTCGAGCGCTTCGCGCGCGGCGCGAGCCAGGGCGGCGGCAGCGGCTTCGGGCTCGGCTTACCGCTCGCGCGCGAAATCGCTCGCGCGCACGACGGCACGATCGAGGTCGCGAGCGAACTCGGGCGCGGCGCGCGCTTCACGGTCGCGCTGCCGCTCTTCACGAGCGCGCGGCCCCACGCTCAGCGCGACGCGACGCGGAGCCATCGGCACACTTCGCGTGGCCTGCGCGGGAGGCGCGCATGAAGCTGCTCTACGTCGAAGACGACGCCGAGGCGCGCGAGCTGATCGAGCGCTTCCTCAGCGAGGCGGGGCTCACGGTCGAGACGGCGCGCGACGGAACGCGCGGCCTCGAGCGCGCGCTCTCGCGAGCTCACGACGTGCTCGTGCTCGACGTGAAACTGCCCGGCATCGACGGCTTCGAACTGATCAAGCGCATTCGCGGCGCGGGCGTCTCGACGCCGGTGTTATGCCTCACCGCGCTTGGCGAAGTCGCGAGCCGCGTGCGCGGACTCGAACTCGGCGCCGACGATTATCTGGCCAAGCCGTTCGCGCTCGCGGAGTTGCTCGCGCGTATTCGCGCGCTGGTGCGGCGGCGCGAGCGGCCGCTCGCGAACCAGATGCAGCTCGCGGACCTGAGCATCGACGTCGCGGGTCATCGAGTGCGCCGCGCCGGCAAGCCGATTGTGCTCACGCCGCGCGAGTTCGACTTGTTGGCGTACCTGGTGCGGCACGAGGGAAGTGTGGTTTCGCGGCAGATGATCATTGAACAGGTTTGGGGCGAGGGGTTTGATTCGTACTCGAACGCGATTGATGTGCACGTGAACAATCTGCGGAACAAGGTGGACAGGCCATTTGAGCTGCGGCTGATTCATACGGTGAATGGGGTGGGTTTTGTGGCGGAGGATCGGTCGGGGGGGACGGTGGAGGAGTAGGAGTCGCGGGCGGCGGGCCGGGGTGGGGGCC
>JANNDT010000316.1:0-10340 GCA_031387905.1 Deltaproteobacteria bacterium
CGCTTCTTCGACGTCGGCGATCGCGTCATCTACCAGCGCTCCGATCGCATCTTCGAGCCGCTCGTCGAGCCGCACATCTACTTGCCGCGCGCGCGCCGCGCGTTCGCGAATGGGCAACGCTGGGCGGCGGCGGAGAATCTCTCGAAGGCCGCGGTGGGCTTCGACTATTTCAAAGACCGCGCGGCGGGCGACGACCGCCGCCAGCTCGATCTCGCATCGCGCGCGCTCGACAAACTCGCGCGCCAAGTGCGGCGCGGTGAGATCGACGAAGTGACCACGCTCGACCGCGCGATCGCGGATGCGGAACGCGTGCTCGCCGGTGAGCCCGCGCCGGCGCCCGCAGCGCCCAGCGTGCCCGAACCGCCCGCCGCGCCGCGCTCCTAGCTCTTCTCCTCGCCCGCAGCGTCGCGCGCGCTCGCCACCAGCGCTGCGACCGCGGCGCGCAGCGCCCCCGCGGCCTCGGCGTTCGCGGCGATCTCGCTCGCACTCACGCGGTTCGACCACAAGTGCAGCGTGATCGACGCCTCCGGTACGATGCGCGCCTCCATGGTCGTGAGGATCTCGCGCAACTGCGGCGTCGCAAAGCTCGAGCGCGACGTGTTGATCATCGCGAGCGGCTTCCCAGCGAACTCGCCGCTCGACACGATCCAGTCGAGCGCGTTCTTCAGCGCGCCCGGCACGCCGTGCACGTACTCGGGGCTCGATAACAACACCGCATCCGCGCTGTGCAGCGCCTCTCGCCAGCGCGCCACTTCGGGCAGCGCGGGGTCCACGTCTACGTCCGGGTTGAAGTGCGGCAGCGCGCCGACGCCGTCGTAGAACTCAATGCGCACGCCTTCGGGCGCCAGCGCTGCGGCGGCTTGCAGCAGCGCAGTGTTCGCAGACGCCGCGCGCAGGCTCCCAGAGATCGCGAGAATCTTCATCGAGTTCGCCTCTTGTCCATGATCCGTCGTCAGATGCCGAGCCGCGCGATTTCGGAGCGCCGGCGCGCTTCGTCGTAGCCGAGGAAGAACTCGTCGAGCTGCGGCGGCGCGGCGCGCGTGCCTGCGAGCATCGCGTGAACCTGGCCTCGGTGATGCGTCTGATGCGTGAACAGGTGCGCGAGCACGGCAGGCAGCGCCTCCGCGAACACGCCTTCATCCTCGCCGCGGTGCATGCCGACGCTCCGCGCGAGCGCCGCCTCATCGAGCGCATCGCAATGACTCACGAGTCGGCGGTCGAGCGCGAGCTGCGCGACCGCGAGCGGCGCGAGTTCTCGATGCTCGCTCGTGCGCGCGATCTCCCATGCGGCGAGGCCGCGGCCGGTCTCCTCGAGCTCGCCGAGGTAGTACACGTCGACGCGCAGGATGTGATTCAGCGTGAGCATGAGAGAAGGAAAGAAGCTCGTGCGCGGCGCGTGCAACTCCGCGTGGGTGAGCTGTGCGCAGGCGCGCAGCAGGCGGTCATTCGACCAGAGGTTGTTGCGGGCCATCGAGCGGAAGTGGGAGGCGAGGGGCATCGAAGCGCTCCGACAGGGGGCGAGGTTCGGTCGTCAACGAACGGCCCAGTATGAGCATCCACGAAGTACGCTGCCCGCGATGCCTCGCTATTCCGCTGGCGCTTTCTCGTTCCGCGATCTGCGCGAGTTGCTCGCGAAGGCGAACGAGCCGAAGAGCGGCGATCAGCTCGCGGGCATCGCGGCGGCCAGCGCGGAGGAGCGCGTGGCGGCGAAGCGCGCGCTCGCGGAGGTGCCGCTTGCGCGCTTCGTGGAGGAGCCGGTCGTCGCGCCGGAGAGCGACGAGCTCACGCGCGCGTTTCTCGCGGAGCAGGACGCGGAGGCGTTTCGCGAGATCGCCGGCCTCTGCGTCGGCGAGCTGCGCGAGAAGTTGCTCGCGCTCGAACCCGGCGCGGACGTGGGCGCACTGCGCCGCGCGCTCTTGCCCGAGCACGCCGCCGCGGTCGCGAAGCTGTGCTCGAATCTCGATCTTGCGCTCGCGGCGAAGCGCCTGCCGGTGGTCACCGCCGCGCGCACCACGCTCGGGTTATCAGGTCGGCTCGCCTCGCGCATTCAGCCTAATCATCCGGCGGACGGCGCCGACGGCATTCGCGCGTCGATCCTCGAAGGACTCGCCTACGGCTCCGGCGACGCAGTGATCGGCGTGAACCCGGTCGAGGACCGGCTCGAAACCGTCGAACGCATCGCGCGCGCGATCGACGGCGAGATGACGCGGCTCGGCGTGCCGACGCAAGCGTGCGTGCTCGCGCACGTCACCACCCAGATGCGCGCGTTCGAGCGCGGCGCGCCGCTCGATCTCGTATTTCAGTCGGTCGCCGGCACCGAGCAAGGCAACCGCGCGTTCGGCATCGACCTCGCGCTGCTCGACGAAGCGAATGCGCTCGTGCGCGAGCGCGGCCGGCTGCGCTCGCCGCACTTCTGGTACTTCGAGACGGGCCAGGGCTCGGAGCTGTCGAGCGGAGCGCACGCGGGCGTCGATCAGCTCACGCTGGAGGCGCGCTGTTACGGCGTCGCGCGCCGCTACGCGCCGCTGCTGGTGAACACGGTCGTCGGCTTCATCGGCCCCGAATATTTGTACGACGCCCGCGAGATCGCGCGGGCCGCGCTCGAAGATCACTTCATGGGCAAGCTGCTCGGCCTGCCGATGGGCGCGGACGTTTGTCATACGAACCACGCCGAGGCGGATCAGAACGATCTCGAGAACACTGCCGTGCTGCTCAGCGCTGCGGGCTGCAACTACTTCATGGGCGTGCCGCTCGGCGACGACTGCATGCTGCACTACCAAAGCACGAGTTATCACGACGTCGCGGCGCTGCGCGAGTTGCTCGGCCTGCGGCCCGCGCCCGAGTTCGAGCGCTGGCTCGAAGCGCGCGGTCTGATGCGCGACGGCCGCCTCACCGCGCGCGCGGGCGATCCGCGCGTGCTGCTCGCGTGATGCGATGAGCGACGAACTCGCGCGCCTGCTGCGCAGCACTCCCGCGCGCCTCGACGTCGGCCGCACGGGCCCGCGCCCGCGCACCGCGAGCGCGCTCGAGCTTCGCGCAGATCACGCGCGCGCGCGCGATGCGGTGCAGAGCGCCTGGAGCGAGAGATTCCGCGAGCAGCTGCGCGCGCTGGGTTTTCTGTTCGTGCGTTCCGCTGCGCCTGATAAGCAGACGTATCTGCGCCGCCCGGATCTGGGCCGTGCGCTCGCGGAGGGCGAGACCGCACGCATTCGCGCCGCGCGCGTGCCCGGCGCCGTGGTGCAGCTCGTCGTCTCGGACGGCCTCTCCGCGCGCGCTGCCGAGGCGCAGCTCGCGCACGTATGGCCAACGCTCACGCGCGGCCTCGCGCGGCTCGGCCCGCTCGCGACGCCAGTCGCCGTCGACCACGGCCGCGTCGCAATCGCTGACCGCGTCTGCGAAGCCAGCGGCGCGCAGCTCGCAGTGCACCTCATCGGCGAGCGCCCAGGCCTCGCCAACGCCGAGAGCCTCGGCTGCTACCTGACACTGCGCCCGCACATCGCGACCACCGACGCCGATCGCAAGTGCATCAGCAACATCCACGCGCGCGGCCTAATGCCCGACGAAGCGGGCGCCGCAATCGTCGAGGTGTGCGAGAGAATCCTGCGTGCGGGCAGCAGTGGGATGAGAGTCGAGTTGTAAACGCGCCTTGTTCGCGTCCAGGAACGGCGAGCGCGCGCGGATGACTGCTGCAAGTTCCCGCGAGAAGGAGATATTCGTGTCACAACAAGACCGCGCTGCTGTGTTCCGTTTGCTCCACGCACCGGGGGAGTTGCTGCGGCTCCCGAATGCTTGGGACGCCGGCAGTGCGCGTCTGTTCGAGGCGTGCGGCGCGCGCGCGATCGCGACCACGAGCGCCGGGCTCGCCTGGTCGCTGGGTTACGCGGACGGAAACCACATCCCGGCGCGCGTGCTCGAGGCCGCGGCGCGCGAGATCTCGCGCGTCACGAGCGTGCCGCTCAGCGTCGACGCCGAAGCGGGCCTCGCAACGGATCCCGGGAGCGTGGGCGAAACCGTCGCGGCCGTGCTCGCCGCAGGCGCAGTCGGAGTCAACCTCGAAGACGCCACGGATCCGCCCGATTTGTTGTGCGCAAAAATCGAGGCGGCCAAGCGCGCGGGCGAGCGCCTCGGGATCGCGCTGTTCGTGAACGCGCGCACGGACGTGTACCTCAAGGGTCTCGCGTCGAAGGAACACGCGCAGGCGGAGACGATCGCGCGTGGGCAGGCTTATCGCGCTGCCGGAGCCGACGGATTTTTCGTGCCTGGCTTGGTGCGACCCGAGGCGATCCGTGCGGTCGTTGCCGCAGTCGATCTGCCACTCAACCTGATGCTCGTGCCGGGCCTGCCGAGCCCGCGAGAACTCCAAGCACTCGGCGTGCGCCGCGTGAGCGCGGGCTCCTCGATCGCGGAGGCTGCGTACTCGCTCGCCCGGCGCGAGGCCATGCAGCTATTAGGCGACGAGAATGCGGGCGGGCTTCCGGCGCTCAGCTACCCCGAGCTGAACGCGCTATTCCGCTGATCCGCGGGCTACGCGGCCGAGTGATCGAGCACCACCTCTGGGTCCACCGCCCACCACAACAATCCCGAGATCGCGTACAACACCGCGACGCTCGCGAGTGGCACGTTCCAGCTCCCCAAGCGCTCGAGGCTCTGCCCGAACACGATCGGGCAGACCGTGCCGCCGAGATTCCCGAACATGTTCATCGCGCCGCTCACCACGCCGCCGTGGCGGCCACCGATCGCGAGGCAGGTGGACCACGCGGACGCGATGCCGAGCGCTGCGAAGCCGGCGGCGGCTGTTAGGAACGCGGCCGCGATCCCCGCGCTCGGCGTGAGAATCGCGCCCACGATCATCAGAGCGGCGATGGGCATGCCGATGATGCCTGGGGTGCGCAGGCCCACGCGGCGGCCGTATCGCTTCACGAGTGAGTCCGAGAGCAGCCCACCCAACAAGCAGCCTGCGGCGATCGCGAGCCACGGCAGCGCGGCGAGCAAGCTCGTTTCGCGAAGGTTGAAGCCGCGGGCGCGCTCGAGGTATTGGGGCAACCAGGTCATGAAGAAGTACCAGCCGTAGATCGCGCAGAAGTACATCCCGCAGACCGCGATCAAGCCGCGGCTGCGCACGAGGCGCGCCCACGGCACGGCGGCGTGCGCTTCCAGTGCGGGCGGGCCGATCTCCGCGATCTCAGCTGCGTTCGCAGCTGCGTGCTCGCGCGGCTCGTCGCGCATCCACCAGTACCAAGCGAGCGCCCAACCAAAGCCGAGCGCGCCGAATGCCACGAACGATTCGCGCCAGGAGAAGCGCTGGAGCATCGCGCCGACGATCGGCTGCGAGATGGCGGTGCCGAGCGCCGCCGCCGCAACTGTTAGGCCGAACGCACGGCCGCGCTCGCGCTCCGGCAGCCAGCGCCGAAACGCGCTCGCGAGCGTCGGCAATACGCCGGCTTCGCCCATGCCGAACAAGAAGCGAATCGAGACGAGTGAGCGAAAACCAACCGCTGCGGCCGTCGCCATCGTCCAGGCCGACCACCACAGCACGATGCGCGTCAGCATGCGCCGCGCGCCGAAGCGGTCCGCGAGCCAGCCGCTCGGCACCTCGAAGAGCGCGTAGGCGAGCGTGAAGGCGCTGAAGGCGTAGCCGAGTTCGCCGTCCGTGAGCGCGAGATCGCGCTGGATCGAGGAACTCGAGAGCGAAATCGCGACGCGGTCGATGTATGCGAGCGCCATCGTCGCGAGCGCGAAGCCGAGCATCGTGTAGCGCGCGCGCGTGGGCTGCATGCGGACGCGCAGTCTCACGCGCCGCGGAGGGCGGCGCCACGCTTGTTGGGGCGCCTCGCGCGCCGAGGTCCGCCGAGTGCGCGGTTACTTCGCGCGCTCCCAGTATTCGCCCATCAACTCCACTGACCACGCTGGCTGCCGCACTTCCTCGCGCGGCAAGAACTCGCGCATGACCGGCTTGATGTCGACTACCGGCGTGCCCTCGACCGCATCGAGTTCGCGCACCCAGAGCGTGCGCCCCTCGCGCCGCACCACGCGGCAGATCGTGCTGCCAATGCGATTCGGCCGGTTCTTCGCGCGCTGCGCCAGAATGCCCGTCAGCGGCCAGGCTTGGTTGTTACGCGGATGGCGAGCGCCGCGGATCACATTGCCCGGATCGACGCGGTCGAACACGAACAGAATCTCCGCGTGCGAGAACTGGTCGATGCCGGCGAGCGCGCTCTCCTCGACGCTCTCGTTCAGCACGATGCGCGATTCTGCTCCGCCCCAGTAATCGTCCTCGACGTCGGCGCGGGCGCCCTGCACGTGGCCGATGGGCGAGAGTTCGAAGGTCTCGGCGCTCAAGCTGGCTCCTTGGTCGATTGCAATCTCAACGCGAGTAGATGGCGAACGCTGCCCGCAATATCTCTGGCCCGGCGTCGAGCACCTCTCCATGCGCCACCACGATCCGTGAGAAATCCCACGCGCAGAGCCGCTCGATCCACGCGGCGACGGCGGCGCGGTCGCGAAGGATGATGCGCTTCGCGGTGGGGGTCGGGCCGAAGCGGCGCCACACACCCAATAGGCGCGAAGCGATGCGGTCGATGGCGCGCGGCAGCTGCTGAAGATTGAACGAGACGTCGACCAACACGAGCGTGCGCGACGGCGCGTGCAGGAACGCGGCCTCGGAAACGCCGTGACCGCAGTCGAGCGTGAGATGCGGGAACACGGCGGAGAATGCTGTTAGCGCGCCGTTCGCGAGTTCCTCGCCGCGCGGAAGCTCGGGGCAACGCGTCCGCAAACCAGGTGCGAGCCAGAGCGCGGTCTCGGGGAACGCGCGCTTCCATTCTGCGACGCCCAAGTAGTGAAACGAGTTCGGCGCCACGAGAAAGTGAGCGCCGCCGCGAGCGCGCACGAACTCGCGCAGCGCATCGTCGAGGGGCACGGGTGACCACACCAGCACGCCGCCCTTCGGTAGCTCGACGAGCAGCGAGCGCGTCGGGAAGCGCGGGCCGAAGCGGACCCCGAGTTCGCGCTCGACCGACCACAGCCCCGGCGTGAGCTCGCGCGGCGCCGGTCGCACGTCGCCCCGCCAGCTCGGCTTGCTGCGCGAGATCAGGCGCTCGAACGTGCCGCGCTGCTTCGAGCCCACGTTCACAACGCTCAATTCAGAATCCCCGCGATGCGCGCCTTCACGAGCGCCTCGATCGCATCCACGCGACGGATGTCTTCGCGCAGCTCGGCGGCGAAGGCGCGGCGCTTATCAGGCAGATCGTCGGCGCCTGCATCGACGAGTCTTCTGTGGCGCGCGAGCTTTAGCGCAGTCGCGAACAGCGCCTGCGACACGGACTCTTGCCGCGTCACGCGATGTTGCAGCAGATACTGCTTGCCGAGCGCGAGGCAGTCGCGCAGGAACGCGGCGTCTTCGATCTTGACGCTCGCTGGCGCGCGCTCGAGCGCGTCCGCGACCACGCGGTAGGCCTCGAGGAACGGGCGCAGGATGCGATGCGCGTGAAAGGGGCGCAGGCGCGGCAGCAAATCCGTAATGGCTTCGGCGCTCGCGTCGAGTGCGGCGTCGAAGCCCGGCGCGTGCATCGCGAGCTCCGCGCGCAGCTCCGCGATGAAGCGCTCGCGATCGGGGAAGAAGAACTCGAACTTCAATAAATCCCGCAGCGCGAGCGCGGCGTTCCAAAACTCGGCGCGTCGATCCGAAATGCCCGCCTCAGCGGCGCGCAGCAGCGCGAGCTCGGCGATCGCGCCCGTCACGAAGAAGTGGATCACGGTGTTGCGGTAATACGCCGCGGCGAGATGCTGTCCGGCCGCGATGCCGTAGACGATTTCGGGACCTTCCGAGTAGCGCTGGAGCAGGCCGCTCTGCACGAGTTCCTCGAGCACAGGCGTCACGGACTCGGCGGAGTCGAGCCCGAGCTCCTCGGTCACCGGCAGGCGGCAACGGTGGACGTAGTCGACGAGGTTGCGCAGCGACTCGCGCAACTCGTCGATGCTGAGCGCGCGGTCGCCGCGCCCGAGCAAGGAGAGGCACACCAGCGAGATCGGCGTGATGGGCGTCGCGCGGTTGATGCGCACGCACACCTCGAACGCGAGCTTCTGCAGCGCGAGGCTCTGCTCGTTCGGATCCGGCGCGGCGTCGCGGTTCGGCGCACCGAGCGCCTTCGCGAGCGAGATGTCTTCGCCGAAGCGCACGTGGATCCGGCCGTAACGCTTGCCCATCCGGCGCAGCAGCCGCACGAACCAGGCGAGACCCTCGCGCTCCTTGGCGCCGCCGCGCTGCTCGGCGGCATAATCACCCACGTCCGAGATCTGGTCGTAGGCGATCGAGACGGGGATCAGGTGCACGTCTTCGCAGCGCCCGCGCCGATAGGCGTCCACCACGTACGCGAGCATTCCGAAGCGAGGCGGCAGCAGCTTGCCGCTGCGCGAGCGTCCGCCCTCGATGTACCACTCGAGCGGAAAGCGCTTCTCGACGAGGTAGTCCACGTAGTGCCGCAGCACGCACTTGTAGACCTCGTCGTCCTTGAACGTGCGGCGGATGAAGAACACGCCGGCGCGGCGCACGAGCGGGCCGACTGGGAAGAAGTTCATGTTGATGCCGCCGGCGGTGTGGTTCTGCGGCATGCCGTTGTCGTGCAATAACACCTGCAGCGTGCCGTGGTCGAGGTTCGACTTGTGCGTCGGCAGGAACACCACGCTGTGGAGTTGCGAGAGCGCGCGGATGCGGTCGAGCGCCTGGGGTTCGTAATGGAGCACGCCGCCGTAGCCGCGAGTGATCATCCAGCGCCACACCTGGACGACGAGGTCGATGACGGTAGGCCGGTGTGCGGCGGCGATCTCGCGCAGGTCGGCCGCGGCTTCGCGCAGCACGTCTTCGGCGGCGCGGCCGAGCCGCGACGCGAGCAGCGCGATCTCGCCGCGGAACGCCGGGCGCGCGAGGATCTCCTCGCGCACGAAGCGCGGAATCTTGTAGCGCGCGCCGCGCAGCCGGCGCTCGGCGCGCTCGAGCGCGAGGTGCGCTTGGCGCACCACGAACGCGGCGAAGCCGAGCGTCGCGCCGCTCTCACCCGCGGTGTTACGGCGCCAGCGTTCGCGCAGCTCCGAGGCGCGCGCCGGGTCGCCCGCCACGATGCGGCAGCGCTGCGGGGCGAAGCGCAGCGCCAAGTGCTCGCGCACGCGGTCGGGATCGCGCGGGTCGCCGACCCACAACAAATCGGAGAGCCGCGCAGCGCGCACTCCCTTGCGCGTGGGCGCCATCCAGACGACGCGCAGCGGTGCGAACAACGCGTCGTCGCCCGCCGCGAGCGCGGCCTCGAGATCAAGGCCGAGTTCGCCGCGCTCACGCCGCGAAGCGGGGATCGCGAGCACGTCTACCGGCGTGTTGTCAGGGCGCTGGCGCGCGATCCAGCCCCGGAGCAGCCGCTCTTCGAGCCCGCTCGCGGCGTCGAGCAGCACCACCACGCGCCCGCTCGCGGGCGGGAAGCGCGGCTCGTCCTGCCGCGGCGCATCTTCGGGCTTCACTCGCGAGGCTCCGCGTTGAACGCGACGGCTAGCTCCGCGAGCGCGCGGACGCCGGTGACGAGGCCGCGTTCGTCCACCACGAAGCGTGGAGAATGATTAGGCGCTGCCTCGGCAAGAGGCGTCTTCGGGTCGCGGATGCCGAGCCACACGAACATGCCCGGCACGCGATTCGCGAAGTACGAGAAATCCTCGGCTGTCGTGGTCGCGCGGCCGGCGTGCACGCGGTCTGCGCCGAACGCGCGCTCGAGCACGCCGCGCCCCCACGCCGTCGTCGCCGGGTCGTTCGTGAGCACGCCGGGGCCGCGGAAGATCTCGACCTCCGCCGTCGCGCCGCTGGCCTCGGCCGTCTTCGTGGCGGTGCGCTCGAGCTTCGCGTGCAGCGCGACGCGCGCCGCCTCGTCGAACGTGCGCAGCGTCCCGATCATCTCCACCTCTTCCGGGATGATGTTGTTACGAACGCCGCCGTGAATCGCGCCGACCGTGACGATCGCGGGCGAGCTGATGTCGAGCTCGCGCGCGGGCAGCGCTTCGATTGCCAGCACGATGCGCGCGGCGGCCGCGATCGGGTCGATGCCCGCCCACGGCATCGCGCCGTGCGTCTGGCGTCCCTTCACGAGAATGCGGAAGCGGTCCGCCGCCGCCATCGCGGGACCCGCGACGACGCTCATCTCGCCCGCCACGTCGCCCGGGCCGACGTGCAATCCGAATACCCCGTCCGGCTTCGGATCGTCGAACGCGCCGTCCGCGAGCATCGCTTCGGCGCCGCCCGTCTCGGCCGCGCCGCCGCCTTCCTCTGCGGGCTGGAACAAGAACACCACCGTGCCCGGGAGTTC
>JANNDT010000333.1:0-8549 GCA_031387905.1 Deltaproteobacteria bacterium
AGCCCAACAGCCTCGAAGCCTCGATGGCGAAGGCAAAGGCCGGCCTCGCCGTCACCAAGATCACGCAGAAGGCTGTCGAGTTGTTGGGGCCACTCGGCTACTCGAAGAAACTGCTGGTCGAGAAGTGGATGCGCGACGCCAAGATCAACGACATCTACGAAGGCACCCAGCAAATCAACCAGCTGATCGTCGCGCGCCGCATACTCGACTATTCGAGCGCGATGCTGCGCTAAGGGGACGTTGCTTTGACGCAGGGGACGTTGCTTGACGAGTTCGAGTCAACGCGCCGAACTCACCCAAGTAGCCAGAACTCGTCGTGCAACGTCCCCGTTCACCCGGCTGCCCCGAACAGCGGACTTTTCGCATAACCGAAAGAAGCCCCAAAATGCCCGTCGACGCCGACCTAATCGCAATCCTCATCTGCCCCGAGACCAAGCAGCCCGTCGCGCCCGCGACGCCCGCGCAGCTCGCCGCCACCAACGGCTCGATCCGCGCGGGCAACGCCTACAACCGCGCGGGCGTGCGCGTCGAGAAGGAACTCGTCGAGGCGCTGGTGCGCCAAGACGGCCACGCGTTGTATCCGGTGGAGGACGGGATCCCGGTGATGCTCGTGGAAGAGTCGATCGCGATCTGACGATGGCTCGAGACCCGGCGCTTCGCGCGGGCCAGCCGGCCCGGACGCTGAAGATCGCGGTGATGGGCGCCGGCGCAGTGGGCTGTTATTACGGCGGCATGCTCGCGCGTGCCGGGCACGACGTGACGTTGATCGGCCGAGCGCAACATATCCAGGCCGCGCAGCGCGGCGGACTCCGGCTCGAGACGCAAGCGTTTGACGTGCACGTGCCCGTGCGCGCCAGCAGCGAGGTCGCCGCCGTCTCGATCGCGCAGTGGGTGCTGTGCTGCGTCAAGTCCGTCGATAGCGAACTCGCCGCGGCGCAGATGGCGCCGCACCTCGCGGCCGACGCGCGCATCCTCTGCCTGCAGAACGGCGTCGACAACGCCGAGCGGCTCCAGGCGCGGCTGTCCCAACAAGTGCTCCCCGCCGTCGTCTACGTCGCCAGCGAGATGGCGGGGCCCGGTCACGTGCGGCACCGCGGGCGCGGCGAACTGGTCGTGCCCGCGGCGCCGGCCTGCCAGGATCTCGCCGCGCTGTTCGTCGCCGCGGGTGTGCCGGTCGAACTCTCGGACAACGTGACGGGCGCTCTCTGGGCGAAGCTGATCCTGAACTGCGCCTACAACGCGCTGTCGGCGATCACGCAGCGCCCGTACGGGCCGCTCGCGCAGGGCGAAGGCATCTCGCGCGTGATGCGCGACATCGTCGCCGAATGCCTCGCAGTGGCGAGAGCTGAAGGCATAATCGTTCCGGGCGACACCTGGCACGCCGTGGAGCGAATCGCGCGCACGATGCCGAGCCAGCTCTCGTCGACTGCGCAAGACCTCGCGCGCGGCAGGCGCAGCGAGATCGACCACCTGAACGGGCACATCGTGAAGCGCGGCGAGGCGCTCGGAGTCGCGACGCCGGTCAACCGAGCGCTGCACGCCGTGGTCAAGCTGATCGAGAGCCGATCGGCCGCGCCGGCCTAATTAGGGTCATCGCGCGCGACCGCGGCACTGCCGGCCTCGCTCGCCGCTTCCGGGAACCTCGTTTCAGTTCGTGACGCCGCGCACGCCAATGCAAGTGCTGCGTTCCCGTCGCACGCAGCGCGAGTGTGGTTCGAGTCACCGCGCGTCGCGCACCTCGCCGCCAAGCTGCGGGCTCGCAGGGAGGTGACGATGGAAGCCGAGGCGCGTGCGACGGACTCGCACAACACAGAATCACACGTGCGAGCGCGCGAGCACGCACTCGTCGCCCTGCACTTGCCTCGCGTGCGCGCGAGCGTGAACCGGCTCGTCCAGCGCCTACCCGCCGCAGTCGATCGCGAGGATCTCGTGCAGAGCGGCGTGCTCGGATTGATCGACGCAGCGCGGCGCTTCGATCCCGCGCGCGGCTGCAGCTTCGAGACTTATTGCGAGATCCGCATCCGTGGCGCCGTACTCGACCAGCTGCGCGCCCTCGACTGGGCGCCGCGCTCGGTGCGCGCGGGCGAACGCGCGCTCGATCGCGGACGCCGCGCAATCGAACAACGCGAGGGCCGCGCCGCCGAATCCGGGGAAGTGGCCGATCAGCTCGGGCTCACGCCGGAGCGCTTCGAAGCGTTGCGCTCGCTGCTGCGCGCCGCTCCACTCCATCGAACGGACGCAGCCCTCGACGACGAGGGACTTCTGCCGTCAGCGCCCGCGCTTCCGTGCGGGGAGAGCGAGGCCACGAATCCGCTGCGCGCACTCGGCGCCGCGCGCGAGCGCGAAGTGATTACGGACGCGATCCAGGCGCTGCCGCTGCTGGAGCGCAGCGTCGTGGGGTTGCTCTACTGGAGCGAGCTGCTCCCCGAGCAGATCGCGCGCACGCTCGGTCTCGACGAGAGCCGCGTGCGCAGTTTCCACGCCCGCGCCCTGCTGCGGCTCCGCGGGCAGCTGCGGGAGCTCTGGGAGTAGAGGATCGGTGGGGCGCGCCGGAGAGAGAGCGCGCGCCTCCTACTGCGCAAAACCCCGCTTCTTCAACTCGCGCACGTATTCCGCGAGCTGCGGGTCGCTCGCGATCAGCTCCGCCGTGCGGCGCTCGTACTCCGCGGCTTCGCGCTCGAGCGGGCCGCGGTCGATCGGGAGATCGAGGTAGCGCGTGGCCTGCTGCACGAGGGCGAGCGTGCCGCGCGCGTTGGGTGTTATGGGGACGTAGTGCGGGAGCCCGGCCCAGAGACTGACGGTTTCGAGGCCCGCCTCGGGGTAGACGGCGCCGAGCACGCCGACGATGCCGGTCGGGCCCTCGTAATGGCTCGAGCGCAGGCCGAGTTCGTCCAGTCGCTCGGGCGGCCAGGCGAAGCCGGTCACGTGGACGGGCAGCGAGTAGACGACGTCGGCGAGGAAGGCGCCGAGCAGCACGACGCGCGAGACGCGCAGTCGCTTCGCGAGCTTCACCAACTCGCCGCACCACGCGCGCCAGTGCAAGTGCGGCTCGGGGCCGACGCCGAGCACCAGTTCGGTGCGGCCTGGAATTACGGCGTAGCTGAACTTGAAGCTCGGCCAGCTGACGTGGCGGCGGCCGTCTTCGGTCTGCGTAACAACCGGGCGCTGCACCGTGAAATCGTAGGCCTCCTCGCCGTCGATCTCGCCGAGCGGCGCCGCGCCGAGGGCGTCGCCGATGAAGCGCACCGCGCTCGAGGCGGAATCGCCCGCGTCGTTCCAGCCCTCGAAGGCGAGCAGCAGCGCGGGCGCCTCGAGCGTGGGCTCGATCTCGAGGCGAAGTTCGGGGAGGGGCATCGCCGCAGCATTGCAGAAAGGGGCGGCGGCGGGAATCGGCGCGAGGTTCAGCCCGAAATCGCCTGCAGGCGGTCACCACCCCGGGCAGTTCACACGCGAACAGTGACGCGCATGAACGTGGCCGGAATCGAGGTGCCGCCCCCCGCGCCCTTGTTCTGCGCGTTCGCCAGTTCCAGCAGTTGACTGTGAAGCGCCTCGACTGTTCCGCTCTTGGAAGCCGCTTCGAACGCGTTCATGGTCGGGCCATAGAAACGTCGAAACGATTCAATTACGTCCGCCGGGCTCTTGTCGGCCGAAATAAAGGAATACGTGGCCTTCTCCAGGGAAATCCTCTCCCGCGGCACTCCCGCCTGGCCAAAGCGTTCGACGATGTGAGATTCCACGCCCCACAGCATGGGACTGACGAAGCCTTCCGGCGGCGGCGGTGTAAACGCTGCGCTGATCTTCAGCAGCTGCGACACGAACGACGTGGGATCGTTTGGGATCCAGTTGCCCATCACGATGCGGCCGCCCGGCTTCGTGACCCGCACCAGCTCCTTGGCGACGTCCAAGGGCTTGGGCGCAAACATCGCGCCGAACACCGAGAGCGTCAGATCGAACGAGCGGTCGCCGATGCCTTGCAGGTTGCACGCGTCGCCTTCCTGAAATGTCAGGTTGCGCAGGCCCTCGTTCGCCGCGCGTCGGTTCCCGGCGTCAACGAGGTTCTTCGCAATGTCGATCCCAACAACTTCAGCCCCCAGGCGCGCCAGCGGAACTGCCGTCGTGCCATCGCCGCAGCCGAGATCGAGGGCCCGCAGCGGCGCCGCAATCCCGAGGCTCTTGACCAGGGCCTCTCCAGACTCCCGCATCAAGGCGGCAATCGCTGTGAAGTCGCCCTTCTCCCACAATGCCTTGTTCGGATTCATCACTGCTCCTCGTTGTGGCGGTAGGTTCAGCGCACGAAGCGGTAGCCGTGCCCGCGCACGCTCTCGATGTGCTTCGGGTTCGCCGGGTCTGCCTCGATGTAACGCCGCAGGCGCACGATGAAGCTGTCGACGACGCGCGTGCGCGTGTCGGGCCGTAGGCCCCAGACGGCTTCAAGCAGCTCGCCGCGCGTCACGGGCTCGCCTTCGCGGTCGATCAGCTCGCGCAAGAGTGCGGCCTCGCGCGGCGTCAGCTGGATGACACCGCTGGGTGTCGTGATTTCGAGGCGGTCGAAGCGCACCACCACGTTGCCGAACTCGATCTCGCGCGGGCCGCTGGGTTCGTCGGCGGCGTTGTCCCACTTGCGGCGGCGCAGTAGCGCGCGCAGACGTACGAGCAGCTCGTCGAGGCGAAACGGCTTGGTCAAATAATCATCGGCGCCTTCCTCGATGCCGCGCACGATGTCGCCGCTCTCGTCTTTCGCGGTGAGGATGAGAATCGGCACGAAGTTGCCGGCGGCGCGCACGCGGCGCGCGATCTCGAAGCCGGTCATGTGCGGGAGCATCACGTCGAGGATCACCGCGTCGGGCCGCGGCTCGCGCGCGAGGCGCGCGGCGGCCTCCGCGCCGTCCATGATGATCTCCACCTCGTGGCCCTCGGCTTCGAGGTTGAAGGCGAGGCCCTCGGCGAGGTGCGCCTCGTCCTCGACCACGAGAATGCGCGACACCCTAATGGCTCCGCGCGGCTTGCGGTCGCGAAGCGCCGTCTGCCGACTGAGACGCACCCGCGAGCTCCGCGCCCGGGGCCGCGCGCAGCGTCACCGTGAAGCGGCTGCCGCGCCCAATGCCCTCGCTGCGCGCTCTCACGCGGCCGCCGTTGCGGCGCACGAGGCTGTTCACGATGAAGAGCCCGAGGCCGAGGCCCGCGGCGTCGCGACTCACGCGGTAGAAGCGCTTGAAGATGCGGCGCAGCTCGCGCGGCGCGATGCCGATGCCGCGATCCGCGATCTCCACCCGCACGCGCCCCTCGGACTTTTCCTCGAGCGCGACGCGCACCTCGGCGGGCCCCTCCGAATACTTCACCGCGTTCTCTAACAGGTTGCGGAACACCACCGCGAGTTCCGCCGCGTCGCCGAGCGCGATGAGCGGGCGCTTGCGCGCGATGACGATCGCGTCTTCGGGCAACGCGTGGGCGCGGCGCACGTCGTCGCACGCCTCGCGCACGATCGCGGTGAGATCGACCGGATCGGCCGGCCGCATGCGCACCTTCTCTTCCGAGCGCGCCGCCGCGAGCACGTGCATGACGGTGCGCTCGAGCCGTTCGACGTCTTCCTGCATGCGCGCGACGAACGCGCGGCGCCGCTCGGGCGGCGGGTCGTGACGCTGAAGGGTGTCGAGGTAGAGCTGAAGCGACGCGATCGGCGTTTTCATCTCGTGCGTCACGGCGTCGATGAACGCCTGCTGGCGCTGGTTCGAGCGAATCTCGCGCACCAGCCAGAGGCAAAGGAGAAGCAAGCCCACGAACATGACCAACGCGAACAGCGAGCCGAGCGCGATCGCGAGCCACTGCAGCGCGCTGAGCCCGTCCGCCGCCGAGCGCAGGTTGCCGACCGCGAGGAACTGCCAGCCGATGCCGAGCGCGACGGCGATCACCATCAGGGTGATGCCGAGGGCGAGCGGGAGGCCGATGGAACGGCGGGGCATGCGGGGCTCCGGGGTGGGGCGATCCTAACGGTTCTCGCGCGCGCCGACGTAGACTCGCGCGATGCAGCGGGTTCGCGGAGCGCAGCGTTCGGGGGTGATGCTGGCGCTGTGGCTTTGCGCGACTTGGTTCGCCACGCCGCTCGCGGCGACCGAGCTTCCGCCCGAAGGCGGCTGCCCCGGCGGCGTTGCGGAGGGGCCATCGACGGCGCGCGAGATAGACGCGACGGGGCGCGCCCTCCGCGCCGGCGACGCAATCGAGTTCGGCGCCCTACCCGCTCTACGCGGCCTCCTCCCGAGCGAAATCTGGCAGCACCGCGATGCGTTCTTCTTCGACGGCATGCGCCTCACCATCGGCGCGTGTCATCGCCGCTATGCGGCAAGCGCGGCGTACGAGCGCGCAACGCGCGAGCACGCCGGCCGCGCGCGGCTCGACGCGGCGGGCAACCTAATCGATCACGTCGCGGGCTTGCCGTTCGCGCTCGACGGGATCGACGCGAGCGCTGCCAACGCGGGCGCGCGCTGGGCGTGGAACCTCGAACGCCGCTACCGCGGAGCCGGCCCGCACGGCTCGTTCCGCATCGTCGACCTGCCCGACGCGCAGACCCTCGCGAGCCGCACCACTCCGCAGACCTTCATCGGCGAGTTCTTTCTCGCGCAAACCGGGCAGCGCTCCGATCTCACGGGGGTTCAGGAGCGCGCCTCGCGCCGGTACAGCTGGGTCGCAGGCGGCAGCTTCCGCGAGCCGCCTGACGCGCGGCACCTCGCGTGGCGTCAGTATCGCCCGCAGGACGCCGCGGGCGACGCGAGCGCGCTCGACGAAATCTTCGTCTACCTGCCCGACCTGAAGAAAGTGCGTCGCGCCGCGGGCGGGCGAAGCGATGGCGTATTCATGCCGCGCTACCGCGCCGCAGGCCAAGGCAACGCGCGCGTGATCCCGTACGGGCGAGGCGCGCGCATCGGCTCGATCGAGGCGGGCCACGGCGGCGCACTCGCGGTGACGGAGGACATCGGCCGCGGGTTCACGGGGCTCGCACTGCGGCCTAATGCCTGGAGCTGGCGCGTCGTCGCGGAGCGCGAAGTCCTCGCGCCGCTGAATGCTCGCACCGAAGGCTGGCCGCTGCGTGACGGTAGGAATTACGGCCCGAGCGGACTCTCGCTCGCGAGCGACAGCTGGGACGTGCGCTGGGCCGTCGTGATCGAGGGCCGCGCGCGCGACGCTGAGGCGCCGTTCCCGCGCGTCACGTATTGGGTCGACGCGCAAACCGCGCAACCCCTCTACCTGATGCGCCGCGCCGCGAGCGGCGCACTCCGCGAAGTGGGCGTGCTCGCGCACCGCTACAGCAGCGACGTCGCGCGCTACCCCGCCTGGCCGAGCGGCGACGCCGCGAACACTCTCGACCCCGTAGCAGCGGCATTCCTCACGCTCCCAAGCGGCGGCTGGCGCCGCGAAAGCTGGGACACGCGCTCCGTGCCACTCGACGAGAGCGAACTGCGCGCGCTGCTCTCCACCGATGCGCTCACCCGCGGCCACTGAACAAAGCAAGTCGGGGACGTTCTTGCCTTTTCGTGCGCATCGGTTGCTTCAAAAAAGGCAAGAACGTCCCCGGCTTGCCTTTTGGCTTGGGGGCTCGCGGCTAGAACGCGTAGCGCAGCTTCAGGTATAGGTTGTCGAGATCGCGCGCGGGGGAGAGGCCGTTCTCTACGTAGGTGAAGTCCGTCAGCACGTTGTCGTCGTTGACAGAGAAGTCGTTGATGCCGCGCAGGCGGCGCGACCAGCCGCCGCTGAATGCGCCCACGCCCAACGTCACCGAGGTCGCGTCGCTGAAGCGCCACTGCACTTCCGGCAAGAGCGCGCCGGAGTGCGAGCGGAAGTCCCACACCACGTTCGCGGTCAGCAACAAGCGATCCTGGAAATAGCCGGTGTTCGCGCTCACGAGCCAGAGGAATGTCCAGGGGCCGTCCGCCGTCATGCCGCGCTCGTAGCCCGCGATGTAGCTGATGAACAGCTGGCTGCTCAGGAAGAACGTGCGGTGCTGGTTGAGCGCGCGGAAGAACGTCGGGCGCTCGGCCGAGATCGTCAGGTTGAAAGTATCCACTCCCGAGAGGCCGTCGCTCGCGTTGTTATTGGCGTAGTTGAGGCCTTCCTGCCAAGTGAACTCGAGGCCCCAGCTCGTACCGGTGAGATCCTCGGCGAAGTCCGAGGACATGCCGAGCACGTTGCGCTTCTGGTATGCGAGCGCCGCCGAGCCGAGCCCGCCCCAGACGAATTGCCGGCGCCCGAACGCGCCGTTGCCGCCCGCGCGGCGGTGTGCGCGCGACACGCGCGTGAGTGACGCGAACCCCTCCACGAGCTTGCAGTACTGCGGCTGCGCGAACGAGCAGCGCCCGGTCGCGAACGCGCGCAGCGGGTCGCACTTCGAGAGGTCGGTCGTGTTCGTCTCGCAGCCGAGCGCGGTCGCCAGCATCAACAGGTTCCACGAGAGCGCGGCCGTCTCGCTGCGAAACGGTTGGCCCGTGTAGGGGTGCACGAGCAGCTCGTTCGAGCCGTCCTCCGTCCGCAACACGCCGCCGTCCACCGCGATGGAGTTG
>JANNDT010000341.1:0-8478 GCA_031387905.1 Deltaproteobacteria bacterium
TCGCGCGCGGGGCGCTCGCCTCGCGAGTGATTACGGACGCCGCGCTCGTCGTCCCCAAGCCCGCGCACCTCAGCTTCGAACAAGCCGCCGCGCTCCCCGTCGCGCTGGCCGTTGCGCACTACGCGCTGCGCGGCATCGCGCGCGTTCGCGCTGGCGAGCGCGTGCTGGTGCACTCCGCGGGCGGTGCGCTCGGGCATGAGTTGGTCGCGCTCGCAAGGCGCCTCGGCGCGGAAGTCGTCGCGACCGCGGGCAGCGAGCGCAAGCGCGCGAGCCTGATCGCGCGCGGCGCAGCGTTCGCCGCGAACTCGCGCGCTCCGCGCGTCGCGGACGAAGTGCTCGCGTTCGCCGATGCACGCGGCTTCGACGTCGCGCTCGATCTCGCGGGCGACGGCGCTCCGCTCGCCGCACTCGCAGCCGGTGGCCGCTACATCGCGCTCGACCGCACCGGCGCGGCCGGCGCTCACGCCGCGCGCGCGCCGCGCAAGAATCTCTCGTTGCACTCGCTCGACCCGATCGGCCTGCTCGATGCGAAGCCCGAGGAACTCGTCGCGGCGCTCCGCGATTCGCTCGCGCTCGCGACTGCGGATGAATTGAAAGCAACGCTCGTCACGACGTTCCCAATCGCACAGCTCGGGCGCGCCGTGCGCTTCATGGCGCAAGCGCGTCACACGGGGAAAGTCGTCGTGTCGTTCGCACAGCGAGCGGCAGCGAAAATCGCGCCGCAGAGCGTGCGCGAGCGCATTGCGAACGGGGCAGTACTCGCGGTGGGCGAGGTCGATCGCCAGCCCGCGCTCGCGCAGTGGCTCGCCGCACAAGGCGCGCGAGAGATCATTCGCGTCGACGCAGCGGACGACCTCGAAGCCGCGGCCGCGAAGCTCAGCACCCCGCTGCGCGCCGTCGTGTTCGCAGCGGGCGTTGCGGAAGCGCCCGCCGCGCTCGCGCGCGCCCGCGAACTCGCGTCGCTCGCAAGCGAGTACGGCGCGCTCCTCTGGCTCGTCTGCGATGCGAACGCCGTGCTGGCTCCCGAAGCGAACACCGAAGCCGCCATGGTTGCGTCGGGTTTCGCGGAGATCGCGCGCACGCGCCGCGCGCGCGGCGAGCCCGTAACAGCTCTCAGCCTCGGCCTCGCCGGCGACGCCACCGCTGGCGCGCTCGCGCTGCTCACGCGCATCGCCGAGTCCGACACCGCAGCCTGCGTTCTCCACGCCACCGCGCCCAGCGCGTGGGAAGCCGCCAGCGCGCCGCTCCTGCGCGAACTCGGCGCTGCCAGCGCCCCCGCCGCCTCGAAGCTCGCAACGGCATCGCCCGCAGAGCGGCGCGCGCGAGTGCGCGAACTCGTCGGCGCCGCGCTCGCGCTCGTGCTGCGCCTCGACGCCAAGGGCCGCGCTCGCATCGACTGGCACCGCCCGCTGAATGAAGTCGGCCTCGATTCCCTAATGGGCGTCGAGCTGCACAGCCGTATCGAAGAAGCCGCCGGCGTCGAGATCCCGCCCGCGGTCTTGTTCGCAGAACCCAATCTCGAAGCCGTCGTCGAACGCCTATGCGGTTCGTTCGGCGGCAATACGCAGGAGTCGCGATGAACTCTGTCCACCTGATGACTTCCGACGGCATGGAGCTCGCCCTCACGGATCACCGCGGCGAAGGATCGCCGGTCGTATTCGTGCACGGCTTCTCGAACGACCGCTGCGTCTGGGACGACGCCGCGCTCGCACTGCCCGCGCAGTTCCGCCCGATAGCATATGACCTGCGCGGCCACGGCGATTCCGGCTGGTCGCTGGACTGCCGCTATCACCTGCACGATCACGCGCGTGACCTGCTCGAAATCTTCGACGCGCTCCAGCTCGAGCGCGCGGCCGTCGTCGGGCACTCGTTAGGTGGCAACGTCGCGACGCTGTTCGCGTCGAAGTACCCCGAACGCGTCCGCGCGCTCGCCCTCATCGACACCGGCCCCGCGCTCGGCGCCGACGCTTGGCGCCGGGCTTCCGGGGACGTGAGCGAGCAGGCGCGCGCCTACGGCGACGTTGCCGAGTACCGCAAGTTGTTGGGTCTCGCGTACCCGATGGCCGCGAGCACGGCGCTCGATCGCTTCGCGCGCACGAGCCTCGTGCAGCGCCGCGACGGCCGCTTCGAGCCGAAGCTCGACCCGGTGTTATTGGAGCTGCTCGGCACCGAGCGCGAGCTGCGCGAGACCGAGGCCACGCTCTGGGACGCGCTCGCGAAGCTGCGCTGCCCCGTGCTGCTCGCGCGCGGCGAGCGCAGCGCGATGCTGCCCGAGCCGATCGCGAAGCGGATGACCGAGCGAGTGATCGCGGATGCGCGGCTGGTGCAGATTCCGAACGCGGGGCATGCGGTGGCGTTCGATAACGGGCCGGCGTTGATCCGCGAGATCACGGAGTTCTTGGCGGCTCGGGCCTAGTTAGCTCGCTCACCCCGCCTCCGTCTGCACCGCCTCCGGCATTGCGCGCTGGAACGCCTCCAGCGCGAGGCAGTTGTCGCGCACGCGCAAGAGCGTCCGCATGCCTGACAGGTCGCAGTCGAAGCGCACGGCGTTGTAGAGCTGCGGCACGAGGCAGCAATCTGCGAGCGTCGGCGCGTTGCCGTGGCAGAAGCCGCCGCTGGCGGCTTCGCGCGCGACGCGCGCTTCGACAGGCCGCAGGCCTGCCTCGATGAAGTGGCGATTCCACGCCGCCTTTGTCGCGTCGTCCGCGCCGAACTTCTCACCGAGGTACGCGACCACGCGCGTGTTCTGCAGCGGGTGCGTCTCGCATGCGATCGCCAGCGCGAGCGACCGCACGCGCGCGCGGCCTGCTGCGTCGCGCGGAAGCAGCGGCGGATCGGGGTGCGTCTCTTCGAGGTACTCGAGAATCGCGAGTGATTGGGGAATCACGGTGTCGCCGTCCACGAGCGTCGGCACGAGCGCTTGTGGGTTGAGGGCGCGATAGGTGGCGGCGTGCTGCTGCCCGCCGTCCCGCAACAAGTGCACGGGAACGCGCGTGAACGGAATGCGCTTCCATTCGAGCGCGATGCGCACGCGGTAGCTCGCGGAGGAACGCCAGTAGTCGTGGAGTTGGAGCATTACTTCGGCTTCAGCACGCCGCGGCGCACTTGGTCTTGCTCCATCGCGACGAACAGCGCTTTGAAGTTGCCTTCGCCGAAGCCTTGGTCGCCGCGGCGCTCGATCACCTCGAAAAAAATCGGGCCGATCACGTTCTCCGTGAAAATCTGGAGTAGCAAGCGTGGCGAGCCAGCGGTGCTGCCGTCGACCAGGATGCCGCGCTTCTGCAGGTGCGCGAGATCGAGGCCGTGCCCCGGCAAGCGCGCGCCCACCGCTTCGTAATAGGTCGCCGGTGTCGCCAGGAACCGGACGCCGCGGCGCGCGAGCGCGTCGATCGAGCGCTCGACGTCGTTCGTGCGCAGCGCAATGTGCTGGATGCCCTCGCCGCGATACGCCGCGAGGTACTCCGCAATCTGCGAGCGGTCGTCGGCGCTCTCATTGATGGGAATGCGGATCTTGCCGCACGGGCTCACCATCGCCCGGCTGCGGAGGCCCGTTTGTTTGCCCTCGATCTCGAAGTAGTGCTGCTCGCGGAAGCCGAACAAGCGCTCGTAGAAGTGCGCCCATTCGTTCAGCCGGCCCTGATGGACGTTGTGCGTGAGGTGGTCGATCTCGACCAGGCCGCAGTCATTGCCGTGCTCGGCGGAGTCATCGACTTCGAGAAAGTCGACGTCGTAGATCGTCTTCGGGCCGTAGCGATCGACGAGGTAGATCACGCTGCCGCCAATTCCACGGATCGCGGGGATCTGCAGCTCCATCGGGCCGACGGGTGTCTCGACTTTCTCCGCGCCGAGCGAGAGCGCGCGTTCGAGCGCGAAGCCGGCGTCGCGCACGCGCAGCGCCATCGCGCAGATGGACGGGCCGTGCACGCGCGCGAAGGCTTGCGAGAACGAATCCGGCTCGGCGTTCAGAATGAAGTGAATGCCGCCTTGGCGGTAAAGCGTGACGTTCTTCGAGCGATGCCGCGCGACGGCGCGGAAGCCGAGTTGGCGGAACAGCACCGCCAGCTGAGCCGGTTCTGGCGCGGTGTACTCGACGAACTCGAAGCCGTCGGTGCCCATCGGGTTGTTGGGGTCGAGTTGGGTCTTGCTCATGGGGAGCCTCCTTTCGCAGAGGTCGCGCGGCGCGGCTCGAAGCCGAGGTAGCGGAGCCCGCGCTCGATCGGGGCTTTGGTCGCGGCATCGCCGGGCGTATTCGCTTCGACCTCGAGCAGGTCGTCGCGCAGCATGGTTGCGAGCACGACGCCGGCGTCGAGCTTGCGCAGCGATTCGAGCAGGTTCCAGCGCAGCAGCCAGTCGCCTGGATAATGAGCCCGGAGTTCGCCCGCGATGCGCGTGAAGCCCGGCACGAGGTCAGCGGAGTCAGGGTTCTCCCAGAGGCGCAGCGCATCGCGGTAGAGCAGCACGAGGCGTTGATCGCCCGCAGGACGCGCCCGGCGCGGCGGCGCGAGCGCGCGCGGGAACTCGGTCGCGGGCCAGTAAGCGTGGCTCGCGGCGCCGGCATGCGCGGACGTGATCTCGCCCGCTAGCGGAATCACGCGGCTCGGCAGCGCGAGCGGGCGCTCGCCGAGCGTGGCCTCCGCGTTCTCCCCAACAACCAGCGCGAGCACGCGGCCGTCCGCGGCGCGCAGCGTGCCCTGCAGCCGGCCCGCGATGCGAACGCCGCTCGTGAAGCGCAGATCGAGCTCGTCGGGCGCGCAGCGGGCGCCGAGTCGCACGAGCGCAGTCGCATCGAGCCGCGCGGGATCCGTGCCGTCCGCGAGGCGTCCGAGTGGAAACGCAATGCCGCGCGCGAGCTCCGCCGGCCCGCAGCCCGGGAGCTGGCGCCCGGCGTGAGCGAGCGCCGCCGGCCCTGATAACTCCACCCAGGCCGGCGCGCCGCCAGCCTCTGCGACCCGCGCAACCACGCCCGTAGCACTCGCGCCCGACGCGAACACGAGCGTTGCGACTTCCCCGCTCGCACGCGCAGCCTCGAGCGCCTCCGCTCCGCCGCGCCGCTGTGCGAAGCGTGCCGCCACCGTCTCGAGCACCTCGCTCAGCTGCGCAAAATCGCGCGCCACGAACAATTGCGGCTGCGGTCGCGTGATGTCGTAGTCGACGTCGATGCACGAGGCCGCCAGCGGGAGCTTGCGCACGGCGCGGTCGTGGCACGCCTCGCCCTCGCCGAGCGAGGAGAGCAGGCCCGCGCCGTAGATTCGATAATCACTGGGCGTGCCGACCAGCCCGTACTCGACCGTCCACCAATGCAGACGCGAGAGCAGCGCAGCCTCACTCGGCGCGGGCGCCGCGGCGAGCGCCTCCTCTAGCGCGCGATCGGCGGCGGCGCGCTGCTCGCGCGTTGCGTGCGGGTCCTCCTTCACCACCGAGAGCACGCGCACGCACTCGTGCACCGCGCGATCGTGGGGCGACGAGAACGCGCGCTGGCCCACTTCGCCGAAGCGCTCGAGAAACGCGCGGTACTCAGGGTCGGGCAGGATCGGCGCGTGGCCGGCCGCCTCGTGCACGATGTCCGGCGCGGGCGTGTAGGCGAGGTGCTCACGGGTGCGGATCGCGCCCGCGATCGTGAGGATGCACAGCGCCTGGAACTCTTGGAACGCGCGCGGCGGAATGAAGCCGTCCACGCACACCGCGCCCCAGCCGAATTGCGCGAGGTGCGCGTCGATCTGCTCGATGCGCGGAATGCGCGCGACCGAGAGGCCGCAGGCATCGAGGCCGTTCGCATAAGCCGGGTGCGCGGTCGCTTTGAGGCGCGCGTGGGTTTGCAGCAGGATGAAGCGCCAGACCGCCTGATCGATCTCGTCGTACGCGCCGTAGTCCTGAAACGCCACGTATTGGCGAAGATGCGCGGGGATTCGATCGAGCGTGTTCGTCATCGCGCGGCGAATCTACTCGCCGCAATCGCTCGCCACCGCGAAAACTGCGAGTTCGCACGCGCTGCGGCGATACAATGCGCGCGCAGTCCTGGATCTCGCGGAGTTCTGGGATCTCCTAGAGGGATGGAGGAAGCGTGAGCCCCGCGTCGCCGTTCTCGATCCTCAACGAAGACGGCAGCTGCGCGCCGGAACACGCGCGCTTGGTTTCGGATGAAGATCTCGCGGCCGTGCTCGATGGCTTCGTGCTGAATCGCATCCTCGATCGCCGCTTGCAGATCCTGCAGCGCCAGGGCCGGCTCGGCTTCTACATGACGAGCCGCGGCGAGGAGGCGACGATTTTCGCCGTCGCGATGGCGCTCGCAGTCGAGGATCCGATCTTTTTGTCGTATCGCGAACTCGGCTGCTTGCTCTGGAGGAAGATCCCGCTGCCGCTGATCTTCAATCAGCTGATCGGCAACAGCCAGGATCTCTGCCTCGGGCGTCAGATGCCGGTTCATTATTGCTACCGCGAGTGGGGCATCCCCTCGGTGAGCGCCCCGGTCGGGACTCAGCTTCCGCACGCGACCGGCTTTGGCTACGCGGCGAAGCTGCGCAAGACCGGCCAGGTGGCGGTGGCGTTCTGCGGCGAAGGCACCGCTTCTCAGGGCGATTTTCACACGGCGCTCAACTTCGCCGGTGTGTTCGCGACGCCGTCGATCTTCGTGATCCGCAACAACGGCTACGCCATCTCGACGCCCGAATCCGTGCAGACTGCAGCCGAGAGCCTCGCTGCGCGCGGCGATGGCTACGGCGTGCCGGGTCATCAGGTGGACGGCAACGACCTGCTCGCGATGCTGCACACCATGCGCGAGGCGGTGGCGCGCGCGAAAGCCGGCGACGGCCCCACACTGATCGAGGCGATGACCTACCGCGTGGGCGCGCACTCCACCGCCGACGATCCGAGCGCGTACCGCACCGATGAAGAGACCGCAGAGTGGGAGCGCCTCGACCCCGTCGCGCGGCTCGGGCGCCATGGCAGGTGGCGCGGCGTGTGGGACGACGCGCGCGAAGAAGCGTCGCGCGCGGCGTGGGACGCGCGTGTTACGGAGACGCTCGCGCAGTGCGAGAAGCACCCGCCGCCGCCCGTCGAGAGCTTGTTCGAGGACGTGCTCGCGACGCCCGGCACCCAGCTCGCCGAACAGCGCGACGAGTACCTCGCGTGGCACCGCCGACGGCCGCGCGAAAAGTTCGAGGTGCCGTGAGCCGTGGCTGAAACCGCGACGATGAACATGATCCAGGCGCTCAACCAGGCGCTGGATCTCTACATGGAGCGCGACGAACGCGCGGTGATTCTCGGCGAAGACGTCGGCCACTTCGGCGGCGTGTTCCGCGTGACCCAGGGTTTGCAGGAGAAGTACGGCGACGAGCGCGTCTTCGACACGCCGCTCGCCGAAGCGGGCATCGTGGGCATGGCGATCGGCATGGGCCTCGGCGGCCTGCGCCCGATCGTCGAAATCCAGTTCGCGGATTTCGTGTTTCCCGCCTTCGACCAGATCGTCAGCGAGCTCGCGAAGTATCGGTATCGCTGCGCGGGTCAATACGCGCCGAACGTGCTGATCCGCATGCCCTACGGCGGCGGCATTCGCGGCGGGCACTACCACTCGCAGAGCCCCGAGGCTTACTTCGCGCACACGCCGGGCCTGCGCGTCGTGATTCCCTCCGGGCCCTACGAGGCGAAGGGGTTGTTATTGGCGTCGCTCGAGTGCGCCGACCCGGTGATCTTCCTCGAGCCGAAGCGCATCTACCGCTCCGCGAAGGACGAGATCCCGACGGATTACTACACGCTGCCGCTCGAGCGCGCGCGCGTGGTGTGCAAGGGCGAGGATGCGACGCTGGTGGCGTGGGGCGCGATGCTCGGTATCTGCCGCGAGGCAGTCGCGCGCGCGGAAGGCGAGGGCTACGACGTCGAGTTGATCGACCTGCTCAGCATCACGCCCTACGACGTGCGCACGCTGGTGCGCTCGGTCGAGCACACCGGGCGCATGCTGGTGGCGCACGAGGCGCCGTACACGGCGGGCTTCGGCGCGGAGATCGCGGCGGCGGTGCAGGAGAAAGCGTTCGCGAGTCTGCAAGCGCCGATCGGGCGCATCTGCGGCTTCGACACGCCGTTCCCCTACACGCTAGAAGAGCACTATCTGCCAAACGCCGAGCGCATTCTCAACGCGCTCGTGAAGACGATCACGTATTAGGCACGAAAGCGCGGCCGCGGGCCGCGCGGGGTGATCGAGAGATGTATCGCTTCTTACTGCCGGACATTGGCGAGGGCGTCGTCGAGGCCGAGGTGATCGAGTGGCACGTGCGCGAGGGCGAGCGCGTCGTCGCCGATCAAGTGCTCGTCGAGCTGATGACCGACAAGGCGAACATCGAGATTCCGTCGCCAGTCGCGGGGGTGGTGCACAAGCTCGGCTTCGAGAAGGGCGCGATCGTTCCGGTGGGCGCCGTGCTGATCGAGATCGATGATGGTGTTGGCGCGACGGCGACTGTTACGGCCGCAGCGCCTGTTGCAGCGTGT
>JANNDT010000370.1:0-7711 GCA_031387905.1 Deltaproteobacteria bacterium
GTCCCGAGCCGCGCGAGGCCGCTGCAGTACCCCGCCAGCACGAGCCAGCGCGGCAGTGGCCGCGTTGCCGCAACGCGCGCGAGCGCCGCGGCGCTCACGCCGGTGATTACGTCGAAGTTCAGGCCGGCCCAGGTCATCTGCACCGGAATCACGCCGCGCTCGTAGCTCGCGTGCAGGAAAAACTCGAGCGGCGCGCGAAACGCCTGATAACCGATCAGCCAGGCGATTGGGGCGTGGTTCACCAGCTTGGTGCCGAGAGGCGAGAACGCGAGCGCGGTGGTGGCGGCGAAGTAGCAGGCCATCATCAACATGAACGGCGGCGGCATGCGCGAGAAATCTGCGAGCACGCCGCGCGCGGCGAGCGCGCCCGAGACGCCGAGCCAGGCCGCAACTACGAGGGTGCCCGCGAGCGTGCCGCGCAGGCGCTGCGCATTGGTCGGATCGCCAAGCCGCGACTGCGCGGCGACGAACAGCGCCGCGAGCGCCGAGACGAGCGCGAGGAACATCTGCGCGAGGTGCGCGGGAACTTCGGGCATTTCGGGGCTCCGTAGCGCTGCGGCATTCTCCACCAACGCGCGCGGCAGTGGAAGCGGAGACGGGCGCGCGGCCAGGAGGCGTGATGATTCGCGGAAGCTGCCTGTGCGGAGGCGTGCGCTTCGAGTACGGGCGCTCGCGCGGCGGCGTGGGAATGTGCCACTGCTCGCAGTGCCGCAAGGTTTCGGGCACTGCCTCGAACGCGGTGATCGTGGTGCCCGAGGCGGAACTGCGCTGGCTCGCGGGCGAGGAGCTGCGCAAGACGTTTGCCAAGCCGAGTGGCTGGCACACCACGTTCTGCAGCGTGTGCGGCTGCCCAGTGCCGCAGCTGCTCCCGACCGGCGACGCTTATTGGGTGCCTGCGGGCGCGCTCGACGACGACCCGGGCCCGCGTATCGCCGGGCACATCTATGTGGGCTCGCGCGCGAGTTGGGACGAACTCGCGGGCGACGCGCCGCGCTTCGAGGCGGGGCTGCCCGCGCGGAAGTGATGCCGACATTCCTCTCGCGAGCCGTCACTCAGGCGAGATCGAACCACAACAACTCGCACGCCGTGCCCGCGGCGAACGTGAGCTCGCGCTCCTCGCTGATCGCGGCGCCGTCGCTCGCAGCTAGCGCGAGGCTGTTCACCGCGAGCTCGCCCGCAATCACCTGCACCCACGCGTGGCGGCCCGCCCGAAGCGCGAACGAGGCCTTCGCTCCGGCTTCGAGCCGCAGCGCGTAAACGTCTGCGTCCGCGTTCACGCGCAGCGAGCCGTCGCGCGCGTCCGGAGACGCGAGTAGCTGGTGCTGCCCACGGGCGGGAATGAAGCCGCGCTGCTCGTAGCTCGGCGCGAGATCCGCGCGATCGGGCAAGAGCCAGATCTGGAGGAAATGCACAGGTTCGCTCTGCGACGCGTTGAACTCGCTGTGCGTGACGCCCGTGCCAGCGCTCATACGCTGGACGTCGCCGGGCCGGATCGCGGAGCCGTTGCCGAGGCTGTCTTTGTGCGCGAGCGCACCTGCGAGCACGGCCGTGAGAATCTCCATGTCGCGATGCCCGTGCGTGGCGAAACCCTTGCCCGGCGCGACGCGATCCTCGTTGATCACGCGTAGGTTGCGAAAACCCATGTGTGCGGGATCACGGTATTCGCCGAACGAGAACGTGTGGCGGCTGTCGAGCCAGCCGAGGCGGGCGATCCCGCGTTCGGCCTCGGGGCGAATGCGAATCATCTGAGCCTCCGTGCGGCGCGCGCGAACGCGAGCGTATCGCGCAGGAGCGCGGCGCCGCTGGCGGGCCTCGCCTCGCCCGCGGGCGGCTGGCACCCTAAGCGCATGCACGAAGTCGTCCCCACGCTGCGCATCGCGAAGCTCGCGGCGAGCGAGGCGTTCTACGTGCGCGCGCTCGGCTTCCGCATCGACTGGCAGCACGCGGACGAAGCGGGCGCGCTCTTCGCGCAGCTCTCGCGCGAGGGCATGCTGCTCTATCTGAGCGAGCGCGCGGCGGACGGCGCGGGCCGCGGGCTCGTCCATCTGTATGTGCCGAACGTCGACGCCTGGCACGCCGAGTTCTTCGAGCGCCACGTCGACGCGCCGCTCCCGCAAGACATGCCGTGGGGCAACCGCGAGTTCCGCGTGCTCGACCCCGACGGCAACCAGCTCTGCGTCTGCACGCCACTGAATCGCAAGAGGTGAAGCCATGGCCACCGCCAAGCACGTCGGAATCGTCGCCGCGAGCGCCGAGGGTGCGGCGCTCTGCTACCGCACACTGTGTGTCGAAGGCGCGGAGCTGTTAGGCGCGCACGCGCACCCGGAGGTCTCGCTGCACAGCTTCCCGCTCGCGGCGTACATGGAGCATGCCGACGCCGGCCGCTGGGAGCGCGTGGGCGAGCTGATGCTCGAATCGGGCGCGAAGCTGAAAGCGATCGGCGCACAGCTGCTGATCTGCCCTGACAACACCGTGCACCAGGGCCTCGACCTCGTGCGAGCGCGCTCGCCGCTGCCGTGGCTGCACATCGCCGAGGAGCTAGCGAGACTCGCGGGCGAACGCGGCTTCAAGAAGGTCGGAGTGCTCGGCACGAAGTTGTTGATGGAAGGGCCCGTGTACGCCGGCCCGTTCGCCGCGTGCGGCATCGCGAAAGTGATCCCGAACGACGAGGACCGGAAGAAGATCGACGAGATCATCTTCAGCGAGCTCGTCTACGGCCGCTTCGAGAGCGTCTCGCGCAGGTTCTTCCAGCGCGTGATTCGGCGCCTACAAAAAGCCGGCTGCGACGCGGTGGCGCTCAGCTGCACCGAGATTCCACTGCTGATCAGCGAAGCCGATTCGCCGCTGCCCGTGCTCGATTCGACGAGAACGCTGGCGAGAGCGGCGCTTCGGGAGGCGGTGGCGCCGTGACGGAAAGCCGCGAGCGGCTTCCGCAGCCACCGCGGGCAGGCCGGCTGGCGCAGCCCTCATCGCGCTGCTGTGTTTGCTGGCGGAGAATCGCGGGCCCTGCCGGATTGGGACCAGGAGGCTGGTCGGTCTACTAACTGTTGGGCGGACGAATGCGGAACACCGATGTCCAAAGAAACAAACAGGGGAAGTCCATGGCACGAATCGTCTTGGGCAGTATTGCCGGATTTTGTGCTTGGTCGATAGTTTGGGTCGGAAGCGAGAAGATTCTCTCGGCCATTTGGCCGGAGTGGTACGGCGCTCATCAACTCGCGTTCGAAGCGGCCGTTGCCAATGGCGGCCACTTCACAGCGGACACGACGATTCTTGTCATCAATATTGTCCGCGGTTCAATGGTTTCGGTCATGTCCGGCTTTTTGGCTGCGCTGACTGCCGGTGACAACAAACGCTCGCCGCTCATCCTCGGCTTTCTGCTGGTGGCCTTTGGTCTACTGATCGTGGTTCTGTCCTGGCCGTATGTTCCCGCTTGGTATCACGTCATCTTTACGGCGCTCCTAATCCCAATGGCGATCATGGGCGGTAAATTGAAAACCGCCACTTAGCATTCCTACTAGGAAGCAGCACGATGGCCTCCGGCTTCGGCGCGGTCCGACATTGGCAGCACGAAGCACCGGTCGTGACGCCGCCCGACCCGGCGCTGCACCCGACGACGCAGAGCCGCCGCGAGTGAGCGCCAACTCGTTGGGCGGCCCGAGCGATGTCGACCTGGAATCCACCAGGGAGTGAGAAATGGGACCGCGTTGGATCTTCCTGATTGCGTTTGCGCTCGTGTTCTACGGCACCGGCGCAGCCTTCATTGAGAGCTTCGTAAACTATGCGAGTTGGCACCTCATCGGAGCTGATGAGTTCATCGCATACCATCAGTTCATCTCGCCGCGAGTGCTGACGTTCTTGGTCGCGCCACTGCTTCTTGGCACCGCGTTTACGATCCTCATGTTGTGGTCGCGGCCTGCTGCGATTCCGGCTTGGGCCGTATGGGCAGCTATTGCTGTGCAAGCTGTGGTGTGGGTCTCCACCGTCACGATACAGGTGCCGATCCAGCTCCAACTAAGCGATCACGGGCTATCGGTCGAGCTTATTGAGCGCCTGATCCAGACTAACTTCTGGCTACGCAGGATTCCGTATACGATTTGTGCAGGGTTGTTTCTATGGATGGCGGCGCAAGTCATGGGTGCAAGCGGTGAGAGACGTGCCGGCTAACGATTGCATGAAGCCGACCAGCCGAGCCTTGCGCTTGCACGACGGCTCGGGCTTGCCGGGATTCTCAACATGGCCCACCCGCCATTCGATTCCAGTGGCCTGAGTCCCGAGGAGCGCATCCAGCTCGCCGACGACCTTTGGGACAGCTTGGTGCCGACGCCCGAGACGCTGGCGAACTCGGACGCGCAGGCCCAGGAACTCGACCGCCGCGTCGCCGCCTGCCGGGCGGACGGCGATCCCGGCCGGCCGTGGCAGCAGGTCCTCGATGAGATCGAGCGTGAGGCGGGCGCTGAGGAGCGGAGGCGGCGCGCCGAATGAATCCGCGCCTCTTTGTTCGAGAGGAAGCGAAGGCCGACATCCGGGAAGCGCGCCGATGGTATGCAGCCCGGGCCGCCGGGTAGGTCTGATCAATCGAGAAGTTCGCGCCGCTCGAGCCTTGCACGACGTGGTTTTCCTGACCACGCATCGAGACGAGCTGCGTGTGCGCGCTGCCATCGGCGTTCTGTGAGAAGAGGCCGTGCTCGGTGGCGGCGTCGGGTTCCTCGCTGCTGCGCAAGCCGTCGCCGTCGGTGCCGCAGCACCGGCGCGTGCAGCGTCAATGCGCGCGAATCAGAAGCGCGCCGTGACGTCGAGCGAAGCGAACGGCGCCGCACGATCCGACGTCGCGGAGTCGAATCCGTTCGCATCTTCGTCTTTCACTTTGAATCGTTGCCATGCGACCGACCCTGCGCGCACGCGCACGTTCCAGCGCACGCGCGGCTGCCACTCGACCCCGAGTGTTATGGGCACGCGCGAGTGGGCGAGCGATCCCTCACCCACTCCGCCTGGGCCGTCGTCACGGTCCGAGAGCCGGAAACGATCCTCCTCGAATGCGGCGGCAAAGCTGACCGTCCAGTGCTCGGAGAGTTCGCGCTCTACTTGGACTTCTGCGTTGTTCAAGTCGAGGCGCCAGCGGTCGTCGATCTGCCAACGGACGCGCAGAGTCGGCGACGCGTGCAGACCCGCGCGGTCGAACCTCTTACCTAGGCCGACGCCGAGCAGCGCCTCCAGCTTGGTCGAGCGGCGATAGCCGACTCCGAGCACGACGCCGCCCCTGAGCGCGTCACCCACGTCCGCGCCTCGCTCGAGACTCGCCTGCAGGTAGCCCTCCCCAACCAGCAGCCACTTCTCGCGCACGTGGAACCCCGCGCCGAGCCGCACGCTGCTCTTGATCAAATCGTCGAAGGGTGCGCCGGGCCGCCCCGCGCTTAGGAAGCTCTCGTCTCCGTCCACGTCGAACGCGACGACCTCGCCGGCCAGTTGCAGGTTGAGTTCGACCCGCTTCGAGACCGGTCCGCCCACGCCCAGGTGCGCGCCGCTGCGAAGCCAGCTCACGTCGGCGCCGCCGAAGCCCGCGTTCGGCGCGCTCTCGATCCCGATCCGCAGGCGGAAGGGGGCTCCGGCAGGCCCCGGCGGAACTCCGAGCGGGGGCTCCGACGCACTGGCGATCAGCGGCGCTGGCTCCGCCGCGGCCGCAGGCTCGGCGCCGGTCAACGCAGACCCGGCCAGCAGCGCGAGAATCCGCACCAGGCGTGGGAGGCAGGACGCCTTCGACCTCCCCGTGCGAGTCCGCCTAGGCGTCCCGGGCGCGCGCATCAGCCGGTGAACATTTTCTTCGTGCCCGCGCCGATGATCTCGACCCCCCTGCTCGCGCGCGACGACGCCGCCTTCGCTGCCGCGTACTCCGCCAGCCACGCGGCGCCCTGATAACCCGCGAGCGACGAATTGAGGAGCAGCGCCATGGGCCTCCCGAGTGCGCGAAACTTCGGCCGCGGAGCCTGAAGTTGTCAAAACCTTCGTTCTCGGACACCGGAAGGCCGCTTGTTTTTCCCGTCCTCGCCGAGCTTCGAGTTCCTCCGCAAGCGCTTCCCCGTTTATCACGGCGACGCCCACTGCGGCAGTTCAGGGTGAGGGGCGTCGTCCGCTCGGCGGCGGCTCAGATTTGCGGCGCCGCCAGCTACCGAGCAGCGCGGTCGCGAGACCGAACAGCAGCTCGTCGGCGAGCGGAATGAAATCCGGCACGACGAGATCGAGCACGAACAGCGCGGCGGTAACGGCGAACAGGCGCGGGAAGCGCAGCTGCGCGAGGCGCGCGACGAGCCAGCCGAGGAACACCGGGCGTGTGAGCATCCTGCGCGAGTCTACGCGCGCGGGGCGGACGCGTTCGCGGTTTATGCTGCGGGCATGGCGGCTGCGAGGCGCGCGCGGAGTTCGGCGAAGGCGAAGACTGCGAGCCAGGCGCTCGCATTCGTCGCGCGTCAAGGCGCGGTGTTGCTCTCGGCGCGCGGCGCGGCGCCTTCGCTCGCGGAGTGGGTGGCGGGCGAGCCGATTCGCGGCAGCTGGTGGGCGCACGCGCGCGGGCACGAGATCTACGCGCTGGCGGGCGCGATCACGGAATCGCCCGAGGTGCTCGTGTGCCGCGTCTGCGCGGGCAAAGTGACGTACCTGCATCGCCGCCTCTGGCCCGCACTGGTGCGTGCGGCTGCGCGCTTTCCGCGCGAGCGCCTCGCACGCGTGGTGGAGGAGCACACGGCGCGCGGGCATCACGAAGCGCGCGCGGAGGCGTATCCGCGCTGGGTGCCAGCAGAGGCGCGCGCGGAGGCGAAAGCGCTCGCGCTCGAGGTCGCGCTCGCACAGCTCGCGGCGGCGGGCGTTACGCCCTGAGAACTTGCGAGCGAGCGCCGCGTTCGCAGCGCGCGACGCACGCGCACTCTCTCGCGCTTTGTCGCTTTCTGTGGGCGACGCCGCGGGCTCGCAGCGCATAGGCTCGCTTCCCCAACAACCAAGGAGACGAGCATGCAGGAGCGGCGAGCGCAGGCAGAGCCGGCACACGGGCTGGTGAGAACGCTTCCGGCAGCGGAGCCCGCGCGCAGCGCGAGCGCGCCGCCCACTTCGTGCGACGCGTTCGTGGGCGAGGCGTCGCCCACGCGCCGGCTGCGCGAGCAACTGTGCAGCGCGGCGGCGCTGCGTTGCCACGTACTGATTACGGGCGAGCTCGGCGCCGGCCGCTCGCGCGCGGCGCGTTGGCTGCACGCGCAGGGCGATGCGCGCGCGCCCTTCCTCGCGCTGCGCGGGTTGCCGCCGCGCTCGCTCGCGGGCGCAGCCACGCTGTTCGTGCCCGAGCTCGACTCGGCGCCGCTCGCGGTGCACACGGAGTGGCGCAACTGGCTCGCGCGCGCGAACCCGGGCGTCCGCCTAATTGCTACGGCGCGCGGCGCGTACCCCGTCGAGAACGCGGATGCGACACTGTTCCTCGAACTGCGTCGCTTCACGCTGCAGGTGCCCGCGCTGCGCGAGCGCCGCGATGATTTCGCGGCGCTCGCGGCCGACCTCGCGCGCGAGATCGCGGGCGATTTGGCTGCGCCGCAGCTCACGTTCGCGCGCGGCGCGCTCGAGACGCTGCTGCGCACGCCCTGGATCGCGAGCGCCGCCGATTTGCGCCGTGCGCTCGAGCGCATCGCAGCCAGCGTACCCGCGAGCGAACGCGTGACGGCGTCGCTCGCCG
>JANNDT010000380.1:0-23209 GCA_031387905.1 Deltaproteobacteria bacterium
GCGGCGCGCCCGCGCCGGTTCAGCGCGCGGCGTCGGCTTTCGGCGCCTTCTCGGGCGGCTGAAGGCGCAAGAACTGATCGAAGGGTCGCGGCGCTGGGAGCGCCACGATGTAAACCATGGGCTCGGTGGTGTCGCCCTCAGCGTGCAGCGCGCCCAGCGGGAGAATCAGCTTGTCGCCGGGCTCCATCACGAGACGCTCGCCCGTCGCGCCGTCCAGGACCCAGCTCTTACCGCTCATCACGCAACCGTGAACCTCGGAGTCGTGCCAATGAACGGGCAGCTCTGGCGACACCGGCGTGACTAGCGTCGTCGGCCAATAACCGTCCTTCTTGATGTCATCGAGCACCTGCTCGCGCGTCTCGAAGAAGCGTTTGTGGACTTGGATCGCCATGGCTCGACCTCCTCGCTCGGGTTCGCGCTCAGCACCTGCGGCCGAGCCTACGCCGGGTTCGTGCTCGAGATAACCCAGTACCGCTCGGCAAGTTTCGCTTCAGCTCCTCACACCGCGCCGTCGCGCATGCGCGGCATCACGCCGACTTCGTCCTGGAACGCATCGACCGCGAGCGTCGCGGCGATCGCCTCGGCGGCAGCGCGCAGCGGCATCATCTTCGGCGCCGGGAAGAGGCCGCGTTCGATCCAAAGCTTGGTGATTCTCGCGGTCCGCTCCGGCCCCCAACTCGCGGCGAACTCGGTGCCCATGGTGTTGCCGAGCACGACGTGGATGAAGTCCACCTCGGGGCACTCCATGCGCCACGCGGCAACGAGGCCTGAGAGCGCGAGCTTCGACACGCTGTAGAGCGAGATGCCCGGCAGGGTTTGGCGGGCGGAGTAGGAGCCGACGTAGAGCGCGCGTCCGCGGCTCGCGCGCAGGTGCGGCAGCGCGGCAGCGGTGATCTGCGAGGCGCCGATTAGGTTGACGTCGAGCACGCCGCGCCACTCTTCGCGCGTCGCCTCCCCGAGCAAGATCAGCGGCGAGATTCCGGGCGCGTAGACGACGGCGTCGAGCCCGCCGAGTGCGGCGACCGCGCCTGCCACGACCGCGCGGCAATCCGCGTCGCTCGCGACATCGCACATGAGAGGATGCGCCTCGCCGCCCGCATCTCGCAGCGTGCTGGCCACGCGTTCGAGCCGATCGAGGCGCCGCGCCGCGAGGCCGAGCCGAGCGCCAGCGTGCGCCGCGACCTCCGCGACTGCTCGGCCGACGCCAGAGGAGGCGCCGAGCACGAGAATCCGCTTGCCTGCGAGATCGAGCGTGACCGCCATGCGCCAGGGCACCTCCAATGGCGCGCACGCTAGCCCGCCGGCCCGCGCGGATCGTTCGAGTTTCGCTCTGCGAGCGCGTGCATTGCGCAGCGCGACTTCGAGCGCCTCCATTGGAACTGAAAGCGCCTTCGATCTCGAGGGGGTTTTCAGGGCGATCGCGGCGTTTTTCACGCCGAAGGCCGGGGTTTCAGGGCTTCGAAGCCGGGCGTAGAAAAATCTGCTGCAACCCATTGCGGCCTGATAAGTCAGTGGGCTAGGTTTTGTTCATCGCAATCACATCGACCCACCCGCCCCGGCGGGTTTTCTTTTGACTGGAGGTTTCGTGTTAGGTTCGCCCGTCCGAATCAGCCTCACGTTTTCGTCGCATGGCTTCATCCGCGCCACCTCGAACTGGGCCGTCGCCACGCCCCGCGCCCACGCGCGCCGACGCCTCAGCTAACACGCTCCACCTCAGCGTGACCGAAGTCGCGCTGAGCCGGATGCCTCGCCCAGTGGGCTTTGCCGGGCGCTTCAACGCCGCTGCGTTCGCGCGCGGCTCCGAAGCGCACGTCGCATATCAGCGCGAGGCGTTGGCTGCGGTCCCTGGCTTCGAGGCAGAAGTCGCCGTGCGGGGCGTCCGCGACCGCGGCGGTTGGCGCATCACCCTGAGCGGGCGCTGTGACGGCGTCCGCGCATCCGAACCGCGCGGTCAAACGATCATCGAGGAGTTGAAGTTCGTCGCGCGCGGCGCCCCAAGCGGGGCTTGGCGCGAGGCCGCGAGCATTCAAGCCGCGTTGTACGCGTGGATGCTCGAAGGCGAACGCACCGAAGACTGCCGCGCGGAGTTGGTGTGGCTATCGCCCGCAGCCGAGCCGCGCAGAGAGCTGCCCGTGGTCTCGCGCATCGAGGCTCTCGCGGTGCTCGATGAAGTGATCGATCGCGCGATCGCAGAAGCCATCGCGACGAGCGCGGAGTTCGCGCGGCGTCGCGCTGCGGCCGTGAGAGTCGCGTTCCCGTTCGCGCAGCTTCGCGCCGGCCAAGCTGAGATTCTTTCCGCCGCGCAGGCTTCCCTCGCCGCGCGCGAGCATCTGTTGCTCGAAGCGCCGACCGGGCTCGGCAAGACGGCGGCGGTGCTCACCGCGGCGCTCCAGCACGCCCTCGCGAACGACCTGCGGCTGTTCGTGCTCACCAGCCGCACGCTCCAGCAGCAGCTCGCGGTCGAGACGCTGCGCGACATCGCGCCAGCGGGCGTTCGCGTCGCCGCGCATCTGCGTAACAAGGCGCGCATGTGCGCGACGGGCGACGTGCAGTGCCACGAGCAGCTGTGCGGCTTCGCGCGCACGCACCGCGCGGCGGTCTCGGAGCACGCGCTCGTGGCGGCCTCGCTCGCGAGCGGGTTCGCGCTGCCCGACGCCGTGTTCGCGCTCGGCCGTGCGCGCGGCGCGTGTCCGTACGAATTGATGGCGGAGGTGGCGCGCAGCGCGTGCGCGACCGTGGCCGACGCGAACTACGCCTTCGATCCGGTCGTCGCGTTGCCGGAACTGCGCGACCCGCAGGCGCTCGCCCGCACGATCCTCGTGATCGACGAGGCGCACGGCCTGCCCGCGCGCATGCGCGATGCCCTGACGCTGCGGCTCTCCGCCTCGATGCTGCGCGAAGCGAGCGAGCGCATCGCGCTGGGCAGCGCGCCGATCCACGCGCGCATGCGCGAGGCGACCGAGCAGCTCGCGAGCGCGCTCGAGGCGCAGGTGCGCGATGCCTGCGGCGATGCGGCGGACGCGTGCGTGCTCGGAGGCTTCGCCGCGCGCGAAGCCGAGGCGCTGCGCGCGCAGCTCGACGCGAGCATCGGCGAGGCGCTAGACGATCTTGCCGGCGCGCCCGCGCTCGGGCCGCACGCCGCGTTCCTCGAACTCGCGTTCGGCGCGCGCGCGTTCCTCGATGCGCCGACTGATGGCACGCACCGCGCCCTCGCCGGCCGCGCGAACGGCGAGGCGTTCCTCGAGCGCGCCTGCATCGACCCCGCGCCTGAGCTTTCGCGTGTGTTAGGCGCCGCGCACAGCGTGATCGCGATGTCCGCGACGCTCTCGCCGCCGGATTGGCAGGCGAGCCTGCTCGGCCTCGATGCGAAGCGCCTGGCGTTTGCGCGCGTGGCTGGCGAGGACCGCAGCGAGCGCCTGCGCGTCGTGATCGACACAAAGGTGCAGACGACGTTCGCCGCGCGCTCGCGCGAGCTGCCGAGGCTCGCAACGCGCCTGGGCGCGCTCGCGGACGCGACGCCTGGCAACCTGCTCGTCGTGGGGCCGAGCTTCGCGTGGCTCGCGCAGCTGGCGCGCGCGCTCGAAGACGCGGGCCGCGCAGTGGCCTGCGAGCGGCCGGGCGCGGATCCGCGCGAACGCGAGCGCTGGCTCGCTGCGCTGCGCGGCGCGCGCGGCGTGCTCGCGCTGGCGATCGCAGGCGGCGCGTTCACCGAGGGCTTCGATACGAGCGGCCTCGGCCTGCGCGCGGTCGCAGTGTTAGGCCCGTGCCTGCCCGCCCGCGATCCGCGCCGCGAACTCGAACGCGAGCACTACGAGGAAATGCTCGGCGACGGCTTCGCGCTCGCCTACGCCCTGCCCGGCATGACGCGCGTGATCCAGTCCGCGGGGCGTTTGTTACGGCAAGACCAGGATCGCGGCGTGATCGCGCTCTACGGTGCGCGCTTCCTGCGCGAGCCATATCGCGGCTTGCTGCCCATGACGTGGCTACGGGGCGGCGAAGCCGAGGAGCTGGCGGGCGACCCGGCACGCGTGGCGCGCGCGTTCTTCGCGAGCGAATCCGCCGGCGGTTAGGCGCGCCCGCACATGCGCGAGACGATCGCGACGATCGGCGCGACACCGCCCGCCAGTGCGCGCCGTGAGATGCTCTCGTTCGGCTGATGCGCCTCGGCGAGATCGCCGGGCCCGCAGATCAGCGAGTCGATGCCTGCGACCGCGAAGCGCCCGGCATCGGTGCAGAAAGGCGCGCCGCCCACTTCGCGCGCGCCGAACTGCGCGAGCAGTTCGTCCTCGAGGCGCGTGCCGCGCGGCGTCAGCACGCCCGGCGCCGCCACCGCGGGGCCCAGCTCCACCGCGAGCGGCAGCTCCGAGCCCGGGTCGCGCAGCGGTTCCCCTAACAGCCGCGCGCGCACTTCTTCGTAGAGCGCAAGCGGGTCCTCATCGGGGAGCGGGCGGTAGCTCAGCGCGAGCTCGCACGAGTCGGCGATCATGTTCGTGGCGCTGCCGCCGTGGATCGTGCCGAGGTTGAGCGTCGTGTAGGGCGCCTCGGGGAAGAGCGCGGCGAAACGCGCGCTCGGTTTCGCGCGGCGTTCGGCCTGCATGCGCCCGAGCCGCGCCGCCAGTTCGGCTGCCCCCGCAATCGCGTTTGCGCCCGCTTCGGGCACGCTCGAGTGCCCGCCACGGCCCGCTACGCGCACCGAGAAGGCGACCACGCCCTTGTGCGCGTGGAACACGCGCCCCGACGTCGGCTCGCCGATCCAAGCCAGTCTCGGCAGCGGGCAGTTCCCCAATAACTCAGGCAGCGCCGGCACGAGCCGCTGCGCGCCGAGGCAGCCGATCTCCTCGTCCGCGGTGAACAGCAGCACGACCGGGCGCGCGAGTCTCGCGGCATCGATCTGGCCGAGCGCCGCGATGCACTGCGCGATGAAGCCCTTCATGTCGGACGTACCGCGCCCGTACAGGCGGTCGCCCTCGGCACTCGCGCGCAGCGGGTCGCGCGACCAGCCGGGCTGGTCGGCGAACGGCACCACATCCGCGTGCCCCGAGAGGATCAAGCCGCCGGCTGCGTCGGGCCCGAACACCGCGACCAGGTTTGCCTTCGCGTCCGGGCCGTCGCCCCACTCTTGGAGCGCCACCCGAGCCCCGGCGCTCTCGCAGCGCGCGGCGAGCTCTCCCATCAGCGCGCGGTTGCCGTTTGCGCTCACCGAGTCGTGCGCGATCAGCTCAGCCAGAAGCGGTTCGAGCGATGTCACATTGGCCCCATCAGCCCCTCGGGGCTATCAACTTCGATCACAAAGGCGTCGATTCCTCGAACGTACCGTCCACGAAAGGTTGAATTGTTCGTAGAGAAACGCTTTTCTACCACTTCTCGCCCAGCTTCACTTCGATTTTCGGGAGCGAACATGCCTGCCAAGCCCGCGAAGGCGCTCACTGGCGCCGAAGTCTTGATCCGCTGCCTCGAGCGCGAGGGTGTCGAGTACATCTTCGGGCTCTCCGGCGGCGCGGTGATGCCGATCTTCGACGCCCTCGTCGATTCGAAGATCAAGCTCATTCTCGTCCGCCACGAGCAGGGCGCCACCCACATGGCCGACGGCTACGCGCGCGCAACGGGTCGCCCCGGCGTCGTGCTCGTGACGTCGGGCCCCGGCGCAACGAACACCGTGACGGGCCTCTTGACCGCGCAGATGGATTCAGCGCCGATCATCGTGATCTGTGGCCAGACGATCCGCGCGAACCTCGGCCTGGATGCGTTCCAGGAAGCAGATGTTACGGGCATCACCTACCCCGTCGTGAAGCACAGCTACATGGCGCGCGAGGCGGACGACATTCCGCGCATCGTGCGCGAGGCGTTCCACATCGCGACGACTGGGCGGCCGGGTCCGGTGCTGATCGATGTGCCGAAGGACGTGAGCCAAGGCCCGGGCACCGACTCAGTCATCACCGAGGTCGACCTGCCCGGCTATCGCGTTCCCTCGCGCGGCAACGTCGCCGACATCGAGCGCGCCGCGCAGCTGCTCATGCGCTCCCGCCGCCCGGTGCTCTACGTCGGGCAAGGCGCCGTAATCAGCGGCGCCGGCAAGAAAGTGATGGAACTCGCCGAGAAGCTGCGCGCGCCCATCGTGAACACGCTGCTCGGGAAGGGCGCAGCGGACGAGACGCACCCGCTGCACCTCGGCATGCTCGGCATGCACGGCACCGCCTACGCCAACAAGGCGGTCACAAACTGCGACTTGATCATGGCGATCGGCGCGCGCTGGGACGATCGCATCACCGGCAAGGTCGACGAGTTCTGCGTCGGCGCGACCAAGATTCACATCGACGTCGATCCCGCCGAGTTCGACAAAATCATCCGGCCCGATGTCCGCATCCTGGGCGACGCGAAGCTGGTGCTCGAAGACCTAATCCCCAAGATCGGCGCGCTCGAAACCGGCGCTTGGCTCGAGGAGTGCAACGGCTGGCGCAAGAAGTACCCGCTCAAGTACGCGAAGAAAGGCGGCCTGCGCGCGCAGCACGTGCTCGACCGCCTGAATGCCCTCACCGAGGGCCGCGCGATCATCACGACCGACGTCGGCCAGCACCAAATGTGGGCCGCGCAGTTCTGCAAGACACGCGAAGGCCGGCGCTGGATCTCGAGCGGCGGCGCCGGAACCATGGGCTTCGGCTTCCCGTCGGCAATCGGCGCGCAACTCGGCCGTCCCGGCGAAGAAGTCTGGACTGTCGTCGGCGACGGCGGCTTCCAGATGACGCTCTGCGAACTCGCCACCGCGTTCATCCACAAGCTGCCCGTGAAGGTGCTCATCATCAACAACAACTTCCTGGGCATGGTGCGCCAGTGGCAGGAGCTGTTCTTCGAGAACCGGCTCTCGGGCGTCGACCTCGAAGGCAACCCGGATTTCGTGAAGCTCGCCGAGGCTTACGGCGTGAAGGGCTTGCGCATCACGCGGCCCGGCGATGTCGACCGCAAGATCAAGCAGGCGCGCGCGCACCAGGGTCCGGTGGTCCTCGTGGCCGAGGTCGTGAAGGAGGACAACGTCTTCCCGATGATCCCTGCCGGCGCACCGCTCGCGAACATGATCATCGAGGCGCCGAAGACGCGCATGGAGAAGCCCGTTGGCAGCACCTGATGCAAGCGGCGCTTCGCCGCGCGCAGCGAGGCGGAGTCTTCGGTGCCGAGCGGAGATCGAACAGTGGCCTCGGTGGAGGGTGAACCTGTGAGTGCGAGTCCGAACACACCGTCAGCTCGAGAAATCACACCCGCGCAAGCGCGGGCGTTGCGACGCGACCTCCATACGATTTCGCTGTACGTGAATAACAAGCCCGGCGTGCTCGTGCGCGTCGCGCTGGTATTCGCACGCCGCGCTTACAACATCGAGAGTCTGGTCGTCTCGCCTGCCGTGAGCGGCGACTTCTCGCGCATGACGGTCACCTGCTCTGGCGACCCGAACACGCTCGAGCAGATCATCAAGCAGCTCGCGAAGCTGGTGGATGTGGTGCACGCGGTCGATCACACCGGCGACGCCGCCTACGAGAGCGAGATCGCGCTCGTGAAGGTGCGCTCGCTGCCGACCGAGCGCACCGAGGTGCTCCAAATCGCGGAGCATTACGGCGCGAAGGTGGTCGACTTCGGCCACGATTCGTTGATGCTGCGCGTCTACGGCTCGAGCGAGAAGCTGGATGCGTTCCTCGCGCTGCTGCGCCCGCTCGGGCTCACCGAGCTCGTGCGCAGTGGCAAGATCCTGATGGCGCGCGGGCTGCAGGAGACGTGATTTGCCCGTGAGCGCGCTCGACGGAATCTCCGCGGCGCCGCGAAACGAACACTTCTCGCCGGCCGCACAGCGCTGGTTCCTGTTCTACGCGCTGATCGCCGCCGCGTGGCTGTTGCTCTTCGCCCTGCACCTCGACTTCACGCGCGCACGGCTCGCGTTCGGCGCCCCCTTCGCTCCCGAGTTCTGGCGAGCGATGTGCGCGACACAGCCGAGCTTCTCCGCGCTCTCGAGCATGTGGTCCCTAATGGCTGTGGGCATGATGGCGCCCGCCGCCGTGCCGATGCTGCGAACCTACGACGATCTCGTCCACGCGCGCGCGGGAAGCCACCTCGGCTTCTGGTCCCTGCTCGCGGGATACCTCGCGGTGTGGCTCGGCTTCTCGCTGCTCGGCGCCGGCGCGCAGCTCGGTCTTCAGCACGCGGCGCTTATCGCACCGGACGGCAGCAGCAGCTCGCGCGAACTCTCGGCCGCGCTGCTCGCGTTCGCCGGTCTCTACCAATTCAGCGCGCTGAAGAACGCCTGCCTGCGCGCCTGCCGAGCGCCGCTTGCGAGCTTCATGGGCGACTGGCGTCCCGGCCCCGCCTACGCGTTCCGCAAGGGTGTTACGGAGGGCGTGTTCTGCCTGGGCTGCTGCTGGGCGCTGATGGGGCTCGCCTTTGCCGCGGGCGTGATGAACCTGCTGTTCATGGGCCTCGCGATGCTGTTGATGATCGCGGAGAAGACTTCACTCGTGGGCCGACGCGGCTCACGCATGCTCGGAGCCGCGCTGTGTCTCGCGGCCGTGTTCATACTTTCCTGAGGAGAAGAGATGACCTCTTGGTCGATTCGCGGTGAGCTGATCCTGAACTGCAATTGCACCGTGTTCTGCCCGTGCGTGATCTCACTCGGCAAGCACCCGCCCACCGAGGGCGTCTGCCAAGCCTGGGCGGGCGTGCGCATCGACGACGGGCATTATGGCGCGGAGCGGCTCGCTGGCCTCAACGTCGGCCTGTTGCTCGAGATCCCCGGCCAGATGGCGCGCGGCAACTGGAAAGCTGCGGCCTACATCGACGAGCGCGCGAGCGAACCCGCTTATCAGGGGCTCGTCGGGATTTTCTCCGGAAAAGCGGGTGGCACCACTGGCCTCTTCTCGGTGCTCGTGAGCGAGTTCCTCGGCGCAGAGCGCTCGCCCGTCGTGTTCGAGACCGAGGGCAAGACGCGCCGGCTCACCGTGGGCAAGAAGATCCAGGGCGAGGTCGCGCCGGTCGCGGGCGCGCGGCCGGGCGAGGACATCGTCGTCACCAACAGCAATTACTGGATGGGGCCGGACATCACGGTCGCCGCCGCCAGCAAGGGCCGCGTGCGCGCGTTCGGCCGCGTCTGGGATTTCGCGGGACGCTCGGCGGAGATCTGCCAGATCAACTGGTCCGGCCCGCGCTGACAGCGCTCAGCGGTGCTGCGCGGCCGCCGTGCGGAGCAGCGCGCGCGTGCGCTCGCGCTCTTCAGCGTTCGTGGTGAACTCGGACGCCGCGAAGTCCGTGACGCCCGCCTCCGCGAGCCCTTCGAGCAGCGCACGAACCTGCGCCTCATCCCCAACCAGCGCAACGTCGCCCGGGCCCGCGACTCCTTCGCGGTCGAACATCGCGCGATACGACGGCAGCTCGCCGTACATGGCGAGATTCTTCGCGATCAATGCGCGCACACTCGCCGCAGCGTCAGTCACGCACACGGGCAGCGTCGCAATCACGCGCGGCGCGCTGCGCCCTGCCTGGTCGGCCGCAGCGCGAAGCGCCGGCACGATGTGACTACGGATCGTGCGCGGCCCCACCCAGGCGAGCGTCGTGCCATCCGCGAGCGCGCCCGCAACCGCGAGCGCCTGCGGCCCGAGCGCGGCGACCACGAGCGGGCAGCGCCGCGCGGGCGCCTTGAACAGCTGCGCCTCGCAAGAAAGCAGCTCGCCGCGAAACGAAACTCTCCCGTCCGCGAGCAGCGGCCCGAGGATCGAGAGGTACTCGCGCAGATGCCGGATCGGGCGCTCGAACGCGATTCCGAGGCTCGCCATCATGGTCGCGTGCGAGAGGCCGACGCCGAGGGTGAGCCGGCCGCCGATTATGGAATCGACCGTGAGCGCCTGCGCTGCAAGCGCCATCGGGTGACGCGGGAACGTGGGCACGATGGCGGTGCCGAGCTCGATCCCGGCAACGCGCTGGCCAACGACCGCGAGCGCGGTCAGCGCGTCGAAGCCGCCCGTCGGGAGCTCTGCGAGCCAGTAGCTCGCGAAGCCATCCGCGGCAGCCTGATGCGCGTGCGCCGCGACTGCGTCCACCGAAGCCTTCTGCACCAGCGCCGTGCCATTAATGCCCAGCCGCATCAGCGTTTCGCTCCGCGCAGCGCGCGCCCGCGCCGCAGTGCGATGTTCGACACCTCCGCGTTGCCGCGACTCCAGGTCACGATCAGCGCGACACGCTTCAGCTTCCAGCCCGCGAGCGTTCGTATGAGTTCATTTCGGTAATACCCGCCGATCGTCCAGCGATCTGCGTCCGGCGCGTCGAGCCCATCGCCCGGCTCACGCGCGACGAAGTGCTCGGCTTGCATGTTCGACATGCACGTCGCGCTCTCGCCGTGAATCTCGTGCACGTGGTTGCTGCTCGTGTGCTGCGTCGCACTGAAGCCGGCGAACAGCGTCTGCGCCGAGCGCACCCAGGCTTCGGCCGTGTAGGCGCCCGTGCGTAGGCCAACGGAGGCGAAGTCCATCTCGATCTCGTCGGCGAAGATCGAGCGGTAGAGCGCCCAGTCGCGGCGATCGAGCCCTGTCGCGTAGGCGTTCACGACGTCGCTGATCGCGGCGCGGTCGAGCAGAAGCTGGAGAGCAGCATCGCCTGTTACGGCATCGAGCGGCTTCGTCATCGCAGCGCAATCTCCACTTCGCGAGCCACCACGAACGGCAGGCGCCCCGGCGCGAGGAAGCTCGGCTCGTCTGCGCGGGTGAGCGCGAACTCCGCGCTGCGCCCGGCTGCGCGAAATGCCGCCTCGTCGTCGAACCACGACATCGGCACGCCATCGAACACCGGCGCGCGCCCGCCCTGATAACCGCCGAGCCGCGCGTGACACTGCACGTAGCGGCGATTGCCGGGAACTCGCGACGCCAGCGCCGCGTGCCCCTCGCGCCAGTGTTTCTGGAATTGCTCCGGCGAAACGTCCGCACGCTTGCGCAGGAACGCGACCATCTTCACGGCGTCCGGCGGCACGGGACCGTCAAGGATCACCAGCTCGTCCGTCAACACGACGCCCATGCTCGCGGCATCGATGAAGTTCGCCTCGTCGGCGCGCACTGCCGCGTACTCAGGCGACGGCGCGAGCCTGCGCATCGCATCGACGTCGTCGAACCATGCCTCGGCGACGCCGTCGTAATCGGGCTCGCCCGCGCGATAGCCCGAGAGCAGCGTGTGATTCTGCACGTAACGCCGCATGCCGGTTTGGCGCACGACGAGTTCCGCATGCCGCGTGCGCCAGTGAAGCTGGAACTGCTCCACCGACACGCCGGGCTTGCGCTTGAAGAAGGCGACGAGCTTCACCATTGAAGTTCACCTGAGTTGTCCCCGGTCGGACCATCATCCGTGCCGAGCCTAACTCGATGCCGAGCGAAGGGTCCGCACCCTTCGTCCCTCGCCCTTAGCACCCATCGGTACGCGCTCGATCAGGCCGGTGCTCGCAGCACCGACAGATGTCTCCGCGGCGAATGCAGAAGAGGCGCGGGGGTCGAGCGCCGAACCTATCGCCCGCTGCGCACGTGGCGTAGGGTTCGCCTCGCCCGCGGCTTGACGAGGACTGTTGGCGGCATGCAAATCACGCGAATTCAACTCGAGAACTGGCGCAATTTCCTGAGCGTGGACTTGGCGCTCCGGCGAAGAATGTTCTTCGTCGGGCCGAACGCCTCCGGGAAATCGAATCTTCTCGACGCAATTCGATTCCTCCGCGACGTGGCCGATCAGCAGGGCGGGTTCCAAGTCGCTGTCGGGAACCGCAGCGGCGTTTCGCAGATCCGATCTCTGCACGCGCGTCGGTATCCAAATGTGGCAGTGGACCTAACACTCGACCTGAATGGCGGCGGTGCATGGCGGTACCGCCTGGAGTTCACGCAAGACAATCAGCGCCGACCCATTGTGGCGAAGGAACGCGTTTGGAGGGGCGCGGAGCTTGTGCTCGACCGCCCGCTCCCCGAAGACCGAGAGGACCCCAGTAGGCTCTCTCAAACGCATCTCGAGCAAGTGAACGCGAACAAGGAGTTCCGGAAAATCGCCGAGTTCCTCTCCCAGGTGAGGTACCTGCACCTGGTTCCTCAACTCGTCCGCGAGCCGGATCGAAGCGTCGGGAAACGGCGCGATCCGTTCGGGGGCGACTTTCTAGAGCAACTTGCCGGGACGCCGCGCCGCATTCTCGACTCGCGTCTGAAGCGGATTCAGGAGGCGCTGCGATTCGCGGTCCCTCAGCTTCGGAAGCTCGAGCTCGAACGCGACCCGCGAGGGGTGTCTCACCTCAAAGCTCTCTACTCGCACTGGCGCCCGAACGCTGGCTGGCAACGAGAAGACCAACTCTCGGATGGGACTCTGCGGCTCCTAGGTCTTCTCTGGGGAGTTTTGGATGGAACTGCACCGCTCCTTCTCGAGGAACCGGAGCAGTCGCTCCACGCAGCTGTCGTGCGCCATGTCCCGGCGATGATGGCCGGAACCGCGCGCAGAGGCGGCCGTCAGGTGCTGGTCAGCACGCATTCGCCCAGCCTTCTGTCGGATGGCGGCATCGCGCTCGAGGAAGTCGCGCTTCTCCTGCCGACGGACCAGGGCACGAAGGTGGAGCTCGCCTCGTCGTTCGCGGAAATCCGAACGCTCGTCGAAACGGGTGTACCGATGGCGGAGGCGATCATGCCTCGGACTTCTCCGCGAGACACCGCCCAACTTGGCCTGTTCGGTGCCTGATGCCGCATTTGAATGCGGCCGTGGAAGGGATGATCGACGCTGCAATCGCGCGGCGGTTGGCTCAACTTGTTGGGTTCAGCGACTGCACCGTCTACGAAAGCGGCGGGAAACTGCGACTCGACGAGCGGCTCTCCAGCTATAACGCCGCCGCAAAGCACGGCGCTTGGCTTGTCATCCGGGATCTCGATCGGGATGCGGAAAGTGCGGCGCGCCTGGTCGACGAGAAGCTCCCTCGTATCAGTCAAACGATGTGCCTCCGCATCGCGGTCCACGCCGTCGAAGCCTGGGTGTTGGCGGACGGTGACGAGTTCGCGCGGGCTTTCGGAGTAAAAGTGGGCTCGCTGCCTTCCCTACCCGACGAGATTCTCGACCCCAAACTCGCCGTCGTGAATCTGGCGAGGCGCTCCCGGTACAAGCGCGTTCGGGAGGACCTGGTTCCAGAGAGCGGACTGTCTGCGCGAATTGGCCCTCTGTACAACGCGCGAATGGTCGAGTTTGTCCTGGCGCGCTGGCGACCGGAGCGGGCTGCATCGCGCAGCGAGAGCCTCGGACGCTGCCTCCGAGCCCTTCGACGCCTCTCGCGCGACGCGCGCGGTTAGCCAGCCGGGCTCCTCACTCGTCCGTAACACATCCGTCGCTCGCGCTCTTCACGCAGCGGATGTACTTCGCGAGGGTGCCGCGCGTCGCCTTCAGCGGCGGCGCCGTCCACGCTTTGCTTCGCTTCGCGATTTCCTCGCGCGGGACGATCAGCTCGATCGTGTGCTTCTTCACGTCGAGTTCGATGCGGTCGCCGTCGCGCACCAGCGCAATCGGTCCGCCCTCCTGCGCTTCGGGGCAGACGTGGCCGATGATGAAGCCGTGCGAGCCGCCTGAGAACCTGCCGTCCGTGAGCAGCGCGACTTTGTCGCCGAGGCCGGCGCCCATCAGGATCGAGGTGGGCGACAGCATTTCGGGCATGCCGGGGCCGCCCTTCGGCCCTTCGTAGCGGATCACGATCACCGAGCCGGCGCGGATCCGGTTCTGCTCGGCTGCTGCAACCATCTCCTCTTCGCTGTCGAAGACCTGCGCGGGGCCTGAGAAGCTGAGGCCTTCCTTGCCGGTGATCTTCGCGACGGAGCCGTCCGGCGCGAGGCTGCCGCGCAAGATCTGGATATGGCCTGTCTCCTTGATCGGGTCGGCGAGCGAGCGGACGATCTGCTGGCCAGCGGCGAGGCCCGGCAGATCTCTCAGGTTCTCGGCGAGCGTCTTGCCCGTAACAGTCAGACAACTTCCATCGAGCATTCCGGCCTCGAGCAGGAACTTCATCACGGCGGGCGTGCCGCCCACTTTGTGGAGATCTTCCATCACGTACTTCCCGCTCGGCTTGAAGTCCGCGAGCAGCGGGGTCTTGTCGCTGGCGCGCTGGAAGTCGTCGAGCGTCAAGGAGATGCCCACAGCGCGCGCCATCGCGATTAGGTGCAGCACCAGGTTCGTGCTGCCGCCGAGCGCGATGGCGGTGACCATCGCGTTCTCGAAGGCGGCGCGCGTCATGATGTCGCGCGGCTTGAGATCGAGTTCGAGCAGGCGCAGCACCGCGGCGCCCGCCCGTTGGCACTCGGCGATCTTCTCAGGCGCGACCGCGGGCGTGCTCGACGAGTACGGCAGCGACATCCCCAGCGCCTCGATCGCCGCGGCCATCGTGTTCGCGGTGTACATGCCGCCGCAGGCGCCGGCGCCCGGGCAGGCGTGGCGGACGACGTCGATGCGTTCGTCCTCGCTGATGCGCTTGGCGATGTACTCGCCGTAGCTCTGGAACGCCGACACGATGTCGAGCGGCGCGCCGCTCTTGCCGAAGCCGGGCTTGATCGTCCCGCCGTAGACCATGAGCGACGGGCGATTCAGGCGGCCCATTGCGATTAGGCAACCCGGCATGTTCTTGTCGCAGCCCGGGATCGAGACGTTGGCGTCGTACCACTGCGCGCTCATTACGGTCTCGATCGAGTCCGCGATCAGGTCGCGCGACTGGAGCGAGAAGCTCATGCCGTGGGTGCCCATCGAGATGCCGTCCGAGACGCCCACCGTGAAAAAGCGCATGCCCAGCATGCCGGCCGCCACGACGCTCTCGCGCACGGCGTCGGCGAGCAGGCCGAGGTGCATGTTGCAGGGGTTGCCGTCAAACCACATGGCCGCGATGCCGACCTGCGGCTTGTGCAAGTCCGCCTCGGTCATGCCCGTCGCGTGCAGCATTGCTTGCGAGGCGCCCTGAGACTTTTCTTCGGTGATGCGCGCGCTGATGCGGTTGAGCTTTGTCGCCATCGCGGCTCCTCTTGCGAAAAGCGCAGCCTATCATCGGCCTCTGCGCGTCGCCGCGCGCGCGCCGCACCGGAGCTGCCCGATCGCCATGTTCACGAGACTTGCCGCTGGGCTCGCGTTCTCGCTCATTGCGACGGCCGCCGCGAGCGAGGAGCGCACGCCCTGCGCCGCACAGGACCCGCTGCGCGCGCCGTTCTTCGGCGACACGCACGTGCACACGGGCTACTCGCAGGACGCGAGCACGCAGGGCACGCGCACCACGCCGCGCGACGCCTACCGGTTTGCGCGCGGCGACGCGATCGCGATTCAGCCGTGGCGCGAAGACGGCAGCTCGCTGCGCTCGGTGAAACTCGATCGCCCGCTCGATTTCGCGGTCGTCACCGATCACGCCGAGCAGATTGGCGAGGTGCACATTTGCAAAACGCCGGGCGCGCCGGGGCACGCATCGCTCGTGTGCATGCTGTATCGCGGCTGGCCGCGCGCGGCCTTCTTCGTGATGAACGCGGCCTACTCATCCGGTGGCGAGCGCTTCGGCTTCTGCGGCGAGAACGGCGAGCACTGCCTCGAGGCGGCGCAGCTCGTCTGGGGCGATACGCGAGCCGCCGCCGAGGAGGCCTACGACCGCAGCCCCGCCTGCCGCTTCACGAGCTTCATCGGTTACGAGTGGACGAGCGGCGTGGACAACGGCAAGAACCTGCACCGCAACGTGATTTTCCGTAACAGCCACGTCCCGAAACTGCCGGTGAGCGTGATGGAAACCGGCCCCAACGCGGCGCGGCTCTGGGAAGCGCTCGAGCGCGAGTGCGTGAAGGGCACGCCGGGCTGCGAGGTGCTCACGATCCCGCACAACTCGAACCTCGATGGCGGCCTGATGTTTCAGTCGGCGCGCGAGCTCGGCGGCGCAATCGACGCGGGCGAGGCGAGGCTGCGCGCACGCTGGGAGCCGCTGGTCGAGGTGATGCAGCACAAAGGCGACTCCGAGTGCTTGTTGGGCGGCGACACCACGGACGAGGCGTGCGGCTTCGAGAAGCTGCCCTACGACAACTTCGGTGGCCGCTACGCGCTCCTCGGCGCGGAGGCGCCCAAGCGCTCGCAGTATGTGCGCGAGGCGCTGAAGCGCGGGCTCGCCCTCGACGCGCGACTCGGCGCGAACCCGTTTCGCTACGGCCTGATCGCGAGCACCGACACGCACCTCGGCACGCCGGGCTTTGCGAGCGAGCGCACGTTCGTGGGCCACGGCGGCGCGGGCGCCACGAGCGCGAGCGAGCTTCCGCCCGGCTTGCCCGACGCGCTCGAGTTCGGGCCCGGTGGGCTCGCGGTGTTATGGGCCGAAGCGAACACCCGCGATTCGCTGTTCGCCGCGATGCAGCGCCGCGAGGCGTACGGCACGAGCGGCACACGGCCCGTGGTGCGCTTCTTCGGCGGCTTCGATCTGCCCGCGGAGTTGTGCAGCGACCCCGCGCTCGTCGCAAAAGGCTACGCGCATGGCGTGCCGATGGGCGGCGAGTTGCGCGCCTCCGCAAACAGCAGCGCGCCGCGATTCGCGGTGCTCGCGACGAAAGACCCTGGCTCGCGCACCGAGCCCGGCAGCGATCTCGAGCGCGTACAAATCATCAAGGGTTGGCTCGACGCGCAAGGTGACGTTCACGAACGCGTGCTCGATGTCGCGGGCGGCGCGAACGGTGCAAGCGTCGACACGCGCACCTGCCGGCAGAGCGGGCGCGGGCACGCGCGCCTGTGCTCGGTGTGGCAAGACCCCGCTTTCGCAGCGAGCGAGCGTGCGTTTTATTATGCCCGAGTGCTCGAGAACCCGTCGTGCCGCTGGAGCCAGCGCGTCTGCCTTGCGAAGCGCGTCGATTGCACAAAGCCCGAGACCATCGGCGAGGGGCTCGAGGGTTGCTGCGCGCGGGAGCATCAGCCGGCAATCCAAGAGCGCGCCTGGACGTCGCCAATCTGGGTTAGCCCTTCGTAGTGCGGCCGCTGCTGCGCTTCGTGTTATTGGGGACGGCGCTGTTCGCCCTCGATCGCAGCTTTGGCGAGCGGATCGGCGCGGAACGTGCGCCCTATCCGCTCACGGGTTTCGTCACGGACGACGACCTGCTCTACCGCGAGGCGCTCGCGCGTGGCTTCCACGAGAGCGACACCGTAGTGCGTCGGCGGCTCGCGATGAATCTCACGTTCGCGGAAGGTGAGCGCGGCCGCAGCGAGCAGGAACTCGTGCGCGAGGCGCTGGCGCTCGGCATGCACGAGAGCGATCTCGTGGTGCGGCGGCGGCTCGTGCAAAAGATGCGGCTCCTGTTCGCGGTTAGCGCGCGCGCGGAGGAGCCGAGCGAAGCCGAGCTCGCTGCGCACCTCGCTGCGAATCGCGCGCGCTGGACCGAGCCCGCGCGGGTGCGCGCCACGCAGCTCTACTTCGCAACGCGTGAGCGCGCCGAGGCGGTGAGCGCGCGGCTGCCAGCGCGCCCCGAGGATGCGGGCGCGCTGGGCGAGCCGCTGCCGTTCGCGGCGCAGCTGCCCGCGCTCTCGCATGACGAACTTGCGCGCCAACTCGGCGCCCCGTTCGCAGACGCGGTGTTCGCGCTCGACGCGGGCGCGTGGAGCGCGCCGCTCGAATCGAGCTTCGGCGTGCACTTCGTGTTCGTGCAGGAGCGCGTGGCCGCGCGCGAATCGCCGCTGGCCGTCGTGCGCAGCGAAGTGCGCGAGGCGCTGCTCGCCGAGCGCGGCGAAGCGGCGGTGCGCAAAGCGCTCGCCGATCTGCGCGCGCGCGCGGGCACCGCGCGATGACGGGGACGTTCCATAACTTCCCAAACTTCTCCGTCCTCGCGCCCTCCGGCCGCACACGCGCAGAAATGGCAACCGAATGCCCGCGCAGTCACCGATCGAAAGTTATGAAGTTATGGAACGTCCCCGCAATTCTTCTCTCCGCGCTGCTCGCGGCGATCGCTGCGCCCGCTGCGGCGCACAACCTCGCGCCGGCGTACCTCGAGCTGCGCGAACTCGGCGGCGGCGCGGTCGCGGTGCTTTGGAAGATCTCCGCAGTGGTCCCGCGCGGCGTGCGGCTCGAACCCACGCTGCCTTGCCCCGCCGTGAGCGAACCCACCGCGCGCCTCGACGGCGAGGGCATCGTGCTCGAGTGGCGGCTCGTCTGCGCTGGCTCGCTGGTCGGCCGCGAGGTCGCGGTCGCCGGCATCGCGAACAGCGGCACCGACACGATTCTGCGGGTCGCGCTCGCGGACGGCCGCGAGATTCGCGCGATTCTCAGCGCCGCGGCGCCCACTCTCACGATCCCCGAGCGCGAGAGCGCGCGCGCCGTGTTCGCGAGCTACTTCCGCCTCGGCGCCAAACACCTCGCAACGGGCCTCGATCACGTGCTGTTCGTCGCGGGGCTCGCGCTGTTGCTCGGCGCAACGAGCCGCCTGCTCGTCGCAATTACCGCGTTCACCGCGGGCCATAGCGTGACGCTCGCGCTCGCCGCGCTCGGCTTTGTGAACGCGCCGCGCGCCGCGGTTGAAGTGGCGATCGCGGCGACGATCGTCGCGCTCGCGCTGAGTCTCGCGCGCCAGCGCACTGCGACTGCGCCCGCCGGCCTTGCGGGCCTTGCGCGGCGCCCGGCGTTGCTGCCGTTCGCGTTCGGCCTGCTGCACGGCCTCGGCTTCGCGAGCGCACTCGGCGAACTCGGCCTGCCGCAGCACGCGATTCCACTCGCGCTGTTCGCGTTCAACGTCGGGATCGAAGCGGGGCAGCTCGCGCTGGTGGCGGCGCTGATCGTCTCGCGTGCGATGCTCGCGCGCGCCCGCCGTTGGACGCCGAGCGCACGGCTGCCCGCGTGGCTCGTCGCGGTCGCGCGCGAGTCGCCCGCCACCGCACTCGGCAGCCTCGGCGTGTTCTGGTGTCTCGACCGCGCGGCCGGCTGGCTCTTCCCGTAACGTCTCGCGCTCAACGAGGAGAACTTCATGCCCGCGCAGAAGCCGTTCCGCTTCGGCGTCCAGCTCGCGACGCTGCCCCCTAACGACTGGGCCGAGCGCGTCCGCTCGATCGAGCGCTGGGGCTACGCGTCGATCCTCTGGCCGGACCATTTCTTCTTCCCCGAATGGGATCCGGTAGTCGCACTCGCAGCAGTCGCCGCGGCTACGACGCGCGTGAAAGTCGGCACGCTGGTGTACGGCGTCGATTACCGGCATCCGGTGGTGCTCGCGCGCGCGGCGGCCACTGCGCACTTGTTATCGGGTGGACGCGTCGAGTTCGGCCTTGGTGCGGGCTGGACCGAGACAGACTACGTCGAGGCCGGCCTGCGCTACGACGCCGCGGGTGTGCGCGTCGAGCGACTCGAGGAAGCGCTGCACGTGATCAAAGGCATCTGGTCGAACGAGCGCACCACGTTCGCGGGCAAGCATTATCGAGTGAATGGCGCGCAGCGCGCGGTCGAGTTGCCCACATTGCCGAAGATCCTGATCGGCGGCGGCGGCAAAAAGGTCCTCGGCGTCGCGGGCCGGCACGCCGACATCGTCGGCATCAACCCGAAGGTGGCCGAAGGCAAGATCACCGCGAGCGCCGCGCGCGACGGCATGCTCGAGCGCACGCGCGAAAAGATCCGCTGGGTGGAGGAAGCGGCCAGCGCGGCGGGGCGCGACTTCGCGGCGCTCGAACTGAACGCGCTGGTGTTCGGCACGGTGATTACGGACGACGCCAAGCCAGTGCGCGAGTTGCTGGGCAAGCAATCGGGCATGAGTCCGGAGGAAGTCGCCGCTTGCCCGCTTTACCTAGTGGGCTCAGCGCGCGAGATCCAGGACACCCTGCTGCGCCGCCGCGAGGAACTCGGCTTCAACTACATCGTGATCCAAGGCCGCGATTTCGCGCTGCTCGAACGCTTCGCGGCCGAAGTGGTCGCGCCACTCGCCGAGGCGGATGCGCGGTGACGAAGCTGGGGATTGATTTCGAGAACACAGACCGCACTTGGTGGGAAGCTGGGGGCGCGGATCTGTGGGAAGGCATTACGGGAGACCGGGACGCGGGATCGGTCGTGGTCGATGACGATCTGGCGGCGTCGTGGTTGGTAGCGGCGGCGGCGATTCCGGGCTGGGCGACGGGGCCACCGTATGCGCCTCATCCGGTCGGGGCCGCTTCGCTCAGCGAGGATGATCCCGACGCTTGAGGCTAGCTTGCGCAGTCCATCGACTCGAGAGATCGGAGACGGAAATGGGAATTGTCGAGCGCGTGAATGACGAGATGAAGGAGGCGCTGAGAGCGAAGCAGGCTGAGCGGCTGTCGGCGCTGCGGAACATTCGCGCGGGGATTTTGTACGAGATGAAGAAGGACGGCGCGAACACGCTCGCGGACGAGGCGTGCGTGGGCGTCCTGCGCAAGCTCGAGAAGCAGCGCCAGGAAAGCATCGAGGCGTTCTCCAAAGGTGGGCGTCCGGAGATGGCGGCGGCGGAGCGCGCGGAGTTGGCGGTGATTCAGACGTTCTTGCCGAGCCTCGCGGACGAAGCGACGACCACGCGCTGGGTCGACGAAGCCATTTCGGCGAGCGGCGCCACGAGCGCCAAGGAACTCGGCAAGGTGATGGGCGCGCTGATGAAGGCGCACAAGGGCGACCTCGACGGCAATCTCGCACGCGCGATTGCTGCGAAGAAACTCGGGGGTTGAGGCGCGGCGCGCGATGTGGGCGAGCGCGCCGGTCGCTTGGCTTTCTCTCGGCGTCTGGGCTGCGCTGATTTTTGCGACGGTGCCGTTCGCGCGCGCAATCGAAGCGTGGGTAGTCGCAGCGCTCGGGGCGCAGGCGTTCCTTCTCGGCGTACTCGCAGTTGTTGGGACGGCCGCTGCCTTCGCCTGGCGCTCGTTCGCGCGACTCGGCCTGCGCGCGCGCTTGGGGCTGGCGCTTGGCGTCGCGGTCTACGGCGGCACAGCCATTCAGCTGCGCGGCAACGCGGTCGAGGCGGTGCATCTGGTCGAGTACGGCGTGCTCGGGCTGCTGGCATTGCGCGCGCTCGCGAGCGCCGGCCGCGACGCGCTGCTGGCGCCGAGCGCGGCGCTGCTCGCCGTGACCGTCGGCGTGCTCGACGAAGGATTTCAGTGGCTGGCGCCGCAGCGCGTCTGGGATTTGCGCGACATCTTTCTCAACGCGCTCGCGGCGACGGGCGGCCCAGCGCTGCTCGCGCTCGGCGTCGCGCCCGCGTGGTCCCGCGCGCGCGTGAGTAGAGCCAGCGCGCGCCGCTTCGTGCAGCTGCTCGCACTCGCGTGGGCCTTACTCGGCGCGTCGCTGCTCAACACTTCGGCGCGCGTGGCTTGGGCGGCGCGCGTCGCGCCTGGCCTCAGCGCGCTCGCCGCGCAGGAAACCGGCATGGTCGATTACGGCGTGCGCCACGAACTCGCGGGCGTGGGCGCGTTCCCGTCCCGGCTCGCTGCGCCGGCGTGGGCGCGGGCCGATGCGGCGCGCGCGGCCGAGGCGGGCGCGCTGCTCGCAGCGAACGTGAGCGCCGAAGCCATCGCCCCGAAGAGCGAGAGCAGCCCTTATGACGCGTTCCTCGCTTCTTTCAGCCCGGTGCGCGATCCGTTTCTGCACGAATTGCGCGTCCACTTGTTCAGGCGCGAGCGCTACCTCGAAACGGCCGAACAGCATCGCGACGACGCGGCTTGGCGCGCGCGCGACACGACGGTCGCGGTGCGCGAGAACGCCTTCCTCGAGCGCTTCGCGCCTAACACGCTGCGCGCCGGGCAGCTTGCTTGGAGCGACGCGCAGCGCAGCCAGCGCGCCGCGCTCGATCTCGGCACGCCGTACGCGAGCCGCGTCGCGGAAGGCGTAGTCACGCGCGTGCGCGAGCGCGACGTGGCGCTGGCCTGGGCTGCCGGGCTTCTAGCGCTCGCAATTGGGGCGCTGCGGCTGCGCGGTCGCGCTGAGTCGCCCGCGCCCTAAGCGCTCGCTCGCTTCAGGCGCGCGCCTCGCGCTGGAACAAGCGCCGCAGCGCGCGCGCGATCCAGAACGCGAACACGACGCCGAGCACGAGCAGCGCTCCCGCGGTCGCGATCGAGGCGACCGGGTGCGCGATCACGAGATAGACGAGCCCGGCGAACGAGAACTCTTCCGCGAACGATAGGCCCCAGTTCGAGAATGGCTCGGGGCTCGCGTTCACCGCCAGCCGCGCGCCGGATTTCATGCCGTGCACCGAGAGCGCGACGCCGCCCGCGAGCAGAGTCGCGCCCACGCGCCAGCTTTCGGGCGCTCCGCCCAGCGCAGCGAACGCGAGCAGTGCGGCGGCAGGCACGCGCACGAAGGTGTGCACCGCGTCCCAGAGCGAGTCGAAGGCGGGCACCTTGTCGGCCACGAACTCGGCCACGTAGAGCGCACTCGCCAGCAGCACGACCGGCAACTCGCCTAACACTTCGAGCTGGCCCGGTAGCGCGAGAATGCCGAAGCGCTGCAGCCAGCCGAGCGCCGCGACGGTGCCGTAGACGCGCAGGCCGGAACTGGCCGCGGCGCCGGCGGCAAGGCCGAGTTGGGAGAGAAGCTCGGGCGTCATCGCGCGCGCTGCTTACGGCCCCGGGAACAGCGGATCAGCGGCAGTGCACCCCGCGCTGCCCGCTGCATCCGCCGTGCAGCGTGCGCGATGCCACCCGCGCAACACGCGGGCATCAAGCTACGAGCAACGCCTTCTTGAGCCCCGCAATGCCGCCTTTGTAGATGCCCTCGACCATCGCGATGGCTTGCGGCTCGCTGATGCCCTTCGGCTCGAAGCTGCTGCTCCACTCGACGCGCGTGCCGTCGCCGTCCTCGAAGAGCTGGATGCGCGCGAGGTAATTCGAGAGCGGCAACGGGCCAGCGATGATCGAGTAGTCGAGCGTGCGGCGCGCAGCGTCGAGCACCTCGCAGCGCTCCTGTAGCGAAACGCCGTTGGGCAGCTCGAGCGTGCGCACTGCGCCGACGCCCGTGCCGGTAGCGGTGCAACTCTTGATGCCCGCGGAGAAGCGCTGAATCCCGCCGAAGTCGCCGACGAGGTCCCACACCTTGTCCGCCGATGCATTGATCCGGTCCGAGATCTTGACGCTCGCCATATTGCCTCCCGTGATCCCGTGGAGATACCCCACCCCCGTCCGCTCCCGCCCGCTCGAGTGGGGACGTTCCACGACGAAATCTCGCGGCTCGCGCGCGTGCGTTCGGCTTCGTGCGGTCGCGCCTGCATGCACACGGCGCGCTTGATCGGCGCCA
>JANNDT010000158.1:0-2091 GCA_031387905.1 Deltaproteobacteria bacterium
CTCGCGGCGTTCGCGCTCACCCAGCGCGCGCCGGCATAACAATCGTCGATCGCTGCGGGGTAGCGGTGTTCGGGCGCGAGGCGGTAGTCGATCGAGACCACCACGCAGCCGGCGCCGACGCACAGCTCGCGACAGGTCGCGTCGTAGCCGTCGAGGCTGCCGATCACCCAGCCGCCGCCGTGGAAGTAGACGAGCACGGGCTTCACGCCGGCGCCTTCGGGGCGGTAGATACGCACGGGAAGCTCGCCCGCGGGCCCGGGGATCTTGCGATTCTCCACACTCGCCACCGCGATCTCGCGCCGCGGCAGCGGCATGTTGTCGAACATCGCGCGCGCCTCGACCGGCGGCAGCGCATCGAGCGCCGGCGCACCGGACGCTGCCATCGCATCGAGTACAGCCTTGAGTGCGGGGTCGAGAGCCATCGGGTTTTCTCCTGGTTGAGAGCGCCGAGGCTATCGCGGCGCGAGCTACGGTGCGCGGCTTCCGCCGTCCTTCGAGGAGAGTCCCGTGGCACATTACCTGAGCGTTGAAGAAGCCATTCCGCTGAAGGGCTTGCGGCTCGTGCTCACGCGCGGCGTGCCGGGGCCGTGGGGCGAGGCGGCCAAGGCAATTTTGCACGTGAAGAGGATTCCGTACGTGAAAGTTGCGCAGATCGCGGGTGAGAACGACGAGGCGCTGATTCGCTGGAGCGGCGCGGCGAACGCGCCCACCGCGATGTACGACGGCGAGCGTGCACGCAGCGAGCGCCACGCGCTGCTCGCTCTCGCTGAGCGCCTCGCGCCGAATCCGCCGCTCGTGCCGAGCGACCCCGAGCAGCGCGCGCTCTGCCTCGGCCTCACGAACGAAGTAGCTGGCGAACTCGGCTTCGGCTGGTGCCGGCGCATTCTGCTGCTCCAGGTTGGCCCTAACACTCCGCCGCCGATGCGCGCGATGCTCGAGGCCCTGAACGCGCGCTACGCGTCGCCCGATTTTCCGCCCGCGCGCGCGGCCGAGCGCTGCGCCGAGATCATGCGCGCCCTCGCCCGCCGCCTGCACGCCCAGCGCCAGCGCGGCAGCGACTACTTATTGGGGGATTCGCTGACGGTCGCGGACCTCTACTGGGCGACGTTCGCGGTGATGCTGCAACCCTTGCCCGAAGCGAAGTGCCCAATGAACCCGGCGCAACGCGCGATGTACACGGCGCGCGACCCGCTGCTGACCGCCGCGCTGGACCCGGTGTTGCTGGCGCACCGGGACACGATCTACGACCGCCACCTCGAACTGCCGGTGGACGTTTAGCCGCGCACGACGCTCGGCTGGCGAGCGCGCAGATTGGCCGCGCTCGAAAGGCTCGCGAGCCCGAGCGCGGCCGCGAACGCAAAGCCGCTGATCAGCGCGCTCGGTGTTCGGCCGAGCGCGAGCGGCGCGTGCGCGAGAAACGCGCCGCACACGCTGGTCGCGGCGCTGATGGCGAGCGCGTCCGTCACGCCGAGCACGGCGCTGGTCGCGCCCTCATTGCCCGCGACGCTCGTGCGCATCGCCGCAGCGGTCGCGGACTGGTAGACGACGCCCATGCCGAGCCCGGCGAACGCCCACGCGCCGAGTGCCAGTTCGATTCGCAGCGCGCCCGCCAGCGCCGCGACCCCTCCGGCGATTCCGCCCACCAGCGCGAGCGTCCCGAGCCGCGCGAACGCCGCCGGCGCGAGCCGCGCATCCCAGCGCGCCTGCGCGAATGCGCCCGCCGTCCAGAACAGCGCGGAGAGCGTGAGAAGGCCCGCTTGCTGCGCGTTGCTGGCGCCGAGCACGCGCGCGTAGGCGAGTGGCAGGAACGACTCGACGCCGAAGAACGCGAACACAACGAGCGCGCGCGTCGCGAGCGCGGCACGCAGCTCGACATCGCGCAGCACGCGCAGCGGCGACGCGGCCGGGTGCGCCTCGCTCGCGCGACCGCTGTCGCGTAACAAGCGCGGCAGCGCGAGCAGCGCGGCGATCCCCACCAGCGGCACGAGCGAGAGGAACACGACGCGCCAGCTGAACGCCGCCGCCGCGCCGACCGCGAGCGCCGGCGCCGCGAGCCCGGGCACCACCCATGCGGCCGAGAGCCAGGCGAGC
>JANNDT010000407.1:0-11636 GCA_031387905.1 Deltaproteobacteria bacterium
CAACTCAGCATCTTCATCAACTTCGATGAGCCGGCAGAACTCGCAGCGGCCGTGCTCGAGGCGGGCGATTCGCTGAACCCGCACCTGTTCCGCTCGGTCGACGAACTCGAACTCTCGGTGCGCTCCGCGAACTGTCTGCAAAACGCGAACATCCGCTACATCGGCGAGCTCGTGCAGCGCACCGAGAGCGAGATGCTGAAGACCAAGAACTTTGGCCGAAAGTCGCTGAACGAGATCAAGGAAGTGCTGGCCTCGATGGGCCTCTCGCTGGGCATGGCCCTCGAGAACTTCCCCTCCCGCAAGGAGCTCGAACAGCGCGCACGCGAACGCGAGGGATGATCCGATGCGGCATGGGAATCGACGTGGGAAGCTGGCGCGCCCGACGGCGCACCGCTTGGCTCTGCTGCGCAATTTGGTGACGTCGCTGCTCGATCACGAGCAGATCGAGACGACCGACTCGCGCGCGAAGGAGCTGCGGCGCATCGCCGACAAGATGATCACGCTCGGCAAGCGCGGCGATCTACACGCGCGGCGCCAGGCGCAGGCAGTGATCCGCACGCGCGACGTCGCGAGCAAGGTGTTCGGCGAACTCGCCGAGCGCTACCGCGTGCGCGCCGGCGGCTACACGCGCGTGATGAAGTCGCGAGTGCGCGTCGGTGACGCGGCCTCGATGTCGATCGTCGAGCTGGTGGATCGCCCCGCGACGGCGCCGGCAGCGGAGTAGTGCAAGCCCGCGTCTGACGCGGGCGCGCAGCGAGGGCGGAGCCTGAGCGGAGTCCAACAGTGGCGGCGCTGAGCGCGGCTCGCGTCGCGCGCTGGTCGTTGCTGCTTGCTCTGCTCGCAGGAGCGGGCTGGATCGTGGCGACGAGCGAGCGCTCCGCACCGCCGCTCGAAGTCGGTGTGGCCGCGCCGGCGTTCAAGCTTGCTCGCCTTGGCGGCGGCGAGATCGCACTCCGCGAGCTGCGCGGAAAAGTCGTGCTCGTGAATCTGTGGGCAACTTGGTGCGCGCCCTGCGAGCAAGAGATGCCTGCAATGCAGCGCCTCTACACGCGGCTCGCGCCGCGAGGCTTCGAACTCGTCGCGATCTCGGTCGACGATGAGGAGGAGCCTGTCGCGCGCTTTCGCGACCGCCTCGGCCTGACGTTCCCGATCGCGCTCGACCGCGACAAGCGAGCGGCGCGGGACTATCAGAGTCTGCGCTACCCCGAGTCGTTCTTGATCGATCGCGAGGGCACCCTCGTCGCCCGCTACATCGGCGAACGAGATTGGGATGCGCCGGAGTACGTCAGCCGGATAGAGCGCTTGCTCGCAGCCACGCCAGATTGATTGCGCAGCCACTGCGAGCGCTGCGCACGTTGCTTATGTTGCGCGCAGGGGGAGCGGCCGTGGAGCAGCAACGTGGACGCCGCGATGCGAGTGAGCTCGCGAAGAAGCTGCGCGGGCGCGGCATCGCACGCAGCGCGCTGATCGCGCTCTCCGTCGCCGCCACGCTGCTCGCAGTCGGCTTCCTCGATCGCGACGCGGGCGTCCGGCATTGGCTCGACCTACGCCGCGACGTGCGCGAGGGGAAGGCACGCATCGCCGAGCTCGAAGCGCACATTGCGGCGCGCGAAGCGGAAGCCGAGGCGCTTCGCACGGACCCGCTCGCGACCGAGGCCGCGATCCGTGCGGACCTCCGTCTGGCGCGTCCGGGCGAATGGGTCGTGCGCGATGAAGGGCTCACAAACCTGCGAAATCCTTGACGAATCCGGACGTTGCCGCGAACTTCCGCGCGCTTTTGCAAGCCTGCCGAGGCCTCAACCGGCGCCTCACCCTGAGAGACTCCCGTGCGCGAACGACTGCAGACGGCGCTTCACGACGCGGTGACCGCCCTGCTCACCGAGGCCGGCGATAGCGCCCCTCCGCCCGCGCTCGCGCTCGAGCCTTCGCGCCAAGCCGAGCACGGAGATTTCGCGACGAACGCCGCGCTGGTGCTAGCGAAGCGGCTCCGCCAGCCGCCGCGCGCGGTCGCCGAGCTTTTGATCGCGCGCATCGGCGCCGCGAGCGGGCTCGTTGCGCGCGCCGAAGTCGCGGGGCCGGGCTTCGTGAACTTTTGGCTCGAGCACGCGCGCTGGCGAGGCGCGCTGCGCGACATCCTCGTCGCCGGTAGTGATTATGGGAAAACCGGCGAGGGCAAGGGCCGCCGCGTGATGGTCGAGTTTCTCTCCGCGAATCCGACCGGGCCGCTCTCGGTAGGCCACGGCCGCCAAGCCGTGCTCGGCGACTGCATCGCTCGCCTGCTCCGCACGGCTGGCTGGGATGTCACTCGCGAGTACTACTTCAACAACGGCGGCCGCCAGATGCGCGTGCTCGGCGAGTCCGTGCGCGCGCGATATCTCGAGCGCCTCGGCCGGGCGGGAGCGCCGCCGGAGGCTGCCCTCAAGGACGAAAAGCTGCCCTGGCCCGCGGAGATCGACGGCAAGCCGGTCGTGTTCCCGCGCGACGGTTATCAGGGCGACTACATCTACGACATCGCCGACGCGCTGATCGCCCGAGAAGGCGAGGGCTGGCTCGAGGAGCCTGCCGACCGCGGCTTTCGCGAAGAGGCGGAGCAGCGCATCTTCGCCGAGATCCGCGCGACGCAGGATTCGCTCGGCATCACGTTCGACGTCTACACGAACGAGAGGACCCTCTACGCCGAAAAGCGCGTCGAGCGCACGCTCGCGGATCTCCGTAACACAACGCGGGTGTACGAGGAGGGCGGCGCAGTCTGGCTGCGCGCGACGGACCTCGGCCTCGCCCGCGATCGCGTGCTCGTAAAGAGCTCCGGCGAGCCCACCTATTTGCTGCCCGACGTCGCCTACCACCGCCAGAAGTTCGAACGTGGCTTCGAGCGCATCATCGACGTGCAAGGCGCCGATCACAAAGACCAAGGCCCGTACGTGAAGGCTGCGCTGAGCGCGCTCGGCTTGCCCGCGGAGCGCGTCGAGTTCGTGTTCAACGAGTTCGTGACGCTCTCCTCAGGCGGTGAGACGGTGAAGCAGTCGACGCGCCGCGCGACGTTCATCACGATCGACGAACTGGTGAAGGACGTCGGCGCCGACGTGTTCCGCTTCTTCATGATCCAGCGCCGCGCCGAGAGCCACCTCGACTTCGATCTCGACCTTGCCAAGGAACGAGACTGGACGAAGAACCCTGCTTACTACTTGCAGTACGCCCACGCGCGCTGCTGCGGCATCGAGCGCCAGGCGGCGGAGCGCGGCGTCTCGCTGCCGAGACCCGATGACGTGAACGCCGAACGGCTCGCACTGCAAGAAGAGATCGAGTTGATTCGCAAGCTCGCGGAGTTCCCGGAGATCGTCGCGCGGGCAGCGGAGGCCTGCGAGCCGCACCACGTCGCCTATTATGTGCGCGACGTGGCGGCGCTCTGGAACCCGTACCTCCAAGACGGCAAGCATCATCGCGTGCTCTCCGAAGACGCCGAACTCACCGCGGCGCGCCTCGGCCTGGTCGCAGCCGTTCGCAGCGTCATCGCGAACGGGCTCGGGCTACTCGGCATGAGCGCGCCGGAGCGCATGTAGTGAGCGAGAAGGAAGCCAAGAAAGCGGGCCCGGGCTGGATCGCGACCCTCGCGGGCGCGCTGCTGCTGATCGTCGTTGGCTTCGGCATCGGGCTCGTGGCCGGTGCGCTTTACAACGAACCCGGCCTCATGGCGGATCATTTGACCGGCAAGACCACCGAAGTGCCGCTACCGAAGCCGGCGGAACCGCGAGTGCGCGAGGCAGTCCGCGACGCCGGCGAACCCGAAGCCGCGAAGCCAGGGGCGGCGAACGCGCCCGCGGTTTCCACTGCGCCGCCCGCGGGCGGCTTCGCGGTACAGGTGGGTGCATTCGCGACGGAGGCCGCCGCCGATGGGCTCGCGCTAGAGCTGCGCAAGCTGGGTCACCCCTGTTATGTCGCGGACGAGGGTGGCAACGGCGCGCGCTACAAGGTGCGCGTCGGGCCGATCGCCTCGCGCGCAGACGCCGACGCACTCGCCGACTCGTTGAAGCGCGAGCAGCGCTTGCCCACCTGGGTGCTCGCGCGAGAGCCGCGGTGAGTGGGGCACGCGAGATCCCCCGTGGTGCAAGCGAAGCGCGCAGCGAGGCGCAGCCGAGCGAAGTCACCCGAGACCGCTGGCTTGTTACGGGGGGCGCGGGCCAACTCGGCAGCGCGCTGCGGGCCGCACTGTGCGCGCGCAGCGCGAAGTTTGCGGCGCCTGCGCACGCGGAGCTCGACGTCTGCGACGCCGCGGCGCTCGAGCGCACATTCGCCGAGTTCGCGCCGGGCATCGTCGTGAACTGCGCGGCGCTCACCAGAGTCGATCAGTGCGAGCGCGAACCCGTGCTAGCCGAGCGCGCGAACGCCGAGGCGCCCGCGGCGCTCGCCCGCGCCTGCGCGGCGCGCGGCGTCAAGCTCGTGCAGCTCTCGACTGATTATGTGTTCGCAGGCGACGCCGAGCGCCCGTACCGCGAGGACGACGCGCCCGCGCCGCGTTCGGTTTATGGCCGCACCAAGCTCGCAGGCGAGCGAGCCGCGCTGGCAGCGCCTGGCGCGCTGGTCGTGCGCACGAGCTGGGTCTACGGCCGCGGCCGGAACTTCCCAGCGGCGATCCTGGCGCAGGCGCGAGCTGGCAAACCGCTGCGCGTCGTCGCCGATCAGCGCGGGCGGCCAACCTATGCCGCCGATCTCGCAGAGAGCATCCTGCGCCTCGTCTCGGCCAACGCAGCCGGCGTCGTGAACTTCGCGAACGACGGTGAGGCCAGCTGGCTCGAGTTTGCGCGCGCGGTACTCGACTCCTGCGGCTTCGCCGATCGGCCGATCGAGCCTCTCACGACCGAGGCGCTCGGGCTGCTCGCGCCGCGCCCGCGCTACTCGGTGCTCGATCTCGGCAAAGCGAGAGCGCTCGGCATCGCCCCGCGCCCGTGGCGCGAGGCGCTCGCGGCGTATCTCGCGTCGCCAGACGCACCCAAGCATTAGGCCCCGCGCGGAGGAAGCATGTCGAAGCGAACGTTGAATCGCGTACTCGTCACCGGCGGCGCCGGCTTCATCGGCTCGCACCTATGCCGGCGGCTGCTCGCGGAGGGCTGCGAGGTCATCGTCTTCGACAACTTGCTGACGGGCAACATCGCCAACATCCAGCCGCTGCTCGGCAACCCGAAGTTCTCGTTCGAGCACTACGACGTCACCAACTACCTGCACGTGAACGGCGAGCTCGATGCGATCCTCCACTTCGCGTCGCCCGCCAGCCCGGCGGATTTCGAGCGGCTGCCGATTCAGATCCTCAAGGTGGGCTCGCTCGGCACGCACAAGGCGCTCGGGCTCGCCAAGGCGAAGGGCGCGCGTCTCCTCCTCGCGAGCACCTCCGAGTGTTATGGCGACCCGCTCGTCTCGCCGCAGCCGGAGACGTACTTCGGCAATGTGAACCCGGTCGGCATTCGCGGGGTCTACGACGAGGCGAAGCGCTTCGCCGAGGCGATGACGATGGCGTACCACCGCCACCACGGCGTCGATGTTCGCATCGTGCGCATCTTCAACACCTTCGGCCCGCGCATGCAGGTGAACGATGGCCGCGCGATCCCGAACTTTTTTACGCAGGCGATCCGCGGCAACGATCTCACCGTCTACGGCGATGGCTCGCAGACGCGCTCGATCATCTACGTCGACGATCTCGTCGAGGGCATCTGGCGGCTGCTCGGCTCGAGCTATGTCGGCCCGATGAACATCGGCAGCCAAGCCGAAGTCTCGATGCTTCAGCTCGCCGAGCGCATCAACGGGATGTGCGGAGGCAAGAGCAAGATCGCGTACAAGCCGCTGCCGCCGGACGACCCGAAGTCGCGCCGCCCCGACGTCACGCTGGCGCGCCGCGAACTCGCCTGGGAGCCGCGCGTGCCCGTCGAGGAAGGGCTCGCACGCACGCGCGACTACTTCTATGAGGCGCTCGGCACGCCGCGCCCGTAGCGCCTAACTTCAGCAACCCGCGTTCGCCGAGCCGAGCCCGGCTCAGGATCCGATGGACCCCAAGCTTCTACGCAATTTTTGCATCATCGCGCACATCGATCACGGCAAGAGCACGCTCGCCGATCGCTTGCTCGAAGAGACCGGCACGCTGAAGGGCCGCGAGAAGAAGGCGCAGTTCCTCGACAAGATGGAGCTCGAGCAGGAGCGCGGGATCACGATCAAAGCGCAGACCGCGCGCATGAAGTTCACCGCGCGGGACGGCATCGAGTACACGCTGAACCTGATCGACACGCCCGGCCACGTGGATTTCTCGTACGAGGTTTCGCGCGCGCTGCACGCCTGCGAGGGCGCGATCCTCGTGGTCGACGCTTCTCAGGGCATCGAGGCGCAGACACTCGCGAACGCGTACCTCGCGCTCGACGCGAACCTCGCGATCGTGCCCGTCGCGAACAAAATCGATCTGCCCGCGGCCGACGCGGACGCCGCCGCGCAAGAGATCGAGGACGTGATCGGGCTCGAGGCCGAGAGCGTGCTGCCGATCTCGGCGAAGACCGGGCAGGGAATCAGGGAAGTGCTCGAGCGCATCATCGAAGTGGTGCCGCCGCCGAAAGGCGACCCCAACGCGCTGCGCACTCAGGCGTTGATCTTCGACGCGTGGTTCGACCCGTACATGGGCGTCGCGATTCTCGTGCGCGTGCAGGAAGGCCGCCTGCGCAAGGGCGACATGGCGCTGCTGATGGCCGACAAGATCGAGCACGAGATCGCCGAACTCGACGTGATCGATCCGCATCCGCGCAAAGTGGCGGAGCTCGCGGCCGGCGAAGTGGGCATCGTGTTCTGCGGCATCAAGTCGCTGGAAGAAGTGCACATCGGCGACACCGTGACGCTCGCGAAGATGCCCGCGCTCGTGGCATTGCCCGGCTTCCGCGAAGTGAAGCCGATGGTGTTCATGGGCCTCTATCCGATCGAGAACGACGGCTACGCCCCGCTCAAGGCCGCGCTCGAGAAACTGCGCCTCAACGACGCCTCGTTCCGCTACGAGCCCGAATCGAGCGCTGCGCTCGGCTTCGGCTTTCGCTGCGGCTTCTTAGGGTTCTTGCACGGCGAGATCATTCAGGAGCGCCTCGAGCGCGAGTACAACTTGTCGCTGATCACGACCTCGCCGACCGTGCGCTACCGCGTCGTGAAGGCGGACGGCGAGACATTCGACATCGAGTCGCCGGCGGCGTTGCCAGATCCCGGGACGCTCGACCACGTCGAAGAGCCGATGATTCTCGCGACGATCCACACGCCGAACGAATACGTCGGTTCGATCATGGCGCTCTGCCAGGATCGCCGCGGCGTGCAGCGCGACATCTCGGTGCACGGCGCGCGCGTGCAGATCCGTTACGAGTTGCCGCTCGCCGAAGTCGTCAACGACTTCCATGACAAGATCAAGAGCATGACGCGTGGCTACGGCTCCTACGACTACGAACTCGTCGGTTATAAGCAGGCAGACCTGATCAAGCTCGACATTCTCGTGAACGGCGACGGCGTCGACGCGCTCTCGCTGATCGTGCACCGCGACAAGGCGAATACCCGCGGCGCCGAGCTGGCCTCGAAGCTGAAAGAGTTCATCCCGCGCCAGCAGTTCGAGGTGGCGATTCAGGCCGCCATCGGCGCGAAGGTCATCGCGCGAACCACGGTGAAGGCGCTGCGCAAGAACGTGACCGCAAAGTGTTATGGCGGCGACATCTCGCGGAAACGAAAACTTCTCGAGAAGCAGAAGGAAGGCAAGAAGCGCATGAAGCGCGTCGGCTCGGTCGAGATTCCGCAGGAAGCCTTCCTCGCAGCGCTGCGGCTCGGAGAGGATTAGTGGCGGCTGCGGAGGCGACGCCCGCGGCTCCGCGGAGCGCGATGTTGCGCACGCGCACCGCGCTCCTGATGGCCGCGCCCGTGCTCGCCGCACTCGCGATTCGCGCGTTCGCGCTCGAGCCGTTCGAGGTCGCCTCCGAGTCGATGCTGCCAACGCTCGAGGCCGGCGATCGCCTGTTCGTGAACAAGCTCGCGCTGCCAGAGCGCGGCGACGTCGTCGTCTTCGAGCACGCGAGCGCGCGCTTCGTGAAGCGCATCGTCGCGCTGCCGGGCGAGCGCGTTGCGGTGCGCGGCGGGCGCGTCTTCGTGAACGGCTTCGCCGCCGACGAGTGGCCCACCGGCACGCTGCGCCTCGACGACGCGGGCCGCCCGCTCGCGGGCTTACGCGAACAGATCGGCGTCGTCGAACACGCGCGCCTGGCCGACCGCGGAGCGCCGCGCGCCGACTTCGAGGCGCTCGTGCCCGAGGCGCACTACTTCGTGCTCGGCGACAACCGCGATCATTCGAGCGACAGCCGCCACTTCGGCGCCATCGCGCGCGGCGAGATCATCGGGATCGTGACGACGCTATTAGGGCGTGGGCCGCGCTTCGAGCGCACAGGAGCGGACGCGGAATGAGCGAGAAGAAGAGCAAGCGAGCGGCCGAGGTGGAGCGCGATCCGAACTGGGCGCGCGACGAACTGCCTTCGTTGTTGGTGGCGATCGCCGCCGCGCTCGCCATCCGCACCTTCGTTCTCCAGACGTTCTACGTGCCGAGCGAATCCATGCTGCCGACGCTCGTGGTCGGCGACCACGTCTTCGTCAACAAGTTCGTGTACGGCCCTCAGGCGCCGGGCGCCGACTGGCGCTTCCCCGACGTGCGCGAACCGCGCCGCGGCGAAGTCATCGTCTTCCGCTTCGCGCGCGACGCCCACGACACGCTCTACCCGCCCGACCGCGCGCCAGACCTGCCGACCGACAATTTCGTGAAGCGCCTCGTCGGCATTCCCGGCGACCGCATCGCCTATCGCTCCGGCCAGCTGATCCTGAACGGCGAGCCCGCTCCGATGGAAAAAACCGCGCTCACCTTCACCGGCGACGACGGCCGCGAGCGCGACGTTTGGATCGAGACCCTCGGCGACTGCCGCCACTTCGTGCTCGACGACCCCTCCGACCCCGGCCGCGATCTCGCAGAAATCAGCATCGACGCCGGCAGGTATTTCTTCATGGGCGACAACCGCGACAACTCGCGCGACGCGCGCTGGGCCGGCTCCGTCGCCAAATCCGCGCTCGCCGGGCCGGCGGGCCTTAATTACTGGTCGTGGAACTGGAACGGTTCGTGGCTCTCGCTGCTGAACCCGCTCACGTGGTGGGAGAACCTGACGGGGAAGATGCGCTGGCAGCGCATGGGCTCGTTCATCGAGTGCTTCCCGGCAGGCGAGACCCCGGAGTTGCCGGGGGCGGTGAGGAAGGCCGAGTAGCGCGGACCTTCCGGCCGGCGCAGGGCTACGCATGGCCATACGACTCTGCCCGCTTCGCCTCTTACCAGGAGTGCGCGCTTCGAGTGAACCCAAGGTGAGGATCCCTAGTGACCAGAAACGCCGCTGCCGGCTCGGACGGCGGCGAGTCGGCCCACGTCGCCTAATAGCCACGAGGCTGGAAGCCACGAGGAATCCGGTCGGCGAAGACTGATCCATTGGGAGCCTCCCTCTGTCCTAGTCCGTGCAGGATCGACTGAGAGGGCCTGAAGTTGTCATAACGCCCGTTCTTGGCGTCACGCAGGACATTTCCAACTGGCGTTGACATCGACAGGGCGCTTGCCGTTCCTATCCCCTCGAACACTTCTGGGACGACTTCGCGACCGACAAGACGCGCTCGATTCTCGAGGCGGATCGCGTTGCGCAAACGCAGGCCCAAGCGCGCCCCGGTCGGATGGCGACCGGCTTCGCGTCCTCTCCGAATACGGAGTCCGACTTTGCGGAGCCGGCGAAGACGAAGCTCGCTCTTCGAGGAGCGTCCGCCCGAGACGATTTCGGCGCTGTTGGTGTCTCCGAAGTCGCGGAAAAAAGTGCTCCACCGCTCCGAGGAAAATGGTATTTTTGACCGAACAGGGAGACGGGCGATGAGCTTTTCGTGTCCGAAGTGCAGCAGCGAAGACACCCAAAAACTGAGCCTGGTGATGAGCCAGGGCGGGGTGGCAGAGAAGGGTGCGCAGTTGGGCACATCCTACGGACTGAACATCCTGTTGCCTGCCATGACCGTGGTCGTCGGCATCCTGATCGGGATCATGTTTGCAATGGCCAACCCCCTCGTGGGCCTGATCGCGTTCGGCGGCGTTGTGTACGGCGGCTTCGCGCTGCGAAAACGACTCAAGGAAAAGACGAAGTCCAAGTACGCCGACCTGTCGCCGCAGATGAAGAACAGCGGCTTTCAGTGCAACCGCTGCGAGCACCAGTTCATTCCGGCTGCCTGAGCGGCCGTCGGGCCCTGTCGCGAGACGGCTGAGTTCCGATAGCCGGAGTCCGTGCGCTCTCATCTGAGAGCCACATCGACTTGCGCTTCCGCGCGGCGCATCAATCGCCGCCGTTCTGCTGAGAGACCGCTGCGATTCGCAGCGGCCGTTGCGATGGTGCGAGTTTGCGCCGCCGACGCGACAAATGCGGCGACAACAACGGATTGTTCTCGGACTCGGCCCGATCCGAAGGGCCCTCGTATCACCGAGTTGCAACCGCGACAGCCGTTTCCTTCGTGCCGACGACAGTCACACCGGCTGAGCGACGCGCCTCAAAAAATAGAAAGGCGGTGGCGACGCTGCGTTCTCGCCTTCCGCGACTGACCGCGGCCACCACAAGCCGCGACTTCTGTGCAAGCCGATCGACATCACCTGCGGCCACGCGCGCGCCGTCTTGATGAGTGCGCCGAAACACGTCCCAATACGTCGCGGGAGCAGGGCCGCGATCTTCCGCACGAAGTCCCTCGGAGGCGTCCTCGTCGATGGCGAGGGCGATTACTTCTGCCATCGATTTCGCGGCATGGGACGGCGAATCGCCCTGAGAGATCAAATCCCAATTCAGACAGTGCGCGATCCACTGCCCGGGTACGTCTTCGGCCGCATGAATCAGGACCGAGCATTCACGCATACTTGTCGGTGTTCCCTGTGCGGATGCGCGTACTACAACTCTTCGAGTACCCGACGGCGCACTGCATGGCGTTCGTCACAGCGGAGCCCAAAATCCGCTGAGGTCGGCAGGCCATTCCAGCGGGGTATGGCATCACGCGCAGGTTCGATCGAGCCGCTGAACTCGCGCGGGCGGAGCGCGAGGAAGGGCAGAGCGGGCCGTCACGCCACCGATCGCGCCGGTGCCTTCCAGCGCTTCACGCCGCTTGCGTCGAACGCGACGATTAGGCCGAGCGCGCTGAGCGAATCGAGCGCGTCGGCGACTGCGCCGCGGCGCGCGGATTTGAAGCTGCGCGCGAGTTCCTCGGCGGACCACGAGCGATCCTCGCGCGCAACGGCGTTGCGCACGGCGAGCACTTGCTCGGAGAACTTGGTGGGCCACTTCGGGAGTTGAGTCGCCTTCGTTGCGGTCGTCGGCGCTCCCGGCAGATCGCTCTGCGTCGCAGCCACGGCGCCGCTCGGGTTCTGGAACTCGGGGCGCAGCCAGCGTACGAGGCCGCGGCTCTCTTCGGCAGCGCGCTCGGCGTTCAGCGCGACGAGGCGTTCGAGCAGCTGCTCGTCTGTTAGGGACTGCGGCCAGCCGTAGGCGTCGTTTCAATCCACGCCGTCCCCCTGAGAGGACGGCGACCCGGCCTCGTGGCCCAAC
>JANNDT010000413.1:0-4227 GCA_031387905.1 Deltaproteobacteria bacterium
CATCAGGAACGGGAGGCCCGCCAGGAGCAAGCAGGCTGCTGTCTTGAACATCCGGCCTCTCAGCCACCGATGGGAGGATTCGGCTATACGCGCCGCGGGGAAGTCACGCAACAACGGCGTCGAGAGACTCAGCTTGGAAGCTCCGGGCACATGGGGTCTTGCCAATGAGCCGGGCACACACGCGCCCTTTCGAAGATCCGAGCGGGCGTTATGACAAACTGAGGCCCGCTCGGGCGATACCCAAACTCGGCTGGGACCTCACCCACGGCGGTTTCATCGCGGCGTTCCTCGGTGTGTTGGCCCTCCGCTTTGCGGCATGGGCCGCTTCGCGCCGCCACGCGCAGGCTTCGGTCTGAGCGCGCTCGGCTACTTCCGAAAGCGGGGAATCACGTACTTCCCCAGATTCTCGATCGACTCGAGGATCGCGGCCTGCGGCACGGTGCCCATCTGCAACAGGAACATGACCTCGTCGGCGCCGGCGGCGACCAGCCTCTCCACGTACTCGATCGCGTCGGCGACGTTTCCGTAAGCATTATTCGGGTTGTACATCCCCGTTGTCTCGGTGCCCGCTTCGATCTTCTCTTCGTTGAGCCGCGCGACCAGGGCTTGCCCGGTTTGCAGCAACACGTCGGCATCGTCGCCGTCGATGAACGTGCGCGGCGGGGGCGCCTGGCCCGTCGGGTCGTACCAGTGATTGATGGCCTCGGCGAAGTAGCGCTGGCCGCGATGCCCGATCTTCTTGGCCTCGGCTCGATCGCCGAGCACGATCGCGGGACACAGTGCGGCCAAGTGCTCGTTCGTGAAATCTCCCACCTGCGAGTGCGGAGTGCGCCGCTTCAGTGCGGCGCGGTAGACCGTGTTCTTCTTCGCGATGTCGTCGGGGCCCGCGAAGCCCAAGCACAGCGCACCAATGCCCCACTCGCCGGCCTGGTTGAGTGTCGCCTCGCGCGTGCAGGCGAGAAACATCGGAGGGTGCGGCTCCTGCACCGGCTTCGGGTGAATCGGGCGCGCGGGGATGTCGATTAGGTCCGAGTGATGCTCGAAATCCTCGTCGCGCCACATTCTCGGAATCATGCGCGCGCTGGCTTCGAGCTGCGGCGAGATGTCGCCAACGTTCGTCTGGAACGCGCCGCTTTCTTGTTGGGTGCCGCCCTTGCCGACGCCGAAGTCGACGCGCCCGTTCGAGAGGATGTCGAGCATCGCGATGCGCTCGGCCACCTTTACCGGGTGGTTCATGCGAAACGGCAGGCACACGACGCCGTGGCCGATACGGATGCGCGAGGTCTTGCCGGCCAGATAAGCCAGGAACGTCTCGGGCGCGCTCATGTGCGCATACCACTTGAGGCAGTGGTGCTCGACGGCCCAGACGCGGTCGAAGCCGAGCTCTTCGGCCAGCACGGCCTGCTCCACCGATTCGCGGATTACGCGCTGCTCGCCCTTGCGCGACGGATCCGACGTCTGCGCTTCGAAGATCATCGAGAACTGCATGTGAACCCCCGCGAGGCGCGGCACAGTAGTCCGGCGTGCGGGCGCGGGCACCCGAGCGCGAGGAGAACGACATGGCCCCTGCCAAGCGCGGCGCACTGAAGTACGCGGATGTCCGTAGCGACCTGAAGACGGGCGACCTCGTGCTGTTCTCAGGCGCGAGCTTCTTCTCGAGCGTGATCAAGTGGGCGATCGGCGGGAAGTGGTCGCACGTGGGCGTCGTGGTGCGCTTGCCCGCGTTTCCGGGGCGCGTGGCGCTCTGGGAATCGACCAGGCTCGCGGATTTAGCGGACATCGAAACGGGCCGTGCCTCAGCCGGCGTGCAGCTCGTCTGGCTGAGCGAGCGACTCGCCGGCTATCACGGCGAGTTCAAGCTGCGCGCGCTCGACAGACCCATAACACTCGAGATGGAGGCAGGGCTCGCGAAGCGACGCGGCGAACTCGGAGGGCGGCCCTACGAGCAGCAGCGACTCGAGCTGCTCGAAGCCGCGCTCGACGGCTGGTTCGGCGCGCTGATGCACGAGCGCCTCGGTAGCCTGTTCTGCTCCGAGCTCGTGGCGGAGGCTTATCAGGCGCTGGGGCTCTTGCCCGAGCCACCCGCGGGCCTGCCCTCGAACGAGTACACCCCGCGCGACTTCGCGCGCCGCGGCGCGAAGCTGCTGCGCGGCTACGCGCTCGGGAAGATCGTCAAGATCGGTTGACGCTACCCGCGAATCTCACTCAGCTTCGCGTGTTCCAGCTCGCGCAGCGCAGGCTGCATGAGCGCTTGCTGGCGCTTCGTGCGGCGGTAGAGGAGTTGCAGGATCGCCTCGTCGCGCTCCGCGCCAGCGCCGAGCACGAACGTTTCGAGCGCGCGGTCCGCGTCGAGGCCGGGCGCCACGCGCGCACCTGTTAGACGCGCGACCTCCTCCGCGTCTTCCTGCTCGATGCCCGCGCCGCGCGAATCGAGCTCGCGCGCCCACTGCGCGATGCGCGTCGCGGTGTCCACCTCGTAGCTTGGCTTCGCGCTCGCGAGCGTCGTGAGCAGCTGCTCGAAGCCGGGCGCGTGGCGCGACGGCGCGGGCTCGGACAGCGCGGGCTCGGGCAGTTCGATGCTCGAGAAGCGCGCGATCGCTTCTAGGCAGATGCGCCCGTACACGATGTCCCAGCCCAAATAGACCGGGTAGTTGAACTGCGCGGGCGGCGCGACGAGCAGGGGCGCGCAGGCGATCGGCGTGCAGATCCCAAAGCGCGCGGTGTGATACCAGACGCTCTTCACGTCGAGCGGCTCACCCATTAGGCCGGCGTAGCGGTGAAACGCGCGGTTCAAGTCGCCCATCGGCTCGGAGAGATCGCGATTCAGCATGCCGGCGAGGTCGGCGAGCGGGTCGCCGATGTAGGCCAGCTCCAGATCGATCATCGCGGTCACGCGGCCGTGCTCGAACAAGAACTGGCCGGCGTCGCCCTGCAGCATCGACGGCTTGTTGCGGTGACGCGGCACGTTGCGGTGCAGCCACCGGATCACCCACTCGATGCGCGGGTCGGGGCGGTTCTTGCGATCGCGCCAGGATTTCTCCCAGCGCGGGAAATCGCCGAGGCCGAGCTGCTCGGGGCGCTGCGGGCGCTCGATCCCTAATGCCTCGAAGCGTTCGAGCGGGAGGCGATGCAGCGTCGCGAGGATGTCGATCCAGTGGTCGAGCACTTTCGTTCGCTCGGTCTCGTCGGTTGCGGTGGCGAGGTTCACGCGGCCCGGCGCGCGGGCCATTACGATCGCGAGCGGGTCGTCGAGGAAGCCGTAGACGTGCGGCACCGGGATGCCCTCGGCCTCGAGCGCTTGCAGCACGCGGTACTCGTGGTCGAGGCCGTAGACGCCGTGTTGCATGTCGCCGCGGTCGCCGCGCAAATAGACCGGGCGCGACTCGCCGCCGCAGTCCACGTCGAGGAAGAACGCAGGCCGCCAGCGCGGCTGCTTCTCTGCGCGCACGATGCGTCCGCCGACGAGCTTCTCGACTCGCGCGAAAGCGCGCGCCCACTCGGCGCCGACACCGAGCTGCGTCGCAAACGATTCAGCCCCGTCCATTTGTGCGCTCTCCCGAGAGGAATGCGAGTGTCGCGCAGGCGCGCGCGGCTCGCCGTGCGCGTTGCATCACTCGACCGCTCGGTCGGCTGAGCTACGGTGCTCCGCCGCCCAACCATCACCGGAGTTCGCATGAGCGCTGCCAGCCAGCTTCCGCAGCCGTTTTCTCAGGCCCCGACTGCCGAGGACATCGTCGGCCCTGAGCGCTACCGCGACCTCGGCTACCCGCACGAGGCGTGGAGTTGGCTCCGTAACAACGACCCGGTGCGCTTCTACCCGGACAGCCCGCGCTTCAAGGCCTTTTGGGCGATCACCAAGCACGCCGACATCGTCGAGATCGGCAAGAACCCGGCGGACTTCATCATCCAGCCGCGGCTCGCGGTATTCGACTACACCTCTCAGCCCCCGGAAGGCGAGGTTGTCGCGCGCCATCTGCTCAACATGGATCCGCCGGATCACGCGAAGTTCCGCCAGGTCGCGTCGAAATGGTTCACGCCCCGCACCGTCAAGGTGTGGGAGCCGAAGGTCCACACGATCACCCGGCAGATTCTCGACAAGGCGCAGGGCGCACGCGAGTTCGACTTCGTAATGGAAGTCTCCGCGCCCATCACGATCGCGGTAATCGGCCTGATGCTCGGCGTGCCCGAGGCCGATTGGCCGCTGCTCTTCAAGTGGACGAACGAGAC
>JANNDT010000414.1:0-1504 GCA_031387905.1 Deltaproteobacteria bacterium
CATGGATCTCGTACTGACCGAAGACCAGGAACTGATTGCCAAGACCGCCGCGGACTTCGTGCGCGAGAAGTCGCCGGTGGCGCGGATGCGCGCGCTGCGCGACGCGAACGACGCGACGGGCTTCTCGCGCGCGCTCTGGAAGGAAATGGCGGAGCTCGGCTGGGTGGGCATCGCGTTTCCAGAGAACCTGGGCGGCGCGGGCCTCGGCTTCGCGGAGCTGGCGGTGGTGCTCGAAGCGCTCGGCAAGACGCTCGCGCCGGAGCCGTTCCTTTCCAGCGTGCTGCTCGGCGGGCAAGCGCTCGCGCTGGCTGGCAACGAAGCCCAACAACAAGCCTGGCTCCCGAAGCTATGCGCGGGCGACGCATTGCTCGCGCTCGCGCACCAGGAGGCGAAGAGCCGCTACGACCTGCATCACGTCGAGACGCGCGCCGAGAAATCTGGCGCGGGCTGGAGACTCACCGGCGAGAAGATCCAGGTGCTCGACGGCCACGTCGCCGACGCGCTGTTGATTCCGGCGCGCACCGCTGGCGGCGCCTCGGACGCCGCGGGCATCTCGCTGTTCCTCGTGCCGAAGGGCGCGGCCGGCCTCAGCGTGACGCGGCAGGTTCGCCTCGATTCGCGCGGCGCGGCGCTTCTGAAGCTCGCGGGAGTTGTTGGGGAACTCGTCGGCGCCGAAGGGCAGGCGGGCGCGCTGCTCGAGCGCGTCGTCGACCGCGCAACCGTCGGCCTGTGCGCCGAGATGCTCGGCGGCATGCAGCAAGCGTTCGCGCTCACGCTCGAGCACCTGAAAAACCGCAAGCAGTTCGACGTGCCGATCGGCACCTTCCAGGCGCTGAAGCACCGCGCGGCCGACGTGTTCATCGAACTCGAACTCGCGAAATCGGCGGTGATGGCGGCGGCCCGTGCGGTGGACGAGAACGACGCCGAGCTACCGAGGCTCGTTTCGCTCGCGAAGGCGAAGTGCTCCGACGCTTATGTGCTCGCGACGAACGAGGGCGTGCAGATGTTCGGCGGCGTCGGCATGACCGACGAATACGACATCGGCCTGTACATGAAGCGCGCCCGCGCCGCGGAGCTGACTTTCGGCGATGCCGCGCACCACCGCGCGCGCTGGGCCAGCCTCGGCGGGTATTAGTTCGCGCATGACGACGCCGACCGCGCTCGACCGCACGACTCGGATGTTGCGCGCGTGTCGTGGGGAGTCGGTCGATCGGCCCCCGGTGTGGCTCATGCGCCAGGCCGGGCGTTACCTGCCGGAGTACCGGGCCGCGCGCGCGGGGCAGGCGTTCCTCGATTCGTGTCGCGACGTCGAGCGCGCGGTCGAGCTCTCGCTTCAGCCGCTGCGCCTCGTCGGCACCGAGGCCGTGGTGTTCTTCTGCGACATCTTCGTGCCGGTGCTCGGCCTCGGCATCGACGTCGATTTCGCACCGGGCCCAGTGATTACGCCGCCGCTGCGCACGCGCGCGCAGGTCGATGCGCTCGCGCGCCGCGATCCGCGCGAGAC
>JANNDT010000423.1:0-8105 GCA_031387905.1 Deltaproteobacteria bacterium
AACACTCCGGGGTGATAACCAGTGCGGTTCACGCTGCGCTCGACTGGAGGTAGCGAGCCTGCGCGCAGCGGCGCTCAGATCTCGCGGCGTTCCCGCGGCAGATTCTGGAACTGCGGCTTGCGGCCGCCCTTTTTGGCGACGAAAGCTTCCGCCATGTCGCCGCCGAAGAACATGCCCGCCTGCCAGGTCGCGATGTAGTTGAGGCCGTCCTCGATGCTGTGGTCGCGCGTGTAGTTCAGCATCTCCTTGCTGCCCCAAACCGCGAGCGGCGATTTCTCCGCGATCTCGCGCGCCACCTGCAGCACGCCCTCGAGCAGCGCCTCGTGCGTCGGGTAGATCTCGTTCACGAGGCCGAGTTGTTGGGCGCGCTGTGCGCCGAGCCGGCGCCCGGTGTACGCGAGTTCGCGAACGACGCCCTCGGGGATTAGGCGCGGCAGCCGCTGAAGCGTGCCGACGTCGGCGGTCAGGCCGATGTTGATCTCTTGGATGCAGAAGAACGCGTCGGCCGTGGCGTAACGCGCGTCGCAGGCGCTCACCATGTCGACGCCGCCGCCGATGCAGCCGCCTTGGATCGCGGCGAGCACGGGCACGCGCGCACGTTCGAGCGCGTTGAAGCTCTCCTGGAACACGAGCGCCGATTGCCGCATGCGGCTGCGCACGCGGCCGGGCTCCAGCGCGCGTTCGCCCGCGCCACTTTCGGCCTGCGCGTTCGCGCTGCCGCCGTCGCCCTGGAACACCGCGAGGTCCATGCCCGCGGTGAAGTGCTTGCCCGTGGACGAGAGCACGATCACGCGCGCGTCGCCCTCGTCGCTCAGTTGATTCACGATCGCCGGCAGCTCCCTCCAGAACGCTGGCGTCATCGAGTTGAGCGCCTGCGGCCGGTTGAGGCGCAGATGCGCAACGTGGTCCTTCAGCTCGAGATCAAAGCACTCCAAGCGAGTTCTCCTTGCGCGAATCAGCCAAGCAAAAGGCAAGAACGTCCCCGGCTTGCCTTGTTGGGGTGGGGTTAGGCCGCTCGGCCGCCGGGTACTTCGACTGAGACGGTGTCGCGGCCGGAGCGCAACACGGTGCCGGGCAGGGCGCCGGTGTGCTTGCCGTCGCGCAGGATCTCGGCGCCGTTCACGAGCACGTTGCAGACGCCGATCGCGTCGGCGTAGAGGCGACCCGAGCCGCCCGGCAGGTCGTATCGCATGTGCACCGGGCCGCTCGCGACCGTGTTCGGGTCGAACACCACCACGTCCGCCTGCCAGCCCTCGGCGAGCCGGCCGCGGCCGCGCAGGCCGTATAGCCGAGCCGGCACGTCCGTGAGCCAGCGCACGCACTCCTCGACCGTCGCGAGTTCGCGCGTGCGCGCATTCCCCAACAACACGGTCGAGAACGCGAACGTGTCGATCATGTCGAGGTGCGCGCCGGCATCGGAGGCGCCGATCACCGCGCGCGGGTCGCGCCACACTTTCGCGCGCAACTTCCAGCTCGCGTCGTCCAGCCCGATCGGGCTCGGCATGAACGAGGTCATCAGGTTCTCGCTGATCGCGAGGTCGAGCATCGTATCGAAGGGCGCCTTGCCGATTTCCTTGGCGATGTCCCCAATCAATCGGCCCTTCAGGTGCGCGTGTTCGGGGCGCGCCGGCTGGTCGACGATCATGCGCTCCCAGTTCGCGAGGCCGCGCAGCAGACCCGCGCCCTCGGAGTGCGCGCCCTCGTCGAGCTTGCGCCGGAACGCCGGATCTCTCAGACGCTCGATGCGCGCGGGAATCGCGAGCTTGAACAACTCGGGCCAGTTCGGCAGCGCGTCGAACACGAAGCCCGACTCGAGGTTGATGCGCACCGTCGGGCTGGTGGGCGGCGTGAGCGCGACGACGGTGGCGCCCCGCTCGGCCGCATAATCACTCGCAGCCAGCTGGATGTCCGTGTAGCCGGGCTGGATCGAGTTCGGATTCAGCAGGTTCCAGTTGAGCGGGCGATTCGCGGCGAGCGACATGTCGGACATGATCGACTTCTCTTTGTCGCCGAACAGCCCCGTGCTGGGGATCGCTTCCAGCACGGTGCCCGGCAGATCGCGGATCGCGCGCGCCAGCGCGACGACCTCTTCACGGCTCGCGTGGCGCGAAGGCACCGGCTCGCCGTCGCCGTCATTATGGGTGGCCGCGAGCGAGGTCGAGAAGCCGAGGCCGCCCTCGCGCAGCGATTGCTTCAGCAACTCCACCATCTCCGCGAGTTCAGCGGGAGTCGCCTCGTGTCCGACCGAGCGCTCCTTCATCACCACACGGCGAATCGCCGAGTGGCCCACCAGGAAGCCCGCGTTCAGCGCGAGCTTCCCGTCGAGCTTGCCGAGGTATTCGCCGAACGAGCTCCAATCCCATGGCACGCCCGTGCGCAGCGCCTCGATCGGCATGCCCTCGACGCGCGCGAGCATCGGCATCAAGTAGGCGCCGGCCTCGGGCGTGAGCGGCGCGATCGAGAAGCCGCAGTTGCCGCCGACCACGGTCGTCACGCCGTGATAACTCGACGGCGAGATCAGCGGGTCCCAGAACACCTGCGCGTCGTAATGCGTGTGAATGTCGACGAAGCCCGGCGCGACCACTCTGCCGCTCGCGTCGATCACCTGCTTCGCGGCTTCGCTGACTTCGCCGAGCGCGACGATCTTGCCGTCGCGAATGCCGACGCTGCCTACGCGCCCGGGTGCGCCTGTGCCGTCAACGAGAGTTCCGCCGTCAATGCGTACGTCGAGCATGGGTGCTCCTTGCTGTGGGATCGAGGCACCTTAGCCCGAGCATGCGGTAAGGCGCTTCCGGGGCTCGGGTGAGGTCGCGTAGAATGCGCTCGATGAAGTCGAGTTACCGAACGCAGTCGCCCGACACGAGCCGTGAGGCGGAGGAGATGCAGTTCGATCATTGGCGCGGGCTGACGCCAGCTCAGAAAGCGCGCCTCGTGGCGGGGCTCACTCGAATGACCAACCAGCTAGCGCGCGCTGGGATTCGGCTGCGACACCCGCACGCGTCGGATCGGGAGGTCGCGCTTCGTCTGATGGCGCTACGAGTCGATCCGAAGACCATGATCGAATTCTTCGGCTGGGACCCCGAGCGCGAGGGCCGCTGACGTGTTCGATGATCCGTTTCAGATCGTCGCTCTTGTTGCAGCGGCGTTGGACCAGGCGGGAATCCAGTACGCGTTGGGCGGGTCGGCTGCGAGTTCTCTCCTCGGCGAACCTCGCACGACGAACGATGTCGACTTCGCGGTTTTTCTTCCGGAGTCGCGGGTCGCAGGCGCACTCGCTCCATTGGAAGCGGACTTCTTCATCGACCTCGAGTCCGCACGAGAAGCCGCGCGGCGGTGCGCGAGCTTCAACATCTTCCATCGCCAGACCATGCTCAAGGTCGACTTTTTCGTCCTCGCGGGCGATGCCTTCGATCGCGAACAGATGCGTCGCAGAATGCACGTCACCGTAGTCGAGGGCTCGGCGCAACAAGTCGCGCTCACCACCGCGGAGGATCTCGTAATCCGCAAGCTCGTTTGGTTCCGTGCTGGGGCGGGAGTGTCGGATCGCCAATGGCGTGATGTGATCGGGGTTCTCAAGCTGCAGCGCCACGGGATCGATCTGGAATACACACGTCGCTGGGCCGCGCATCAGGGCGTCGGCGACCTCCTGGAGCGTGCGCTCGCCGAAGCCGGCCTTTGCTGAGGGGGCGCGCCTATTCGTGCGTTGGGATCCCCAACAATCGCTCCGCCTCCGCGCACGTCGCGAGCTTCCGGCCGTGCTTCTCGCACAACTCCCTCGCGCGTCGCACTTCATCGAGGTTGCTCTTCGCCGCGCCGAAATCTTCGAGCCCGACGCGCAGGTGGCCGCCGTTCTTCAGCGCGAGCTCGGCGATCGGTGTCTCGAAGATCGGTCCGCCTAACACGGCCACCGCCCAAGCGAGGCCGGAGCCGCGCAGCATCGCCAGATACATCTCGAACGCCTCGCGGATCGGCGGCGCGCTGAAGCTCGGCTCGCCTCCGCTCGAGTAGCCGCCCGCGGCGAAGTAGAGCTTCACGAGCGCACCGGGCGGCAGGCTGCCTTTGCGCTGCATGGCCAGAATCACGCGCAGAAAGCCGGGCTCGAAGATCGCGATGCTCGGGCCGAGGCCGTGCTTGCGGCAAATCTCGGTCATGTGGCGGATGTCGTTCGGGCTGTTCACGTAGACGAAGTCCATCGGCTGCGGCTGGCCGTCGGCGCCGCTAGCGCCGAGGTTCACGCTGCCGGGGTCGAGCACGCTGCAGCGAATCGCGCCGGCCTTGGCGAGGTGCGCCGCGTAATCGAAGCGCGCGGTTCCCGCGATACCGAAGCCGACCGTGGGATAGAGGATCGCGTCGGGCTTCTGCGCGAGCACCAAGCGGTACGCGGCGAGGTACTGCTCGGCGCAGTCCTCTGGCGTCGCAGACGGGCGCGTCGTGTGCGTGTGCACGATCGCGGCGCCCGCGGCGAAGCACGCCAGCGCGTCCGCGGCGATCTCCGCGGGCGTCTCGGGCGCGGCCGCGTTCTGCTTCTTCTTGGTGACGCCGTTCAGCGCGACTTCGAGAATTACGGGCGCGCTCATGGCTGCTTCCCTCCGCGCTTCGCGGATTGCGCCGGCGCCTTCGGTGTGCGCACCACGCGCAGCCGCGAGATGCGCTCGTCCGCGATCCGCCACGCGCCGTCCTCGAACAGGTAGCGCTCGTGGTAGTGGCCCCAACCGTCGAGCGTGAACTCGGGCGTGTCCACCCAGTCGTTCATCGCCCACACGCCGCGCGCCTCGTTCGCACTAACAAGCTCGATCTCGGGCATGTGGCCGTGGTGGACGCTGCGGACGGGCGGAGCGAGCACCCGCGCGAGGCCCGCCGCGATGGCAGCGCGCCCCGTCCAGCCAGTGCCCGATTCCTCGTCGAGGAGCCGCGCGTGCTTCGAGAACAGCGCGCCCAGCGCCTCGAACTGCTTCGTATCCATCAGCCGGAAGTAACGCGCCTTCAGTCGCTTGATCTCTTCGATTGCGGCGAGCGCATCAACGTCGCTCGCGCCTGATAACCGCGGCTCGAGCCACGCAGCGATGCGCTCACACGCGCGGGTGGCCTCGGGCAGGATCTCCGCGAACGCGTGCCAGACGTGGAACATCTCCTCCCAGACTTCGAGCGTGACGTCGACGCCCGCATCGCGCGCGCGCGAAGCGAGGCGCGTCGAGTCGTCGAGCAACATCTCGGCATCGCCCACTTGCACGAGCAGCGGCGGCAGGCCGCGCAGGTTCGCGAACAGCGGCGAGGCGAGTGGCGTGCGCGCGTCCTTGCCGCCGAGATACGCGGCGGCCATCGCGCGCAGCGGGCCCTCGGTGACCATCGGGTCGACGCTCGCCTTGCTGCGAATGCTCTCGCCCGAGGCGCTGAGATCGGTCCACGGCGAGATGCACACGCCCGCGGCCGGCAGCGGCAGGTTCGCGTCGCGCAGGGACAGCAGCGTCGCGAGTGTTAGGCCGCCGCCCGCGGAATCGCCGCCGATCGCGACGCGGCTCGGCGCGAAGCCCTGCGCGTAGACCCAGCGCAGCGCCGCCACCGCATCCTCGACTGCGGCGGGATGCGGATGCTCGGGCGCGAGCCGGTACGCGACGTTGAGCACGCGCATGCGAGCGAGCCGAGAGAGCCGTGCACACAGCGCGCGATGGGTCGCGAGCGAGCCCATCGTGTAGCCGCCGCCGTGCACGTACACGAGCGCACGGTCGTCGCGCGCGCCGGGCGCGATCGCCCACTCCGCGGTCACGCCATTCGCGCTCACCGCCTCGAACTTCACGTCGCTCGGCAGCGGCGTCGCTGCGCTGCCGAGCTCCATGTTCGCGCGCATCTGCGCGAGGTCGCCTTGCAGCGGATTCGCGCGCAACATGTCGAGGATCGTCGTCAGTTGCTCGCTGGCCATGCGTCTCTCCTATTCGAGGTTGTCGCCATGAACGATTTCGACGCGATTCGCCGCCTGATCGCGCTCTACCCGCAGCTGCTCGACGCGAAGCGGCTCGAGGCGTGGGGCGAGCTGTTCAGCGAGGACGCCGTGTTCCTCGTGTTCGGCAAGACGCTGCGTGGCCGCGCTGAGATCGTGAGCGCAGTCGGCGGCATGCAGCCCGTTGCGCCACTCAAGCACGCCGTGCTCCAACCTGTAATCGATCTCATCGATGTGAACCGCGCAAGAGCGTGGACGGACTTCAGCGTGTTCATGACTACGTCCGAAGGCATCCGAACGTCGAACTTCGCGACGTATCACGACCGCCTCGCCAAGGGGCCGGACGGCCGCTGGCGCATCGCGCAGCGCGCGATCGTCTCGCCCGGCGCCGCGCTGCTGGGCGGAGTCGATCCCGTGCCGAGCGCTTGATGCCACGCGCTACGACGACGCTACCGGCGGCAGCCACGGCCGATCTGGCCTCGCCACCTTGTAGAGTTTCGCCGCATTCTCCCAGAGCAGCTTGTTGCGCACGCTCAGCGGTTGGCCGCGCAGCCCCGCGTCGATCTTCTCGCGCACGTTGCCGAATAGGCACACCGGGTGTGGGTAGTCGGTTTCGAACAGCACATTGTCGGCGCCGATCGCGTCGAGCAAGTGCTGCGGCGCGAACTCCTCGTAGAAGTAACAAGCGTAGACCTGCCGCTTGAAGTACTCGCTCGGCAGCATCGTGAACTCGGGCCGCTGCTGGCGCACGCGCGAGTAGCCGAAGGTGTAGTCGCACGATTCCAGGATGAACGGGATGAAGCCGATCCCGCTCTCGACCGAGATCACCTTGAGCCGCGGGTAGCGCGGCAGCACGCCTGAGAACAGCAAGTCCACCAACTGCTTGCCATTGTCGAGGAACAAGTTCACCGCGACGACCGCGTTGGTGGAGCCCATCCCGGTGACGTCCATGCGTTCTTTCGTGAAACCGCCGTCGAAGGTGCCGGTGCCGATGTGGAAACTCACCGGCAGCTCGAGATCCTGCGCCGCCGCCCAGAAGCGGCTCCAGTGGGGGCTGCCGAGGATCGGCATGCCGTGCACCTGCGGTTCGCCGGTGAAGAGCACGCCCTTGTGCCCGATGCGCGCGGCGCGCTCCATCTCGATGACCGCGGCGTCCACGTCCCAGAACGGCATCGACGCGATCGGGATGAAGCGGCGCGCGTCGGCGGAGCACCAATCGATTAGGAAATCGTTGTAGGCGCGCACGCACGCGAGCATCAGCTCGCGGTCCTTCAGCTTCAGGAACGCCTGGCTGCCGAAGCCGGCGACGTTCGGATAGATCGCCATCGCCCAGACGCCGATCGAATCCATGTAGGCGAGCCGCGCTCTCGCGTCATAAGAAGCCGGCGGGCACTCGTCGAGGTTCTTGGGCGCAGCCGGGAAGGGCTCCTTCCAGCCCGCGACGGCGGTAAAGCCGATCGGCACGAGCGGCGCTTCGCCCGCGAGGTTCCAGACGTCCCACTGCGTCTTCGGATCTCGCACGAGCCGCGGTGCGCGATCTTTGAACTTCGCCGGCACCCGGCTGCTCCAGACGTCGGCGGGCTCGGTGATGTGCGTGTCGGCGTCGATCACCCAGTCGCGAATTTCCATGTTGCCTCCGGTCGCCGCGCCTCGCGCGGCGACCGGGGCAGCATAGGTCCCTGGCTACGCGCGGCGCCGCCGTCCGAGGAGCGCGAGGCCGCTGAGCCCGAGCAGCAGCGAGAGCGCCGGCTCGGGCACGAGTTGGAAGTTGTCGACGCCCTCGATCTCGTTGCCGAACAACGACTCAACGCTCAGCCGCACCTCGGTCACGTTGGCGAGGATCGCGGTCCACTCGGTCTGAGTCTTGCCGAATGAAGCAGCGGTGAACGACGCCGAGAAAGTCGCCCATGCGCCGATCGGCGGCGTGTTGTTCGGCGCCACGCCCGGCACCAGATCGAGGACGGCGGAGCCGCCCGGTCCGGAAATTTGCAAGTGGCCGTAGTCCTCAAAGCCTGTGTAGCCGGAGCCTCCGATCCCCAGCAGATTGCCGTCGAAGGAGACGCTTCCGCCGTCGAGGCTCGTGAGATCGCCCAGGAACTTCGCAGGCGCGAAGATGTAGGTGATCGGCCCCTCGCTGTTGTCGACGTACAAGAACCCGCCCGGGTTCCCG
>JANNDT010000424.1:0-3813 GCA_031387905.1 Deltaproteobacteria bacterium
CCGGCGCGATACGACGCTTCGGCGTCTGCATCGCGGCCTTCGATGCTCGCGAAGAATCCGCCCAGCGCCGCCGACGTGCCGAAGCCCGGCGCGAGTTCGGCGAGCTTGCGATAGTGCGCCTCGGCTTCCGCCAGTTTCCCGGCCTGCTTCAGGTGATTCGCCCATAACAACACCATTGGCGCCTGGTCGGGCGCCAACTCGACGCCCTTGGCGAACGCCTCGCCCGCCTCTTCGCGCCGGGCGAGCGCCTCGAGCGCGCGCCCCTTCAGCGCGTAGCCCTCCCAGCGCTTGGGTTCGGCCTTGATGATCGCGTCGCCGCTCGCAATCGCCTTCTCGAGTTCCTCGGTGCGCCCGAACAGCAGGAACTCGCCGTGATCGATGCGCGCCTGCGTGTCGCTCGGGTCGAGCCGCACCGTTTCCTCGAGCTCCCAGTACGCCGAGCGCGCTTCCTTTTTGCCGAGGTACGCCTTCGCAAGGCCATAATGGCCGGCGGCGTTGTTGGGATCGAGCTGCGTCGCGTTCTTGTACTCGATCACGGCTGCGTCCCATTTTTCGCCGGTCAGCGCTTCCCCGCCGCGCGCGAGATGCTCGGCTGCGCGCTCCTGGTCGCTCTGGCAAGCAACGACCGCGAGCGCGATCAAGCAGACGAGAATGCGGGCGAACGACATCTGAAGGCTCCTCGATGACACGGGCGGCCAATCTAACCGGGCCGCTGGCGAACTGCGCTAGAAGGCAAGCGCGCGCGGCTTGCTCTAGTCAGTGTCCCGGTTCCGGCGCCAGGTTGCGTGCGTAATGCCCATTTGTTGAATCATGTAGTTCAGCTTGCGGGGCGAGATGCGCAGCCAGTCGGCGGCGTCCTTCTGGACCCAGCCGCAGCGTTCGAGCGCTTCCTGCACGGCGGCGCGTTCGATCTCGGGCAGCGCGAGGCCGCGCGCGGGCAACTGCGGACGCCAAGCGCCGCGTCCGGACGCCCGCGCAGAGTCGCCGAGCGAGAGGTCGCCCAGTTCGATCGTGGGGCCGTCGCCCATCAGCACGGCCCGCTCGATGGCGTTGCGCAACTCGCGCACGTTGCCGGGCCAGCTGTGCGAGCGGATGCGCGCGAGCGCCGCGGCCGCGAAGCCGCTGCGCGGGCGCCCGAGTTCCTGCGCAAACTCGGCCAGAAAATGGTGCGCGAGCAGGTCGATGTCTGCGGGCCGCTCGCGCAGCGCGGGTAGTTCGATCGTGATCACGTTCAGCCGGAAGAAGAGATCTTCGCGAAACTCACCCGCCGCGATCGCGGCGCGCAGTTCCTTGTTGGTGGCGGCCACCACGCGCGCATCGGTGCGCAGCGTGCGCACGCCGCCGAGACGCTGGAACTCTTGGTCTTGCAGCACCCGCAACAGCTTTGACTGGGTGGCGAGCGAGAGGTCGCCAATCTCGTCGAGGAAGAGCGTGCCGCCGCTCGCCTGCTCGAAGCGGCCGATGCGCTGGCGATCGGCGGATGTGAAGGCGCCGCGCTCGTGCCCGAACAGCTCGGATTCGAGCAGCGTCTCCGGCAACGCCGCGCAGTTCACTTTGACGAACGGCCCATCGGCGCGCTGCGAGGCAGAGTGCACGAGGCTCGCGATCAGTTCCTTGCCGGTGCCCGTCTCGCCGTTCACGAGCACCGTCGAGCGCGTGTTCGCGACGCGCTCCGCGAGCTCGATGGCCGCCAGAAAAACCGGGTGCTTGCCGACCAGCGCGCTGCGCGAGCGGCGGGTGCCGAGGGACGCGCGCAACTCCGTGACTTCCGCGACGAGCCGCGCCTGAACCGCCGCGCGCTCGAGCCGCGCCTCGAGTTCCGCCAGCTCGAAAGGCTTCTGCAGGAAATCGAAGGCGCCCTCGCGCATCGCGTCGACCGCGGCGTCGATCGTGCCGTGCGCAGTCATTAGGACGACCGCGCTGCGGGCCTGGCGCGCGCGGGCGGCGCGCAGCAGTTCGAGGCCGCTGCCGTCGGGCAGGCGCAGATCCGTCAGCACCACGTCGAAGGCGTCCTCGGCGTTCGCGATGCGCTCGCGCGCCGGCCCGCACGCCTCGGCTTCCTCCACGCGCTGGCAACGCCCGGTGAGCGCGCGCACGATTGCGCGGCGCAGCGTCGCGTTGTCCTCGACCACGAGCACGGAGGCGCCGGCGAGGCTCACGCGCTCGGCTCCTCGGGAATGTGCAGCGCGAAGCGCGCACCGCCGCCCGGGCGGTCCGCAACGCTCACGCTGCCGCCGTGCGCTGCGGCTGCCTTTTGCACCCACGCGAGGCCGATGCCCGAACCCGCAGCGCGCGTCGTGAAGAACGGGAAAAAGATGCGCTCGCGCAAATCGGCGGAGACGCCGGGCCCGCTGTCTTCCACGAACAGTGAGAAGCCCGCCGGGGCGCCGGCCAGCGGGCTCGCGCGCAGCGTGAGGCGATGCGGCGAGCCGCGCTCGTCCGCGGCCATCGCCTGCACCGCGTTCACCAGCAAGTTCTCGAGCGCGGAGCGCAGCATCGCGAAATCGCCCGTGCCGCAGGCGCGCGGATCCACTTCGCGCACGATCTCTCCCGCGAAGTTCGCGCGGGTGAGCGCGTGGCGCAGAGCTTCCTCGGTGAGCGCGCCGAGAGCGAGTGGCGCGCGCTGCGCCGGCTCGGGGCGAACCCACGCGAGGCAGGTCTCGACGGTCGCGGCAATCGTGCGCACCTCGCTCGAGATCTCGTCGGCGAAATCCTTCAACACCGCGCGCTCACCGGCCTCGCGCGCCACCAGGCCTGCGAGCAGTTCGATCGAGGCGAGCGGGTTGCGGATCTCGTGGGCCAGGCCCGCCGCCATCTGCCCGAGCGCGGCCAAGCGACCCGTGAGGCGCTCCTGCTCGCTCTGCCGCTCGATCGGAGTGAGGTCGCGGAACAAGATTGCCGCGCCGCCGCCCATCACGGGCACCGCGCTGTAGCCGATCGTGTGCGTCTCACCGCCCGTACTGCGCAGCGCAAGCTCGGCGCGTGGCGCGGGCCGCCCCTGCCGCGCGGCTTCCAACTGCGCGAGCACCTCGGGCTGGCTCGCGAGCGCGCTCGCGATCGGCTCCCCCAGCCGCGCTGGGATGCCGAGCAGCCGCGCGGCCTCAGCTGAAATTGCGACGACGCGCCCCGCCGCGTCCACAGCCAGCAAGCCGGAACGCAGCGAGAGCAACAGCGCATGCGCGAACGAGGCGTCTTGGAGCAGCACGCCTCGCGTCATCGGCGCTGCGGCTCCCCCGCTGGAGGTGCAGCTCCCGCTCCCGCAGCGATACCGAAAGGGGTCAGACCCCTTTCGGTATCGCTGCGGTCGGCGAAGCAGTGCGGATTGCGTCGCGGCTTCTCCTGCGGCTCGCAATCGCGCCGACTTCGTCCACCTGCGTCCGATCTCGCGCGGAAAAGTGAGGCGTTCGGGGTCTGACCCCATTGGGGCCCCCATTGGGGCCCCGAGCGAAAACGCTCCACCGCCGGTCGAAGCTGGGAGTCGCACCACCTCGAACCCGGGCGCGAGGCCGCAAGCGAAGCGCGCAGCGAGGCGGAGTCCTCGGAGCCGAGCGAAGTCAACAAGGAAGACCGTCGCCGACGGCGCCGGCGCGGCGGGAAACCGGCGCTTACTCGATGTCCCCAGCGCCGGCGTCGGCGGCGACCAGATATCGCTTGCCGTCTTGATCGAGCCAACCCGCGCCCTTCAGGTCCTTCACCACGCGCGTCACGGTCTCGCGCGAAGTGCCGATCATGTCGGCGATCTGTTGGTGCGTGAGCGCGGGCGTGAGCAGGTGCACGCCGTCCGGCGCCTCGTCCTTGGCGAGCCGCACGAGG
>JANNDT010000432.1:0-2712 GCA_031387905.1 Deltaproteobacteria bacterium
TGTTTCTCGACATGCGCATGCCGCCCGGCCGCGACGGTGCGTGGGCTGCGGCCGCGATGCGCGCGCTCGACCCGCAGCTCGACATCGTCATCGCGACGGCCTACTCGGACATCGACCCAGCGGACCTATCCGTGCGCATCCCCCCTGCGGAAAAGCTCTTCTATCTGCAGAAGCCGTTTCACGCGCATGAGGTGAGACAGCTGGCGGTGGCGCTCGGCAAGAAGGCGCGCGCTGAAGCGCACCTGCGGCGGCTCGCTTACTTCGACTTGCTGACCGGGCTTGGGAATCGCGAGTTCGCCCGAGAACAAGTCGCAAGCGCGCTCGCAACTTCCCAAAGCCTCGGGCACAAGCTCGGCGTGCTCGTCATCGATCTCGACAATTTCAAACGCATCAACGACACGCTCGGGCACAGCGTCGGCGACGAAGTGTTGAAGGCGGCGGCGCTGCGGCTCGAGGCCGCACTGCGCGAGGACGCCCCCGCCGGCGGCGAGCGGCGCCAGCTCGCGCGCCTGGGCGGCGACGAGTTCCTGGCGCTCTTGCCGGAGTTGCGGGATGAGAACGCCGCCGCGGCTGTCGCGACGCGCTTCGTGCGTGCGCTCGCAGCGCCCCTTTACGCGAACGACCACGCATTCGTCGTCACCCCGAGCATCGGCATCGCCGTCGCGCCGGGCGACGGCTCGGATCTCGAAACGCTGCTACGCAACGCCGATCTCGCGATGTATTACGCCAAGCGCAGCGGGCGCGACACGTTCCGCCACTACGACACGTCGATGAACGAGAGCGCGCTCGAGTCGCTGACAATGGAGCACCAGCTTCGCGGAGCGATCGAGCGCGGCGAGCTGTCGCTGCACTATCAGCCGCAGCTCGATCTACGCAGCGGACGCGTCGCGGGCATGGAGGCGCTGCTGCGCTGGCGCAACGCCGAACTCGGCGACGTGCCGCCGCTCGAGTTCATCGGCTTGGCGGAGGAGACCGGCCAGATTCACGCGATCGGCGATTGGGTGCTGCACGCGGCCTGCGCGCAGGCGAGCCGCTGGATCAACGCGGGCCTCCCGCTCGAACGAATCGCGGTCAACGTCTCTGCGGTGCAGCTGGCGCGACCCGCGTTCGTAGAGCGCCTCCAACACGCGCTCGCCGAGAACGGCCTAGCGCCGAGGGCGCTCGAGATCGAAATCACGGAGACCGCGCTCGTCGCGAACCTCGAGGGCGCGCGCGCAATACTCGCGCGCATCAAAGCGCTCGGCGTGCAGATCGCGATCGACGATTTCGGCGTCGGCTACTCGAACATGAATCAGCTGAAGCAACTCAACATCGACCGGGTGAAGATGGACCGCTCGTTCGTGACCGGGATCGACTCGAGCGAGCACGATCGCGCCATCGCGGTCGCAATCCTCGCGATGGCCCGCGAGATGAACCTGCGCGTGACGGCCGAAGGCGTCGAAGACGAAGCGCAGCTCGACGTGCTCGCAGCGCAGCACTGCGACGAGATCCAGGGCTACCTCGTTTCGCGGCCGATGGGCCCGGAGCAAGCCGGCGCGTATTTGCGGAACTTCACCGTTGCCAAGCGCTGCGAGGGCTGACTCCGCCCGCGCCTGCGCGCCTAACGCGCGGGGATGCCGGGCACCTCGATCGCGCTCAGCGCGGCGAGCACCGCAATCAGCCCCGCGAACTCGATGAATGTGCGCCGATCGGACTGCGCCGGCGCACCGCGCTCGAACGCGCGCCAGCCCGCGACCAGTGCGAGCGCGAACAACAGGCCTTGCGCGGTGAGCGCCCAGCCCGCGGCGATGCCAGCTGCGATCAGGCCGCGTTCGCGGCGCGCGAGGGCGCGCATGCCGCGGGCGCCATCGAGCTGCCAGACGGGGATCAGGTTGAAGAGGTTCAGCGCCGCGCCCGCATGCGCGATGCCCGCGAAGATCGCGCGGCCGGTGATTAGGTAGACGGCGAATGCGCCCAGCGCCGCCGCAAGCCCCCAGATCGGGCCGGCGAGCCCGATGCGCGCATCCTCGACCGGGCTGGCCGGGTACTGCTTCAGCCGCACGAATGCGCCGAGGCCCGGGATGAACATCGGCGCGCTGGCCTTTATGCCGAGACTGCGCAGCGCCGAGACGTGCCCCATCTCGTGGACGTACAGCATTGCGATGAAGCCGAGCGCAAACTTCCAGCCCCAGATGGACCAGTACAGCCCTAATGAGGCGAGCATCGAGAAGAACGTGCTGCCTTTGGTGAGACCGAGCAGCAGCAGCTTCCCCTTCGTGAGCACGAAGACGAGCGCGAACTTGAACTTCCAGAGCATGAGACCGAAGGCGCCGAGGGGAGCGAGCCACTTGGGCACCGCGCTTGCGCGCGCAGAAGGCGCGGCGCCTACGCGCTCCGAGATGGCCGCGACCCTCGCGCGGATCTGCTGCGCCTGCGGCGCGTCGTGGGGCAGCAACTCGAGTGCGCTCCGCCAGCTCGCGAGGGCTGCGGCGAGATCGCCCGCTCGAGTGGCCTGCTCGGCGCTCGCCGCGAGTTCGGCGAGCTCAGCGCCGCGCGTTAGGCGGCGACAGACCGGGCAGGCGAGAAGCCCCGGCGCGAGCTCGGCGCCGCAGCCGGGGCACAGCTTCGCGTCAGCCACCCGCGGCCGCGCCCCGCCCGAGCGAGAACGGGCCCTCGACCGCAACCGCAACCCGCCGGGTCATCTGCCACGCCTGATAAAGCCCGAAGCTGATG
>JANNDT010000161.1:0-3144 GCA_031387905.1 Deltaproteobacteria bacterium
GTAGACGATGCGATTGAAGGCGCCCCAGGGATGGAAGTTCGGGAACAGCGTGTAGTCGAGGCTGTCGGCGAACTCGGCGTCGCAGTACTCGTCCACCAGCGCACCGGCGTCTGCGCGCAGGGATTCGCGGCCCAGCGCGGCCATGAACGCCCGCGGCGAGACGCCGTTCGGCGGCGCCGGCACCGGGTCGCCTTCCGGGATGTCCATCGACGAGCGCAAGATGTCCGTCGCGCTCACTTCGTAGTCCAGCAGCGGGCTCGGCGTAGCGCCGGGAGTGATTACGCGCGCGCAGTTCTCCCAGATATCCACCTGGCTGTTCACGTCGCCGATTCCGCGCGAGATCTGCGGGTGCGTGCCGTTCACGTGGTAGGCCTCGCAGAATGCTTCCTGCGCCACCTTCCAGTTCGCGGGCATGATCTTCGCCACGTGCGCCTGCTTGTACAGCTTGCTCAGATCCCAGCGTTGAAACTGCTCCGCGAGATCCTTGACGTGCTCGGCGAATGGCGCGCAGTTCGGATCCGGATTGATGAACACGAAGCCGGCCCACAGCGCGACGGGCAACTCGGGCAACGAGAACTTGGCGTCGTCGATGTGCGGGAAGTCCCAGCGCGCCGGCACATCCTTGAGCTTGCCGTCGAGATGCCAGCAGAAGCCGTGAAACGCGCAGCGCAGTTCGGACGCGTGGCCGTCAAACTCTTTGAGCATTCGCCCGCGATGCAGGCACGCATTCGGGTACGCCTTGATGGCGCCGCTCTGCGTGCGCACCACCAGGAACGACAGGCCGGCGATGTCGTAGCGGATGTGATCGCCGGGCTCGGGAATGTCTTCCTCGCGGCACGCGAACTGCCAGACGCGCTTCCACAGCCGCTCCACCTCGCGCTCGTGCCACTCCTTCGTCGTGTAACGCGCGACAGAAATGTCCGCGTCGCCGAAGTCCTTCGGCGATTGCAGGCGCAGCACCGGCGGCACCGGGTGCGTGTCCTGATCGAGAAGGTCCTGGTACGTGAGCCCCGGCGACTTCGGCATGGTTTGCGGATCGAGCGGCTTAGCGGCAGTGGTCATGGATCCCTCGCGTGTTGAATTCCGCGCCGACTGTATCGCGCTAGCGTGCGTTCTTCATTTCCAACTGAGGAGCATGACCGATGGACACCGTACTGATCACCGGCGCCAACCGTGGCATCGGGCTGGAACTCGCCATGCGCTACGCCGCCGCTGGGAATCGCGTCCTCGCGTGCTGCCGGGCTCCGGCTGAGGCGGCGCAGCTCCAGACGCTCGCAACGTCTGCCAAGGGCGTGACGGTCCACGGCGTCCACGTGGCGAACGGCGAATCGGTGGCGGCGCTGGCCAAGGAAATCGGCGCGACGCCGATCGATATTCTCATTAACAACGCCGGCATGCCGGGGCCGGCGTTCCAGAATCAATCGCTGCAGAACATGGATTACGACGGCTGGGCGGAGACGTTCGCCGTCAACACCATGGCGCCGCTGCGCATGCTGCAGGCCTTTCGCGCCAACCTGAAGGCCGGCAAGAACCCGCGCGCGATCACGATCACCAGCCAGATGGGCGCAATCGCCTTCGCCATGCCGGTGATGTACGCGTACTGCTCGACGAAGGGCGCGGTGAACAAGGTGATGAAGATGGCCTCGGTCGAGCTCGCCAAGGACGGCATCGCAGTCGCGCTCGTGCATCCCGGTTTCGTGCGCACCGACATGGGCGGCAAGAACGCCGACATCAGCGTCGAAGAGAGCGCGGCGGGAATCATGTCCGTGATCGCGGGCAGCACGGTCGCGAATACGGGCAGCTTCATGAAGTGGAACGGCGAAGTGCACGCCTGGTAAAGAGCGCTCGCCACGCGCTCAGCTCGCAGTCGGCTCCGAGGCGACGACGCGCTCCGCGCGCAGCCGCGCGATCTCCGCATCGCTGCGGCCGAGTTCGCGCAGCAGCGCATCGGTGCAGTCGCCGGCGAGCGCACCGGCGCCATAAGACTCGGCGGCGCCGCCGACCGTGACGAGTGGGCCCCAGCGCAGCACGTCGCCGAAGCGCGCGTGCGTGCAAGGCTGCACGAAGGCGTTCTCGGCGATGTGCGGGTCGCGCGCGAAGAAGCGCCCAGGCTCGGTCGCGTCCGCACGCACGCAGCCGACGCGCACCGCTGTTAGGAGCCGCTCCCACTCGTCGGCCGTGCGCGAGCGAAACAGCTCCGCGAGCGCGGCTGCCAGGGCCTCCGCGTTTGCCGTGCGCGCGGCGACGCTCGCGAAGCGCGCGTCGTTCACCAACTCGGCGCGCTCGGCCGCGGCGCAGAAGCGCGCCCACTCCGCGTCCGTGTGCAACGCAGCGAACACCCAGCCCTCGCGCGCGGGATACAGCCGATACGTCGGGCCGAAGCCGAGCAGTTCCGCGTCGACGCGCGGGCGCTCGGGCTTGCCCGCGTAGTCGAGGAAATCATCGGCGTTCGCCCAAGCGTTCGCGGTGAGCATGTCGACGTAGATCGGCTGGCCGATGCCGAAGCGCTCGCGCGCGAGCAGCCCGAGCAAGACGGCGGAGGCAATCACGACCGAGGTGTTCGGATCGGGGTTGGCCTCGTTGGCGCGCATCAGCTGGCGTGCGCCCTCGCGAATCTCGGCGAGCGTCTCGTGCGAGCGCGCGAGCGTCGGCGCGCCCTGATGACCTGCGCCGCCCATCGCCGCCCCCGCAACGGGGTGCGTCACCGGCCGCCGCGCGCTCGGGCCGTCGGGGCCGTAGCCGTTCGCGGAGACCCAGATCACGTCGTGGCGCAGCGCCCGCGCGCTCGCGTAGTCGATCCCTAATCGCTCGGGCACGCCGGGCCGGTAGTTGTGCACGAGCACATCCGCGCGGCGCACGAGCGCCTGTGCGATCGCGCGCCCTTCGGCCGATTTCAGGTCGAGGCAGATCGACTCCTTGCCCGCGTTGGTCTTCACCGCCATCAGGCCGCGCGCGAGCAGGTGACGGTACGGGTCGCCTTCGAGCGCCTCGACCTTGATCACCCGCGCGCCGAGGTCCGCGAGCAGCGTCGTCCCCAGCGGCGCGGCGATGATCGTCGCGAACTCGAGCACCGTAATGCCTGCGAGCGGGCGCCCGCGCGGAGACTCGCGCCCGGTCTGCGGGCGCGGCGCGAGCGCGCGCGGC
>JANNDT010000458.1:0-1557 GCA_031387905.1 Deltaproteobacteria bacterium
GGCGGATCGAGGCCCTAACAGGTCTCGGCGCGCTCGCGCACGTGCGCGCGCAGGAGAAGAGACTGCGGCAGGAGGCCGACGAACGCATCCAGAGGCTGCGTGCCGATTTGAAGGCGGCGGAGAAGCAGATCGCCGAGCTGAAGCGGCGAGCGGTCACGGGCACCTTGCAAGGCACACTTCCTGGAATCACGGGCTCGATTCAGGGATTGGTGGGGCGCGACATTGCGGGCGTGAAGGTCTTCGAGAAGAGAGTCGAGGGATTCTCGCCCAATGACCTTCGCGGTCTAGTCGACGATCTGCGCAACCAAGCAAAATCCGGGGTAGTGCTGGTCGCCTCAGTTGACGACGGGCGGGTCTCGCTCGCGCTCGGTGTAACGCCCGATCTCAAGGACAAGCTGAAGGCGGGCGACCTCGTGCGCGAGATCTCGGCAGTTGTTGGGGGCAAGGGCGGCGGGCGCCCCGACTTCGCGCAGGGCGGCGGCAGCGACGCTGGGAAGCTCGACGCCGCGATCGAGCGCCTCTACGCGCTGATCGAAGCGGCGCGCGCGTGACGCTGCCTTACGTCGCGAGCCCGTTCGCTCCGCGGCGCAGGCAGACGCGCGTCGTGCGCGTGGGCGACGTCGCGATCGGCGGGGCAAATCCGATTCGCGTGCAGTCGATGACGACCACCGACACGCTCGACACGCGCGCCACGGCGGATCAGAGCGAGCGCCTCGCAGCAGCGGGCTGCGAGATCGTGCGCATCACCGCGCCGAGCATTCGCGATGCGGAGAACCTCGCGAACATTCGCGCCGAGTTGCTCCGGCGCGGCGTGCGCGTGCCGCTGGTCGCGGACATCCACTTCACGCCGAACGCCGCGATGGAGGCGGCGCTGCACGTCGAGAAGGTGCGCGTGAATCCCGGTAATTACGCCGACAAGAAGCGCTTCGCGGCGCGCGACTACGGCGACGCCGAGTACGCCGAGGAAGTGGAACACGCGCAGGAGCGCTTCCGGCCGCTGGTGCGGCGGCTGAAGGAACTCGGCCGCGCGCTGCGCATCGGCACCAATCACGGCTCGCTCTCTGACCGCATCATGAACCGCTTCGGCGACACCGCGCTCGGCATGGTCGAGAGCGCGCTCGAGTTCCTCGACGTGTGCGAGAGCGAGGCTTACTACGACGTCGTGTTCTCGATGAAGGCGAGCAACCCGCGAATCGCCATCCATGCCTACCGGCTGCTGGCGGCGCGGCTGGCGGAGCGAGCGGCTCGCGCGGGCCTCGATCCGTGGGCGACGCCCTCGTACCCGTTTCACGTAGGTGTTACGGAAGCCGGCGACGGCGAGGACGGGCGCGTGAAGAGCGCGATCGGCATCGGAGCGCTGCTCGAAGATGGCCTCGGCGACACGATTCGCGTCTCGCTCACCGAGGATCCCGTGAAGGAGATTCCCGTCGCGCGCGCGCTGGCGGCGCGCTACGACGCGCGAAGCGCGGGCTCGTTTCCAGCGCCGCACGATCCATGCGCGCCGTTCACGCCCGACGCCTACGCCCACGAACGCCGCGCAACTCGCACCGCGCACGG